>JAYVNE010000163.1:0-11912 GCA_043758615.1 Akkermansiaceae bacterium
CCTCAATCTCTTTGGAATCACGGGTGCTGCGAGAAAATAACTACTTACGCCGCATCACTATACCCGACCGCCTCAATCTCTTTGGAATCACGGGTGCTGCGAGCCCGTCCCTGTCCCGGTTGTCGATTCGGGCATAATTCCGCCTCAATCTCTTTGGAATCACGGGTGCTGCGAGTTGATCGCCGTCGCATAGCCTATCAGAATTTCGACCGCCTCAATCTCTTTGGAATCACGGGTGCTGCGAGTGCGCTCAGTCCTGCCGATGTCCGACGTGATTAGCCGCCTCAATCTCTTTGGAATCACGGGTGCTGCGAGGGTTGAGGATTTAATTACCTCGTCGCCTCGATTGCCCCGCCTCAATCTCTTTGGAATCACGGGTGCTGCGAGTCGTGTCCGTTCTGCGGTGCGGAAGGCGTCGCAGCCGCCTCAATCTCTTTGGAATCACGGGTGCTGCGAGGATAGTGCAACAAGTCCACCCGTTAGCCCATTGTCCCGCCTCAATCTCTTTGGAATCACGGGTGCTGCGAGTAGGAACTTTATCGGTTCCCGCACAAACCCATTGTCCGCCTCAATCTCTTTGGAATCACGGGTGCTGCGAGGTCACGCATTTCCTCCCAGCAGGAAAATCCATCGGCCCGCCTCAATCTCTTTGGAATCACGGGTGCTGCGAGAGTACGGCGATACGGTCCATGGGTGTTCCCATTTTCCGCCTCAATCTCTTTGGAATCACGGGTGCTGCGAGTCGGTGCGGGTTGCTGGACTGTGGCGTTGGGAATTCCGCCTCAATCTCTTTGGAATCACGGGTGCTGCGAGCCATTGGGCAAATTAACGGGTTGCAACTCGTCCTTCCGCCTCAATCTCTTTGGAATCACGGGTGCTGCGAGTGGCGGCGGCCTTCAGGCTTGGGAGGTAGCAAGCTCCGCCTCAATCTCTTTGGAATCACGGGTGCTGCGAGAGCGGGTGCCTGCAAGCCATATGGATCAATGGTTTTTTGCTGCGTCCGCGAGCGTGGCGCAGAAAGCACGGTTCCTCATGCCTTATTCCGCGAATGAATTTGCGCGGAGGCCTTTATGAAATGGGGTCCGCGAGCGCTCCCTAAGGAGCGGCGCATCACCGCAGCACTCGTGATGTCAAAGAAGTTGGAAAACCCAAAGGCGGAGGGAATTCGGTCGGTGGCACTTGGCCAACAGAAAGATGCTGGAATCCAACCATTAGGAAAGAACTATCTTCGTTTGCGGCGGTAGATCGTGCCCTTCCCATCAAATGATCGTCACTCGCGAGCGCCCGATGTAGGGTTCCCCAAGTGTCGAAATGCGGAAAACCTGCTTTGACTCTTCAGGGCCGAGCGAAACGAACATGATTTGATCGACATCATGCTTGATGATGGCATCGAGCGCGGCTTTCAATTTCTCGAAACGGAGATCATCTAACGGGCACTCGAAGACGGAATATTGGAGACGCTGGCCGAAAGACTCACAGGTCTTGGCGACCTGCCGCAGACGTTTCGGGTGGCAGATGTCGTAACAAACAAGGTAGCGGGTGCGGGCCATCGTGTTTTTCTAACGTGTGGTGAAGGGATGATAATCCGTGGCCTCCCCACGGCAATAACGCCAGAGTTGGCGGACCTGCACATCGAGCATACGACGATAGCTCATTTTATAGCCGAACTGCGGATGCGAGGCTTCCGTGTCCATACGACGGAACCACGCACGCCAGTATTGTTTCCTGCCTTCGTCTCCCAGAAAAGTGCCGCGCGTGGTGCGGACGAAATCTCCCACATCCAGCTCCCGGCGGTTTAGCAACGAGATCGCTACGGAATCGGCTAACAGCGGACGAAATTCTTCCATGAGATCGAGAGCGAGCGCGGGCCGTCCGTAGCGCGGCTGATGGAGAAAACCGAGAAATGGATCCAGCCCGACCGTGTGGCACATCCCGGTGAGCTCTTTCGCGAGGATGGAGTAGCCCATCGAAAGCAGGGCATTGACCGGATCTTTCGGCGGCCGGCGGTTGCGTCCGTTGAAATCGAAATTTTCAAACGCGGTGCCTTTCAGCATGGTTCCGAAATGCTCGAAATAGAGTGCTGCTGCCGCGCCTTCGATACCACGTAAACTATCGAGCGTATAATCTCCCTTAGCTGCTTGGTCGCGGAGGGCTGCCATTTGTTCGATGACGGATTTCGGAGCATCGCCATTTCGCATGAGCATCACGCGCTGGTTGTGAATCTTGGCGGAAAGGATGCGAGCTGCCAACTTTGCACGCAGGCCGGGCTCGCCGTAGAGCCGGTATTGGCCGAGGCGTGCGTCCGTGCCAGAAGTGGGCAGGCCGCTGGTCATACCGAGGAATCGTCCGGCAGGCGAGAAATAGGAAATCGGAATGGAACGTTCCAAGCACCCTTGCACCGCTTGGGTGGACATTTGCACCGCGCCGAAAATGTAAACTGACTGGAGTTGTTCGAGTGGATGTTTGGTTAGGGTTTCGCCTCCGAGGGAAACCGTTAGTTCACCACCTTTGCGGCCGACGTAGGCTCTCGGATTCTGGACGACGATGATCTCGCCATCATCACCCGGCGGGCGGGGAGGTTCTTTATCTTTCGGATCATCCGTTAGAAGTCCAGACCAAAAAGCGGATTCGTTAGGGAGGCAAACCGCGTAGGCGGAACAATGAAGGCAGCGCGGATCATCGCGCAACGGTGGTGGGCAGACTCCTGCTGCGGCTACGGCACGCGCCTCCTTCAGGGCAAGCAGTGTGTTTTCATAAAGTGAATCGGTTAAAGGAACCGGCACCCGCTTTTTCTCAGCGGCGTAATAGATAGATGCTCTGGCGATCACGATGCCTTCTTCCCGCAGGAGCAAGGCGTATGCGGCGAGCTGCGCTGCGTCGTTTTCCTTTGCTACCGGTTTCCCATCTTCGTCGCGACGAGGAGAGCCGCGTTTGTAATCGAGCAATTCCCTTCCATTTTCCGTGTCTTCGATCAAATCGACCACACCTGTTAGTCCCAGCGCATCAGACTGCACCGCCACGGATCGCAGGGATGCGCGTTCCTCCAAATCAAGATCCTGCGCCCTAAGATGCGACGGCTCATCCACCCGCGAGTGCACTGCGGAACCGGACGCCGTATCCGCATTTTCCACGAATAAATCCTCTACCCACTGGAGGTAAAACAGGCGCGGGCAATACAGATAGTTGTGAAGACGCCGGACGGGCATCAAGGGGAGTTCGGGGTTCATGAGGGAATTGACGAAATTGGTTCAGTTGATTAAATTACGGCCATGCAAATGACCATCCACGAGGCAAAGACGCATCTTTCCAAGCTGATCGCGGCCGTGGAGCGGGGTTGAGGAAGTGGTAATCGCCCGGCGGGATAAGCCGCCAAATCTCGATGGTTTTTTTGATAAAAAGTTCGAGGAAGAAATCGCTCAGGATTTTTACGACTCGGCGGATGCAGTGAAACCTTACATGCCCTCGAAGTCTGTTGGCTGACCTGCCACCATGACACGATATCTGCTGATCGATACCTATGGAGAGAAGCGGGTGTAGTGAGATGAGATGAGTTAGTGTTTCATGGGGATGTCGTCTTCCGGCTCTTCTTCAGGGAGTTGGGATTTGGAAATCGAAAGCCCCCATTTTTCCAAGCGCTTGGCATTGGTGGATACGATTCTGGAAAGCACTGCGGAATCGGTTAGGGTGTGCAGAGCAACACCAGAAATCAACCCTCTCGACTTTCCCGCGATTTGGATCGACGCATGGTCGAAGTCGAAGAACTGGCGTGCGAGTGGAGGGATATGAAAAAAGTTAGGACTACCTTTGGATTTGGAGGACTTGGAAAGAGCCTTGGTGAGTAGGATTTCCGTTCCATCGGGGAAAGCAGCTTTTTCCCGGGCATTCTTCTCGGCATGTTTCCGCTTCCCGGCATAAATCGCTTCCTGATGGGTTTGGGTGCGGATTTTATGAAGAATGTCGATGGCTTCAGGTGCGGCTACGCCACGAAGTCCTATATTGATCGCGGCGTTGGCATCGGCTTGTATCAGTGACGATTCCGCGCAAGAGAGGAAGAGCGGACCGCCGGGCTTGGGGTAAATGAGAGTGTGGAGAGATTTCGGCTTTTCCGCTGGTTCACGGCTTTCATTGGATTGAGTGGTCTCCGCATTGTTTTTTTCAACAATCTCAAACTGTTGGATTAGGCTTTTGTAGTAATCGCGGAGATCAGGGTGGCCCACGTTAGGCGGGGTGGCGGATTTTTTTTCCAGTTGCTCACGAAGGAACGCATCGAGTTCTGGTTTCTCAAAGCAACGAGAACCCGGCGCGCCGGTGCGGGCACAATAACGGGAAGAATAGGCTGCTGGTGCCTCGACGACGTTTATTCCGAATGGATCCTCCGCGAGCATTTTGATCTTGTCGCGCACGGCCCGGTGCGCCCATTTCATGAGGCGGCGATTTTCGGATGGGGCGCGGCCTTGGCTGGTGAGGTAGCGGTCGAGGTTTTCGATGACGATGAAGTCAGCGGGTTGGCGACCGGGGATTTTTTCATACTCGCCGTGAATGTCTTTTGTCTGGCGAGCCTTTGCGTCCGTTTTTTCTTTTTTGAGCCTCACACCGAGAGCTTGTGCCAGAATGAGGTGAGCGGTTTGATTTACGCGCTGCTCCTTCATGCGGTCGATTTTATCCAGCAAAAACTCACAGGGTTCGCCTGCGTCATGAGTAAAGCCAAAGCCGACTTTGGAGAGTTGGCCGGGGACTTTGTCCATCGCGCGATTAATACGGAGGAAAAGGGTGCGGAGGGTCTCCAGTTGCTCCAGTCGGGCCATGGAAAGGCCACGCTGGCCACGGATGAGTGGGACTTTTTCGCCACGAGTTTCCTCCCAGATCAATTCGCCATAGGGGTGTGACTCGGGAGTGCTTAATGGGCGAGTTTTCCATTTCCAAACATTACCACGCAATGGCGTGACTCGGTTGGCGAGTGTCGTGAGCGAGATGAGAAGTGATTCTCGATAGGATGAAAATTTCGAGGAGAAAAAATCGCTGAATTCGGCAAAATGATCGGGATGGAAATCGGTTTTCCACTGGGCAATTTGTGCTTCAGTCCAGGATTTGGCGGCTTTGGATTTGTGCTTTTTGGCTGACTTCCCAGAAGAAGAATCGGGAGAGATCTCTGGCAATAGAACCTCAAGGAAAGGATGCTCGGAGAGGAGAGATTGCAGCATGGTTGAGACATCAGAGTCTTGCCAGTGAGCAAGCTCGGCTAGAGTTGCTGCAATGATGCGAATCTGGGTTTTGGTATCGTCGGTTTTTTCGGTGAGTGCTCGGTGTAGGCAAGACCAGCGGTGGAACGTCGCGAGTCGAGAGAGGCGACGATTCGCGAGCGCGAGAAGCGAGTCGTTTTGCTCGGCTAGGGATTTTTCGGTTGGAGTTTTGCCGACCCATGCTTTCGCTTCCTCCGGGCCAGAGCAGCCGAGATCCTGACAAAGTTTGATGGCATCGTCGAAATCCTGCTCGGAGGCATTACGCCCCGCCTTCCCGTAGTGTTCGCGGGTCATTTGCTTGTCGGCGGACAGGACTTGCTGATCTTCACCCGGGAGACGGTGCATGCCGGTTGCCAGCACTTCCGCAAACCATTCATGAGTGCCGTCGTGGCCGATGCCCCGGACGGGTTTGTTCGTTTCCGGTTTCCATGGTGTGACTTTGATAAGTGCCCAAGCTCCAGCGGTGCGTTGGCCTAGATCTACGGAGTGGAAAGTGAACCCATTTTTCAGAACGATCGGATTTTTCCACCATGGATTTTCTATGGAAGGCTTTGTGGAAGCGGTCGCGGGCCAATGAAGATGGATATTCTTGTCTTTGACTCCATTGAACTGGCCATTCCAGATCCCAGATTTGCCGATGAAGTTCTGGAGCGGAGCGGAGTCAATGGTTTTGGGGAAATTGAGCAAAAATCGAACACTTCCCTCTCCAGAGAAATCAGGCATTAAACTCACGGCTGATTCGAATTTTGTGGTCACTTCTTCAGAGGCAAAGCCAAGAGCCTTAGCCATCGGTTGGAGCCACTGTGAGGAATCACCGCCCATGAGTTCATCCCGTTTGAGGCGAGGCGCTGAAAAGACAAGCCGGACTCTGCGCACGCGGCAGTGATTTTCTTCTTGGATTGCCAGTTTGGTCTCGATGACACCCTCCGCCTTAAAGATTTGTTTCCTGCTTTTCTGTTCTTCAGCAAACATCCAAAGTCGCCTGGAAAGGCGAGGCTCCGCCGGGGTGAGTTTAACCGCTTCTTTGGCCCGCTCGTAGTCACGGATCGACTGATGAAGATCGATGAACCGATAGAGAAAACGGTTGTTCGCTGGCTTGGACGCATCCTCATCCGAGGTATCGATTTCGTTACGCCAGAGCGGCCAAAAATCACTATCACAGAGAGCGAGAAAAAGCGGTATTGAGCCTATGGATTTTTTGTTCTTTTCGCTGCGTTGGTGGTTCTTTACCACATCTGATAGATCATCTTCGGTGAGTGTATCCCCCTTCTGTTTGAGGGGGTTATTCCATTCGCTCGCAATGTCTGAGAAACCACGCAGAGAGGCTGAGGAAAGTTGCCAGCACCCCGGTATTAGCGTGCGGCTGACTTGTCCGAAATGTAGGGTCTTGGGCGATGCATAATCCACTACGGTGTCCGCAAGTTCTTGTGTGAGTCGTTCTTCAAGACGGTCGGCAAGCTGCAACAAAACGGGATCAAGCGGTTTTGGCAGATCTTCGGACTCTCCACTTTCGGTTTTAATTGGCTTCCAATCCGGCTCGCTGGAACCGAGGAGGATGGCTATCTTTCCTTTCAAGTAGGCTCTGTTTTCTGCTCGTTCGAGCGTCTTCTGATTGAACTGGTTAAGAGCCTTGAGAGCTTCTTTGAAGGCCGCGATATCGAACTCTTTCCAAACGGGTTTCCCGGGAGACGGCGGGTGCCATGCGGGCAGTGCTGTGAAAGCCCTGAAGACGTAGCCCCGTTCACCTCTCGCGAGTTTGATGGGATCATCGCCAAGATCCGAGGAGATGACGCCAGCCTTTTTATTTTTTGATGAAGATGGCTTTTTGATAGAAAGGGAAAGGAGCTTGGCAGTAAGCGCTGTTGGGAAGATTTTGAACAGATAGGCCGCATAGACCAGATCCCAACTGATGTTTCCACCTTTGTTCAGATCGAGAGAAATTTCGTCCGGCAAGTTGCGAATCGACTCGCCAAGCTGTGCCAACTCTGCACGAGCATTCGGAAAAGCGGAGATGGTTTCCTTAAGTGCGATAGTATCAGGACTCTCTAGCCGTTTGATTTGATGGGCCAAGGCTTCCTCCAAGCGTTTTTTCAAGGCTTCACCTGTAATTTTTTCGTCAGGTTTGCATTTGATTCCTGCCCATGAAATGGTCATTTCCTCCGCGAGGTTTGAGAGGTCATTGTGAGAATGCTCCGAATGGAGAATGGAAGCGAGTCGCTCTTTCCCTCCTTTGGACTCTGTGGCAACTGAATCGAGATCCCAACTGCCGGTGTAAGTGGCATCGCAAAGCCGTGGCAAGTATCCGCGCCCACCTTGTTGAATGGCGGAGTCGCCTCCACATTTTTCCAAAAGTAGAAACAGTGCATGATTCAATATGTTTGTCGGCGTTGAGTTTCCCTCAAGGATCAAGGTCATGGCACCTTCCAAAGTGGAGGCAGGCTCAAGAGCCAACCATTTCCGCTGACTGTCGCGCAAAGATTTGGGTTTGACTGGACCATTCACGGTTCGTGGAAATTTCTCCCAAGACTGACTGATGCGATCCAGCAAATCAGCCGCAAGGCGATGCTGAGGTGTTACATCGACGCTGGAATCGCCATGGCTCCGAGCCAATGACGCGAGGCATAACAAATAGTAATTTACGGCGTTCTGAAAGGTTTCGTGATGCTTCCAGAGCGGGCTGGATTGATTCAGTTCACGACCTTCAAAAATGTCGATTGGGGTCAGATTTTTACGATCTTCGGAGAGAAGTTCAATTTTGCTGACTCGGCCTTGGTAGATTCGATTCATCGGGATATTTGGGGATTTGAGTGGGGCAAAAATTTAAACGGAATGAGTATTTTGATACTTTTCTGCAAACTATTACAAACAACAGTATTTTATTTTTAAACGATTTCAGCAGAAGTAATTGTTAGAATATCTGCCGTTTCTTCGTGGAGGGTCAAAGTTATCTTTTGTCTATCAATTTCAACGAGTTGATGAAAATGGCTATCCTCTGACGATGTGGAGCGAAGTGGCTGCCTTGATAAGAGCATGGGCATAAGACTGCGGATGAGTGCATCTTGGCTGTTTTCGAAATCGCCATTTCCGTAGATCAAGGTATCCAGACTTGGGTTTGCTGGGTCGATGGCGAAACTCTTCATGAGAAAAACAATCTTCAAATAATACGGACATTCAAGCTCGATTGTTTTCATACTAATTTTTGACCGATTATTTTTGCACCACCTCGCATTTGCGGACCCTCCAAAGGTGGTAGAGAGTCGTTTGTTAGCGCATAGCCGACGGCAATATCAGTAATTTTTCGAATCATGTCGAACTTTTAACCATTAGAATATCAACGAAGAGGGTGATTTTATTCGGCTCCTGTGCATCTTTAGGAAGGGTGCTTTTGTCCGATTTCTAACGATGCTATCACCTGGGGTGAGTCAAATGCGGGGACAGGGTTAAGAAAAATAAATTTATTTCGAAGATATCCCAAGACCTTTCAACTCCACGTCCTGGGCCAGACGAGTCCCTTCCAGCCCCCTAGGGCAGATACATTAGGGAGGACACCACCTACGGCGACCTAACAGACTCATGCCTCTGATCTGGTGTCTTCAGGTTTCCTGAATGCCAAGACGACATATTAAATTTTACACGACACTAGGCTTTTTTACCTGCCCCATCCCATTTTTTCCATGCGGGAACCTTCGCTTTCCATGTGGAAGCCGGGAGTTCATCGGCGAATTCAGATCGCTGGCCCATATCGCGCATCAAACTGCTGATTTCCTTAGCGTCTCCTAACAATTCAAGAAGGCGCTCATTGGAAAGGCCCGGCTGTTTCAACTCCGCTTTCACCGCAGCATCCCTCCGCTGCAGCACGGTAGCGGAAAGCAATGCCAATGCCTGTTCCGCAGATTGCATCCCATCTATCGTCACGCCATCCAGACTCGCCGCATCTACCGTGAGGGCCATTCGATCTGATTCTGTTAGGCCGGACATAAACGCATTCACTGCGGCATTCGATTCCGGGTCCGGTGCCGCTGCCAGAATCAACTCCAACAGAGGAATCCCCTCCAGCCAACGGTTCGCCTCATGCAATGTTTCAAACTGCTCACCTAACAATCGCTGGGCCGGGCCGGAGCTGAGAGCAAGATGGCAAAGAAATGCGACAATCCGGTGAAGGGGTGTCGGCGTGCTAACGGAATGCGATTCGAGTGGTGCCCCCGTTCTATCAGTGTTGGTCTTTTTTGGATTCAGCTTTAACTTTGCAATGGCTTGGCGCAACGCCACGGACGATGTCTGCAAGTGCGTGGCAACGATGTTAATCTGATTTTCCCGCGCCGCGAAGTCTGTCATCAGCGAGAGCATTTCGGCACATTCATTGAGAGCTAGGGCACGCTCGGCGGCGGAATCGAACAGACCGATTGCCTTACCTCGTTCCAGTTTAAAATCGAAGAACTCTTTGGCGTTCGCCAGTAGATTACGGAAGGCCGCCTCACCGTGGGCTTTCAGATAGGTATCCGGGTCATCCCCTGCCGGCATCTCTACCACTCTAACGGCGAGCCCTTCCGGCGCGAGTTCCCGATAGGCTTTCTCCGTGGCGGCCAGCCCTGCCTTGTCCGCATCAAAACAGATCAGCACGTTGCTGGTGTAACGTCGCAGGATCTTGGCATGTTCACGCGTGCAGGCAGTCCCGCAAGTGGCGATGGCATGCTCGATTCCCAGCTCATGGCAGCAGATCGCGTCGATCTGGCCTTCACATAACAGCGCCGCCTTCTCCTTGAGAATCGGCTTCTTGGCACGGTCCAGTCCGAAGAACACGCGGGACTTTTTAAAGATAGGCGTCTCGGGCGAGTTAATATATTTTCCGCTATTTTTGTTTTCGCGAAGTTGTCGCCCGCTGAAGGCGATCACATCCCCAATTTCATTTCTGATAGGAAACATGAGGCGATCTTGAAAACGCACGAAAAGCCCCGAATCCGCCCGATTTTCATCCCGCAGCGTGGTGAGCCCAGAATCGAGCAGTTCGCGCCCGGTGAATTTCTTAGTGCGCGCCCAATCGAGAAATAGCCTTGGATTGTCCGGCATCCATCCGATCAACCAACCCGCCGCCATTTCACTACCAAAGCCACGCGATTTCATATAATCCCGGGCGTGCTGTGCGGCGGGATTTTTCATCAAATGCTCATGCATGAAGGCCGTAGCTTCTCGATGGATATCCTTCAGTCGGCCTTGCGAGCGACCTGCCTTTTCGGCGTTAGGGTCCGAGCTCACTTCGATCACGTGGATCCCGGCGCGTGAGGCAAGTTTCTTTACCGCCTCCGTGAACGGTAGATTTTCGTAGTCGCGAACGAAGTTAATGGCATTCCCCCCTTTTCCACAGCCAAAGCAATGGAAGCGCTGGGTGTGCGGTGTGATGTAAAACGAAGGCGTCTTTTCGTTGTGAAACGGGCAATTCGCGCGGAACTGCGAGCCCGCCTTTTTTACCTGAATGTAAGACCCGATCAAATCGACGATGTCCGTCGCTTCGAGCACTTTCTCCACACTTTCTTTCGGAATCTGGGCCACGGTTCTTGCTGTAGGCGGAGAGTAATCTCAGGCCAGCCATCAAAAAGTATAAAATCCACATCAAGCGCTGAATTGCTTGCCAAGTCCTACCGAGGCCCTTAATTCTCACTCCCGCTTGCGAATTCGTAAGCGTTTCTGGACATCGCATGCTTAGCTCAGTGGTAGAGCACATCCTTCACACGGATGGGGTCGCAGGTTCGAACCCTGCAGCGTGCACCATCCGACCACATGCGACAAGGCCGCCGACGCGGTGGAAGTCCGCGCCGCCGACTTGGAGATCTGCGAAACCGGGTGGAACGAAGTGGACACCGTGGTCCACTGCGGTGGCAACATGGGCGGCGAGTTTTTAAATTATCATCTGCACGAATGGCTCAAAAACACGGCGTCCATCAAATCCGCTCCCGCCTCTATTACAAAAACGACGATGCCTACGTGCAGCAGAAACACCACACCCATGTCCGGCAGTTCTAGGGGTATGATCGCCTCGAACACTACAAGCAGCTAGATAACCTCAACGACCTTCTCAAGCTCTGGAGCCTGTGACGCAACCTATATTGCGTGACGATGAAACAGTGCGCAAAACGTCGCGAAGGCAGCCGTCAGATCAGGGCTCACGAAAAACAAAGCCGCCCCCCCGCGCAGCGCCTGCACGACTCCGGTGACTTCCAAGAAGCACAGAAAAGTAAACTTTAGCAGCCTCTAACATCAAGTAATCCCCTTCACCTTCGACCTCTTACTCGCCAGGTTATGATCCGGCGTTCATCACGGTCAGTGGCGGAACAATCTCGAATGCCCTCAATGCTCTAACCGCCAGCTTCGAAAATAGACGCATTGATCTGGGCATCAAGACCAACACCAGCGGCCTCGTTGATCTAACTGTAGTCGAACCTGCCGAAACCCAATCCGTTCTGCAAACTAGTTTCTACCTCACGACCTAGACCCATGTCTAAAGAACCGGTTTTACCGACCTGCCACAGTCCGGAATCTATCAAGCCACTCCCAACGAAATGCGGCGCTTCTTTCGCTTATATACTGACGCGCATAAAGATTTGTGGGTTTTGGAGTAATAAGGAGAAGGGGTTTGAAACCCCTTTCTTCTATTAAGCACCGAAAAATGCCCTGCCG
>JAYVNE010000164.1:0-11862 GCA_043758615.1 Akkermansiaceae bacterium
CTCGACTCCGAGCGCGCGACGCCGGCCGAACGGCTCGCCGATGGTCGCGACTTCGTCCCCACCAACAAATGGATCGTATTCGGGCACCACTTCGCGGCCATTGCCGGGCCGGGGCCGCTGGTGGGTCCGGTGCTCGCGGCGCAGTTTGGCTATCTGCCGGGCACGCTTTGGATTCTGATAGGTGCTACACTTGGCGGCGGTGTGCATGATGCGGTCATCCTCTTCGCCTCGATGCGGCGAGATGGAAAATCGTTAGGACAAATGCTCAAGGAGGAGCTCAACCCGGTGATAGGCCTGATTGCGATGATCAGCTTGTTAGCGATCATGACCATCCTACTAGCAGTGCTTGGTTTGGTGGTGGTGAAAGCTCTAGCAGAAAGCCCGTGGGGACTTTTCACCATCGCCGCGACCATTCCGCTGGCCTTCATCATGGGCGTGATGATCAAGAGTGGAAAAGTTAGCGTGACGGGAGCCTCAGTATTCGGAGTGATCGGATTGATCGCTGCAGTGGTGGGAGGCAAATATCTATCACCTGCGTTGACCTCGGCACTGACACTAAAATCGACCCAACTCGCGTGGGCGATCATGATTTACGGCTTCACGGCCAGCGTGCTGCCGGTGTGGATGCTACTGGCGCCGCGCGACTATTTGAGCACTTTCATGAAGCTCGGCACCGTGGCGGTGCTGGGGGTTTTCATTGTTTTCTTAAATCCACCGCTGCACATGCCCGCGCTCACCCCATTCGTTTCCGGGGGCGGATTCGTTGTGCCTGGACCGGTTTTCCCATTCGTTTTTATCACCATCGCCTGTGGGGCTGTTAGCGGGTTTCACGCACTCATTGCCTCTGGGACGACTCCGAAACTTTTGGCCCGAGAGAAGGACATCCGCCTCGTGGGCTACGGCGCGATGGTGGTGGAAATGTTAGTCGCGCTCATGGCGGTGATCGCCGCCTGCGCGCTTCATCCGGGCGAGTATTTCGCCATCAACTCCCCGATCGACCCTAACAATCCGGCCGCGGTGACCGCGCAGATCGCGAAGATCAATGCGATCGGGCCAGAATACGCAATCACTGAAGCCCACATGCTGCAGCTCGCCAAAGATCTGGGAGAACCGCACATGATCGGCAAGGTCGGCGGTGCTCCGACGTTCGCCGTCGGCATGGCGCAGATGTTCGCAAAGGTCATCCCCGGAAAAACCGCGCTCTCGCTCTGGTATCACTTCGCGATTATGTTTGAGGCACTGTTTATCCTCACCACGCTGGATGCAGGCACGCGCGTGGGGCGATTCATCCTTCAAGATTTGTTAGGTCAATTTTCCCCACGTCTGAAGGACACCAAATCTTGGTTAGGCAACATCACGGCCACCGGCCTGCTCGTTTCCGCATGGGGATTCTTTCTCTATCAAGGGGCGCTCGATCCAGAAGGAATCGCGAAAAGTCTCTGGCCGATTTTCGGAATTTCTAACCAACTGCTGGCTGTCATCGCCTTTTGCCTCGGCACCGTGGTGCTGATCAAAATGGGCAAGGCCCGCTACTGTTGGGTGACGGTAGTGCCGATGCTATTCCTCACCGCCGTCACCTATGCTGCCGGTTGGATGAAAATTTTCTCGCCCAATGCCGCCGGCTTCATCCCCGCAATCCACACGCTGGAGGCGAAGATCGTTGGCGGACTCGAAGGCCAGGCGCTGGCTATGGCGAAAACCTCGCTCTTCAACGCCCGCGTCGATGTGGTGGTCACTGCCACGTTCCTGATTTTCGTCTCTGTGATCGTGCTCGGCACTGCTTACGAATGCTGGCAGCTCCTCACGACGAAAAAGGCGATCGTGCTGCGGGAGAGTGATTACATCGCCCATCCGGAGTTTGAATGATCCACTTCGATTTGTAATTCACCGAGCATTTGCTTTCCCATTCCTCCGAAGTGTTTCAAAGTGTCCGCCTTCCCACCTACTAATCCATGATCGACCGCATCCTCGCCAAACGCATTGTCCCCGTCGTGGTAATTGACCACGTCGAATCCGCCGAACCCCTCGCTGAAGCCCTGCTCGCAGGCGGCCTCGACATCATGGAAATCACCTTCCGCACCGCCGCTGCCGAGGAATCGATCAAACGCATCTCTGCTCGTTTCCCGGAAATTCTGCTAGGGGCTGGGACACTGCTAGAAAAGGAGCAGGTCCAACGCGCCAAGGACGCCGGGGCCACCTTCGGCCTTGCACCGGGACTTAACCCTAACATTATCGCTGCTGCTAGAGAAATCGGCCTGCAATTTTCGCCCGGCGTGATGACCCCCAGCGATGTGGAACTTGCGCTCTCGCTTGGCTGCAAGCTGCTGAAGTTTTTCCCCGCCGAAGCAGCGGGCGGCACGAATATGCTGAAATCCCTCGCCGGTCCCTACGGCCACACCGGCGTGAAATTTATCCCCACGGGTGGCATCACCTCAGGCAATCTTGCGAGCTATCTGAAGCTTCCCATCGTCGCCGCCATCGGGGGATCATGGATGGTGGACAAGCAACTCGTGAATGATGGCAAGTGGGCCGAAATCACGCGCATCACTCGAGAAGCAATCGAAGCCGCAGCCGCAGCTCGCAAATGAATGACACTCGGATGCTCTTATTAAAATGGCCCTCGCCGAAGATATCGGCGGCGGCGATGTGACTTCGCAGTTTTTCATCCCGAAAGAACGCCGTGCTTGCGCGTTCATGGTCGTTCGTGAGGAGGGAGTGATTTCCGGTGTGGAAATCGCAGCGCGTGTTTTTGCGGCGGTCGATGCAGCGTTGGACGTGGAGGTTCTCATCCCTGATGGAAGCAAGGTGAGCAGAGGAGCGCTGCTGATCCGTGTCGAAGGCTCGGCCCGCTCCATCCTAACTGCAGAACGCACCGCACTCAATTTTCTTCAACGGCTGAGTGGTATCGCCACGCTGACGGCACGGTACGTGGAAACAATTAGAGAGACACGGGCGCAGATTCTTGACACTCGCAAAACGACTCCGGGCTATCGTATTTTAGAAAAAAAGGCGGTTGCAGACGGTGGCGGGACGAATCACCGGATGGGGCTTTACGACCGGGCGATGGTGAAGGACAACCACCTCGTCGCAGAGGGCGATGCCGGGACGATTCGGAATGCCATCGAAAAGCTTCACGCGGAAAGGCCCGGTGTGGAAGTGGAGCTAGAAGCGGATCACATCGATCAAGTCCGCATGTTTCTCGAAATCGAAGGAGTGGACTATATCCTGCTAGATAACATGAGTCTGGGAGAACTTCGTGAAGCCGTCGCCGCCCGTGGTGATCGCGGCAAGCCGCAGCTTGAGGCGAGTGGCGGAGTGACACTTGAAACACTCAGGGAGATTGCGAAAACGGGCGTGGATTTCATTTCCGCTGGAGCACTCACCCACTCGGCACCGGCGCTGGACATCGGATTGGATTTCACACCGCTAGAAGGTTGAATGGATGGCAGATGATTTCACCAGCATTTCGGAGGGACTGCCTGAACCGTTCCGGCTGCTCATCCGCGAAACGGTGACCTCGACGAATGATGAGATCCGCGCACTGGCCCAAGCGGGAGCCGCCGACGGGTTAATTCTGTTAGCTGAACACCAAACCGCAGGGCGCGGACGGAGAGGAGCCGCTTGGTTTTCTCCGCACGGTGAATCGCTGGCATTTTCCATTCTGGTGCGCCCAGAAGAACCCAAGGCCTTGTGGCCGAGACTGGCGCTTGCTGCTGGATTGGCGGTTGCAGAAGCCGTGGAATCTTTCGGTTCGCAGGCGGGGATCAAGTGGCCGAACGATGTGTGGATCCGCCATCTGAAAGTGGCAGGAATTCTGGTTGAGGCCGGGGCGGGGTTTGCAATCGTCGGGATCGGAATCAATGTAAACACGACCCAGTTCCCTCCTGGAGTGGCGGAAATAGCGACGTCAGTGCAAATCGAAGGAGGCCGGGAGATTTCACTTCCCGAGGTTCTCGCGGCGATCATCCGCCAGTTTTCCATGCGGCGGAAGCAGATCGGAGATTCGTTCGAGGATCTGATTTCGGCCGTCCGGCTGCGTTGTGTGCTGACCGGTAACCGGGTCTCATTGATCACCTCGTGTGGGCCGAAGACTGGAACCGTCGAAGGCCTCGCTCCGGGTGGTGAACTGTTGCTGCGCACGGAATCTGGACTGGAACACTTGATTCAGGCAGATGAGATCCGTTTGCTGCCGGACTAAAATCCTTATTCCCATCGGTGACAAACGAGAGCAAATTCCACTCATGAAATTAAGTATTGCCGCTTTTTTGATCGCATCCGCGTGTCTGGGCTTCGGTTCCTGCGCCGCGACTAAGCCGGCGAAAAAGGAGCAAAAACCTGAAATAAACACCAAGCCCAAACCCGAAGCCCCGAAAATCGTGGGGAGAATTGCCTCGATCCCTGCGGACAAACGCTTTGTGTTGATTCAAAGTTATGGCAAGTGGACTGTCGAGACAGGGACAATTCTTACCACGAGAGGCCCCGATGGAAGGTCCGCCAACTTGCTGGTGACCGGTGAGTCGATGGGTGAATTTTCCGCCGCCGATCTGCAATCCGGTCAAGTCGAAGTGGGTGACGGGGTGTATTCGCAACACGTGCCCAAGCCACCCACTGCGTTTACAAGTCCCGAATCCCTTCAGAATCAACAGAAAGCAGAAAATGAAAACGTTCAAAAAAATAATTAACTTTTCGTGAATTCTTTGCTTCCAAAACTACTCACCTTTATGTATTTTAAAAAAGTCCCGCTTGAGAAATCAGGCACAGCCGTAAAATTTAAATTTTAGAGTTGATTACTATCTGGGAAACCGGGTAGCTTCTCCTTCGCAATGGCTGTGCCCCCTTACATGTCCCAACACATGAACACTACAACCAGCCATAATGAAAACAATGAACGCCTCGGGCGCCTCGGTGAAAGCCGACGCGGACCGTCTTGCTGACTTCGTCCTGTTTACGCAGCGGAGTTGCATCCTAAACCTGTCAACAGAACTCAACAAAGGGAACATCTCGTTTCCGCAGTTCTTCCTCCTCACCTACCTATCCAGCGAAGACTATCTCACGATGTCCGATATTGCGAAAAAGATGGGCCACTCGACCGCCGCTGCCACCGGTTTAGTCGATCGGTTGGAAAAACTGTCCTACGTTGAGCGTATGCACGCCGCAGACGATCGCCGCAAAATCATGGTGCGCATCACCGCTAAAGGAATCGAACTCGTTTCGAAGATGCGTAAAGAGATTGCGAACGATCTGGTGGGTATTCTAGCAGGAATGGATGAAGACCAAGCGGAGACTGTGGAACACACGAAACGCGCCATCGCTGGCCGCGCCATCGCTTGAATCCCGGAATCTGCCTCTGACCTATAATCCAGCTTGGCGAATCCTAAGCGCCTCCGTTACCGTCCCCGGGTGACGGAGGCGTTCCCCTTTTTAGACAGCTTGAATTCGATCCCCGGCGTCCGCGCTGCGTGGGTGGGCCGTATTCCGGATTTACCCATCCATGGCGACCGGGATGAAGCCATGAATCTTTTGCGGGCGCATCATGCCGCCGCGGTTTCCGACTTTGCCGGGCCCTCTGCTGAATGGTGGCGGGCGGAGCAGGTGCACGGGACTTCGGTCATGAAAGTTCCAGGCGCCCCACAAAACATGGCACCGGATGGCCTCCCCGTAGTGCCGGGCTGCGATGGACTGATTGCCTGCGAACCCGGAGTGGTGCTCGCCATTTACGTCGCCGATTGCGGGCCGATCTGGCTGGCGGATCGGCGAAGCGGTGCGATCGGGCTCTTGCATTCCGGGCGGAAAGGCACTGAAGGAAACATTTTTCAAGCCGCACTGGGTGAGATGGCGCGAAACTTCGGAACTCGCCCGGAAGATGTTGTCGCCACGCTCGGTCCATGCATCCGAGTGCCGGATTACGACATTGATTTCGCGGGGCAAATCGCAATTCAGGCCAAAGCGGCAGGCGTGGGGAATTTTCTCGATTGCGGGCTGAATACGGCGTCTGATTTGCAGCGCTATTACAGTTACCGCCGCGAATTAGGAAAAACTGGGCGCATGATGGCGCTGATCGTCCGCGATTTTAAGGTATGAGCCACCTCACATTGCAAGCCCCTGCCAAGCTGAACCTCTCGCTTCGTGTGTTAGAAAAACGCGAGGATGGATTTCATGAAATTGATACCCTAATTGTAAAGCTCCCGGGTTTGGCCGACCGGATCGAGTTTCGCGAGAGTGACGATTTTGCCTTTACCTGCGATGATCCCAGCGTGCCGAGCGATGAGAGCAACTTGGTGGTGAAAGCCGTTAGAGCTTACGAAGCGGCCACCGGGATTCCCTGCAAGTATTCCATTTCACTCAGCAAAGTCATCCCTAACGGTGCTGGTCTCGGAGGCGGCAGCAGTGACGCGGCAGCCACTTTGCATGGGCTTAACCAGCTCAATGGCTACGCTCTGGCGGTGGATCCACTCAAAGACATCGCGGCGAATCTGGGTTCGGATGTTCCATTTTTCCTCGTGTCCGGCGCGGCCCGCTGCACCGGGCGGGGAGAGATCATCGAGCAGGTCCCCTCGCCTCCCGCGCTGCACGTCTTGCTGCTCAAGCCATCCTTCGCGGTGCCGACGCCCGATGCTTACGGACGTTGGAAAGCCTCGCACGAGCTACCCGGGATTTCCTACGCCGAACAACGGGTTTCCGGGATTTTACTAGGAAATGATCTGGAGCGCCCGGTGTTTCAAAAGCACCAATTTCTCGCTGAGTTAAAACAATGGCTGCTCGCCCGGCGTGAAACTTCAGCCACCCTGATGTGTGGCTCCGGGTCCACCGTTTTCGCAGTTCTGACGGAGGACGCCGATGCGGCAGCGCTCGCCAAAGCCGCCCGATTCGAGCTTGATCCAGGGCTTTGGCATTGGGCGGGGACGACGGAAGCGTAGGCGCTCCGATTATATGCAAGCGTCATTTGACAAGCGCCATGGGTTTCATCTAGGTTCCCCGCCCCGACGCCTAAGTCGGTCCCATTTAATATGAACATTGTTGTCGAGAAGCAGCCAAAGTGCGTCGCCACCCTTCGCGTGGAAATTCCAGCCGAAAAAGTCAATGGCCAGCGCGACCAGATCGTCAAAGGCTATGCCAGCAAGGCCCGCGTCCAAGGCTTTCGTCCCGGTAAGGCGCCACGCGCGATTGTCGAGAAGCGTTTTCAAAAGGAAATCACTGAAGAACTCAACGGAGTCCTTTTCAACGAAGCTTACGACGAGGCGATGAAACAGGAATCGCTCAACGTGCTAGATTTCGGTGTGCCAGAAGACGTCACCACGCTTCCTAACGGTAACATCACTTTTGTTTCGAAACTGACGCTCGCTCCGGAAGTGAAGCTCCCTGACTACAAGGGCGTTAACGTCACCGTGCCACCACTTGCCGTGCCGGATGAGGAAATCGAAGCCCAGCTCACTGCTCTCCAAGAACGATTTGCCGAGTTCAATGACATCGAAGGCCGCGCTGCGGAAATGGGTGACTTCGCCGTGATCGACTACACCTCCACCGTGGACGGCAAGCCAACCGAGGAATTCCTCGGCAAGTCCGCCGGTTATCTATCAGGCCGCGAGGGCTTCTGGGTACGCTTGGACGAAAAAGCTTTTCTACAAGGCTTCACTCCCCAGCTCGTCGGCATGAACAACGGTGACACCCGTGAGATCACCGTGACTCTGCCGGATGACTTTCCAGTGGAAGACCTCCGCAATCAGGAAATCACTTTTCAAACCACGGTCAAGGAACTCAAAACCGCCGTGCTCCCCGCCCTCGATGACGAAATGGCGAACCGCCTCGCTCCCGGTAAAACGATGGAGGAAATCAAGGAGATCATCCGTGAAAACATGGCCGGCGAGCGCAAGCGCAAGATCGACGACATGAAGGTCAATCAGATCGTCGCTCATTTCAACGCACAGGTGGATTTCGAACTTCCCGAAGAACTTGTCACCCAAGAAACGCAAAGCCAAGCGGACGCCATGGTAAAACGCGGCGTGCAATCCGGAATGAGCGAAGGAGAAATCGAATCCCAGCAGTCGGAAATTTTCGCCAACGCGGGCAGCCAGGCCGTCTCTAACCTTCGCACGAATTTTATCCTTCAGGAAATCGCACGAGTCGAAAAAATCGGAGTCACGGACGCCGAGCTCGTCAATCACCTCGTGCAAATCGCGAACTCACGCAAGGTCGCTCCCAAAAAATTTATCAAGGATATGCAACGCGCCAACCGAATCCCTAACATCCGAAGTTCCATGGCCATTGGTAAGACCATTGACTTCCTAGTGGAGCACGCGAACGTTGCAGAATCAACTGAAACACCACTCGATGACTAACTTTCAATCACCTAACATGAGTTCACCCTCACCACACAATAGCTACTACGTGCCAATGGTCGTGGAGCAAGACGGCCGCGGCGAGCGCTCGTTCGATATCTATTCGCGACTGCTCAAGGACCGCATTATTTTCATCGGCGTCGGCATCGATGATTATGTGGCCAATTCCGTTATCGCCCAGCTTCTCTTCCTACAAATGCAGGACCCGAAAAAGGACATCCACATTTATATCAACTCGCCCGGTGGCTCGGTGACTGCCGGCCTCGCCATTTATGATACCATGCAGTTCCTCACCTGCGATGTGAATACCTACTGCATCGGAATCGCCGCGTCCATGGGCTCGGTTCTGCTCACCGCAGGCACCAAGGGCAAACGCTACTGCCTGCCTAACTCCCACGTCATGATCCATCAGGTTTCCGGTGGTGCCCAAGGGACTGCTTCCGACGTGGAGCGGACGATTGGTTTCATGTTCAATCTGAAAAAACGACTCAATGGAATCATTGCTTTTCACACCGGCAAGTCGATTGAGGAAGTGGAACGCGATTCGGATCGGGATAACTACATGCCTGCCGAAGTCGCCGTCGCATACGGCCTCGTGGATAAGGTGCTCGAAAGCCGCAAGCAACTGCCGGATGTGGTCGTCGCCGCGATCGAAGAGCCGAAAGACGCGCAATAAGGCCGTCTCGCCTCTTCTTCTTCCTCCTTGTATTTTCCTTATTGATTCCTTAAATTTGCCCCAATGGCCCGCGCTTCTAATCTAACGATGTGCTCTTTCTGCGGAAAGAGCCACTCTGAGGTCAAAAAACTGATCGCCGGTCCCGGTGTTTATATTTGTAACGAATGCATCGAGGTTTGCTCAAACATCTTGGAGAAGGAGCTCGGAGGCGCCCCCTCCAAGGGGAAAACTCCCGCAGAGAAACCGGGCTTCAAGATCCCTGCACCGGCCGCGATTCTTGCAAAGCTCAACGAACATGTGATCGGCCAGGAAAACGCTAAAAAGGTTCTATCTGTTGCCGTTTACAATCACTACCAACGCCTCCGCCAAGATCAGGCAAAGCTGGGTGAGGAATTCAGAGATGTGGAGATTGAGAAATCTAACATTATGCTACTAGGCCCAACCGGGTCTGGAAAAACTTTGCTCGCTCGCACTCTTGCACGCGTGCTCGATGTGCCGTTCTGCATTGTGGACGCCACGACTTTGACTGAGGCCGGTTATGTTGGCGAGGACGTGGAAAATATCATTCTTCGTTTGCTGCAAGCCTCGGACTTCGATGTCGCACGCGCCGAGCGTGGCATCATCTACGTTGACGAAATCGACAAAATCGGCCGCAAGACTGAAAACGTTTCAATCACTCGTGACGTTTCGGGTGAAGGTGTCCAACAGGCATTACTCAAAATTCTCGAAGGAACGATTTGCAACGTCCCGCCGCAAGGTGGCCGCAAGCATCCGCAGCAAGAATACATTCAAGTAAACACCGAGAAAATTCTCTTCATCGTCGGCGGCGCGTTCGTCGGTCTCGACGACATGGTGAAGCGCCGCCTCGGAAGCAACACACTCGGGTTCCACTCGGAATCGCATAAGGAAAATCTCGATGATCCTAGCGTCAACGTGCTCGAAAAAGTCCAACCGGAAGACTTGCTTCATTTCGGGCTGATACCTGAATTCATCGGCCGTATCCCAGTCATTTCTTCGCTGCGCAAGCTCACGGAAGACGAGCTGATGTCGATCCTCACCGATCCAAAAAACGCTCTGGTCAAACAATACAGCAAGCAGCTCGCCATGAACGGCGTGAAGCTCCGCGTCCAACGCGATGCCTTGCGGGCACTTGCCGAAGAAGCGGTGCGCCGTGGCACAGGCGCCCGTGCCTTGCGATCCATTTTTGAGAAAATGATGCTTGAAGTGATGTTCGATATCCCCTCCCGTGAAGATATCGATACCGTAACGATCAATCGTCAAGTCGTGCTCGGCGAAAAGCAGCCCATCATCCGCCGGAAACGCGTGGACGAGGATGCTGCGTAATCCATTGAGAGCCCAACAGCCCGTCTTCTCGATACCTACTCGGGCTCATGTTCCATCGGCTGTCTCGCGATGTTGCTTGAGCCTTATTTCACAGGAATCACTTAGAATCAATGCTTGCCAGCGTTTTCATTTTGGCTAAGTTGACGCCGTCACATTATGTGAATTGCGCAACGTGATACAACAACAAGCACCTAACCTAAAATACCATGAAATTTGTTAAATTCCTCATCGTTGCAGCCGCCGCTTCATTCCTTGCCGCTTCCTGCTGCCCTAGCGCAGCTCCAGCCAAGATGATGCCTGCTGCTGCGGCCACCAAGTAATCCACCTTCAAAACCCGGCAGGTCTTCGCGGGCGTGCCGGGTTTTTTGTGCCCTGAAATCCGCTTGAGCTGTTTGCCAAAAGTCATTTCCGAAATGCAACGCGGAGGCGAACGCAAAGGATTCTCCGATCTCAGCGTTTCGCTCTCTCAATGAATCCCTTCCCCAGCAACGCCCGTTCTAGCAAAATACGCGAGCAAACTATTTGCAGAGGGTCTAAACAGGAAGGCAGGCAGGATGTCGTGGAACTCCGTTGAACGAATGATCCAGCTTCAACCGCTGCCACATGCTGGCCACCGCGCGCCCGAGAATCTCGACATCTCCCCGCGCATCGTGACGCCGGATGTTTTGCGAATCGATCCGCAATCTCGAAATCAAGTGATCAAGCGAATGGCCGGTTCCCCGCACTTTTCCGAAGAGCATTTTCGACATGTGGATCGAGTCAATGCTGTGCACCTCCCGCATCGGCAGACCGTGGCGGCGACAGGTGGCTGCTAGAAATTTACTATCAAAACGCAAGCCATTGTGCGCAATCAAAGTCGCGTCCCCTGACCAAGCAGCAAATTCGCATAACACTTGTTCAGGCCTGTTAGCATGTTGGACGTGGCGGTTCCCCACTCCCGTATAACTCTCAATAAAGGCGGAAATCGGCCGCCGCGGTTTCGCAAAAGCCGTGAATGTTTCGTTAGGACACAGTGCGCCCGCCTTGAACCGCATCGCCGCGATCTGGATGAACTCGTCGTTCACCGGATCGAGCCCGGTCGTTTCAAGGTCATACACCACAAACGATTCCCCGGCGTGCCAGCGATCCGTCCAGAAAAACGAATGCTGGCACTCGGGACAGTTGACACGAGTCCCTAGCGCGGACTTGGGTCCGGTTAGACTGTTTTTGCACTCAGGACAAAAAGTTTTCACTGCACGATCTTCATCTGCCGGGACCGTATTCGCAAAGATTTGTTAGCAGACTGTCGGATTTAGCGGACATTTAAAATCAAATCAATATACGGATGCTGCTCCGTCCGCGGGGTCGATATGTTGTGCCTCCGTTCTTTGCTCTTTGGTAAAAATCAAGCGGGCGTTTGATTTTTGAACCTAACGGAATCGTGATGGTTTGCGTATCTGCTTTGGTCTGTGGGTCGATCAAGTGTTCGTCCCGAGGGGATCGGCTGCCTTGGACCGACTATGGCGG
>JAYVNE010000165.1:0-3852 GCA_043758615.1 Akkermansiaceae bacterium
CTCTGATGGCGGGAAAATCAGGGCCGAGCACTTCCAGTGGGTGGACCTAAACTCCGACGGTTATCTCGATCTAGTAGTCCATACCACCGACTACGGACGCCTCTACGATCTTGCTACTGGCGCGCTGTTGATAGGCGGTAATACGGGCATCGCTTATTTGAGTAAGGGCATTAAAGGACCCGGATGGACGAGGGATGACTCCAGAAAAATCCCTGAACCCTTAATGGTCGATCAACAGGATGTGGGCAGGAGACTATTGGACTTGGATGGAAATGGGCTGCTGGACATGGCGGAGGCCTCTCTCAGTTCGTCGGTAATTACCTCAAAAACCTATCAGATGACCGACTCCGGGAGCTATCGCTGGGATCCAGTTTCTAGCTTGGAAACCCCTCCAGCATCCCCTTATAATTTTCCGGTTGCTTTGGCCAAGTTGAGCAACGGTTACGACCAAGGAGTTTTAGTTATGGATGTGAACGGGGACGGCCTGCCAGATCTGCTGCAATCGCAAACCGTAGGATCTAACAACGTTCAAAACACATGGTTAAATCAGGGGGGCAGAACTTCGACTCCATGGCAGAGCGAAATTGGCAAGTATCGCATGAGCTATTTCCTGCACAACGAATCCTATGACAGTCGCATTCCTTTTGGCTTCGAAGTTGCGGATCTCAATGGTGATGGGCTGCCAGACATTCTCTACTCTGACGCTAACGGTCGCTACAATGATCTCACCTCCCGCACTTCGGGAGACTATAATCTCGCTATTCTTAACACGGGAAATGGCTGGCAAAACCGCTCCGCTTGGGGTCTTCCTGGCTCTGAACGCATTTACTCCAGCGATGGCGAACGCACCGGCGGCAGACGCCGGGCGAAACTCCTGGATCTCAATGGCGATGGTTTCCCGGACCTCATCACCGGATTACTCGATACCACTCCGAAAGTCTGGTATAACAACTGCCGCCCTGAAGTGCTGAAATCCGTCACCGATGGCTTCGGCTCCACGCTCACGGTGAATTACAATCGCCTCAACGATCCATCGCCGATTCCCGGCTTCAACAGCCGCGTCTATCAAAAAAACTTCGGCACCATGCTCGATGGCCAAGCCTCGATCATCGACTCGCGCTTAGTCGTTTCCAGCTATTCCGAGCCAAATGGGAATGGGGGCACCAATACCAAATACCAACGCTACGGGGATCTCCGCTATGATCGGAAAAACGAAGCTTCTCTCGGCTTCGGCTGGATCGAGGCGATGGACGCCTACACCGGCCAAGTAAGCCGCACGGATACCTGCCGCGATTACCCCTTCGGTGGCAGCCCGCGAACCACTACCACCACGGTGCTTGTCACCTCTGCGGATCTGGATGCCACCCGCCTACCCGGCGTGACGGTGGGCACCAAATGCCTTTCATCCGAGACGGCCACCTACGCTGACCTCACTCCAACAGGCCCCATTCGCAGACCCGTGCAGACAGGCTCCGTTAAAACACTTTGTGATTTAAAAGGCAAAGAGATTTCCGTTACCATCACCACTCAGGCTCTTGCGGATTTTGATGACTATGGCTTTGTGAAAAGGTCCACCGTAGAAGTGAAAAAATCCTTCGTCGACTCCCTAGCTATCAGTAAGGTGGTCACCACCAGCGCCTTCATTCACGTCACTGATTCCCCAAAATGGTATCTGGGCCGCCTTGACAGATCAACCGTAACCAAATCCGGCCCAGGCAAGCCGGACATCATCAAAACCTCATCCTTCGCCTATCACCCGACCACCGGCCTGCTAGTCACCGAAACCGTCGAGCCGGGAAACACCCTCTCCGTTTCCAAAAATTACACCCACGACGGCTTTGGGAATGTGATCAGTACCACGGTTTCCGCCGCCGGAGAAACCCCGCGCACCGCCACCAGCGGCTATGATTCCGCAGGCCGCTTCCTTCTCTGGCAGAAAAACGCCCTGAATCAAACGGCATCGAATACGTATGACACCCAGCGTGCCCTGCTCCTTTCCACCACGGATATCGGCGGCCTCACCGCGCAGTTTTTCTACGATGCCTACGGCACGCTCATTCGCACACTCTATCCGAACGGCACGGAAACCGGGGAAATCACCGGTTGGGCCACCAATGCCAGTCTCCCGGCTACTGTCTCCTCCTACCTCAGTGGCCAGATCAAGTTCTTCCGTGCCAAACAGTCCTCTGGCTCACCCAGTGCCAAGGTCTATCTGGACTCTCTCGGCCGTGAGCTTTGCACGGAATCCACCGTCCTGCGGAATGCCGGCACCTCTACTTACTCGCAAGTCTATTCGGTCACCCGCTACGATGCCCGCAGTCGCAAGGACCGAGTCTCCGATACTTTCGCCGCCGGGGAAACGCCGCAGTTCACCTTCATTTACTACGATTTCCTCAACCGCGTCATCAATACCGCCCACCCGGATAACACTTCCGACTATGTGAAGACTTTTGACAATTTCCTGCTCAACGACCAGCCCGTCACCTACTCGAAAACCGTCAACCGCGATGGTAAGGCACTGGAACGTTGGGAAGATATACACGGTCGCCTCATCCAATCCAGCGACCCCTCCGGCCAGATCACCACCTTCTCTCACGACCATGAAGGCAGGCTGCTGAATGTGAAAATCGATGGGCAAACCCTGCTCACGAACACCTTCGACCTCTTCGGTAACAAAACCGCCGTAAATGAGGTGAATTCCGGCAGCTCCAGCTCCGTTTACAATCCCTATGGCGAGGTGAAATCCAGCACCAATGCCAAGGGCCAAACCACTTATTTCAACTATGATATTCTCGGCAGGCCCATCTCTATCAGCAAGCCCGAGGGCACCTATCAGACTTACTACGATGGAGCCATCGGCAATGGCAAAGGCAAAGCCTGGAAAACCACCGGGCCAGATGGCTACTCAGAGGAAGTCGTCTATGACGGCTACGGCAGAGCCATCAATACCCGCAAAACGCAGTTTGGCGAAACCTTCACCACCTCGAGCACTTTCGATGCGCTGGGCCGCGTTTATAGCGAGACCAATGCCGGCGGTCTCAGCGTGATTCACGATTACGATGCCTTCTCTTTCCCTGTTGCGCTCAGGATCGCCCCCGGCAGCCAGCCCGGTGCGGGAACCCTGCACTGGCAGGCAGGCACCTTCGATTCCAAAGGCCGCTCCCTCACTCAGACGCTCGCGCAGGGTGTGACTGCCAGCGCCAGTTACTTCCCCACCACCGGCCAGATCAACACTCTCAGCGCCACCGCCGCGAATGGGGATCTGTTGCAAAACAAAAGCTGCAAATGGGACAGCCTAGGAAATCTAGAAAGCCGAACTGACTTAATCGCCGTCAAAAAAGAATTTTTTGGTTACGACGGAATCAACCGAGTGACTAATTCGTTCGTCGGCACTGACACTTCTGCCACCTCAGTGCATCCGTTCACTTCAAGTCCGAAGGATTTTGACTACACCGGCAACGGAAACCTGACTAAGAAAAACGGCAATGAATTAAAATACCGCAACGAGGTTCCGGCAATCAACGCCGGCCCTCACGCCGTCACCCGAGCCACGATCAAGGGAGAAACCCGGAACTACACCTATGATCCCGCTGGCTACGTCACGAACGATAGCAAACGCGACTACGCTTGGTCCTCCTTAGGCCAGCTCCGCGCCCTCGACTACCTCGCAGCGCCCGCCCTCCAAAACCTAGCAGGCACCGAGATCTACGCCGCCGCCCGCGTGCAAACGGACTTCACCTTCGATGCCGGAGGAAACCGCGCCAAACAGCTCAAGAAACGCATCGCCTCCAACAGCAGCCGGGACTTAGAAGAAACCCTCTACCTCGGCAGTTACGAGCGAGAAATCCGCAT
>JAYVNE010000166.1:0-31094 GCA_043758615.1 Akkermansiaceae bacterium
CTATCTGCTAGCACGCTGTCTTGCTACCACAAGATGCTGTTACAACGGCGATCACTTAATCTATATATTGTGCTTTATAAGTCCGACAGGCTGCTAGCACTCCTCCAGCACGCGGACCTTCCTGCCTTTCCAAAAGCATCATCGCCCTTGCTGTCCTAGCGCTCTGTCTCGGTGGAATCTGGTGGTGGCACAATCGGCCGATCCATCCGGTCCAGCTCAGCGCACAGGAAAAAGCGGCAGTTGAGGCAAAAGTGGAAGCGATTCAAAAACCCGCTGAGCCGAAATACGAAAAGGGCTCCAAGGAAATAATCCTCACCGAACGGGAGCTCAACGGTTTACTCAACGAAAAGACGACTCTCGGGAAAACCATCAGTTTTGAACTGGCCACCCATGCGATCCACGCACGCGTCGAAGCCGATCTGGACAAGGATCTGCCGATCTTTGGTGGGCAACATCTCAAGGCCCGCGCTCGATTTCTCATCAGCGATGTGCCAGGCCAAGCCAGCTTCGTCCTCGATGATGTCACGGTCTGGGGCATTTCCCTGCCTAACGCATGGCTGGCCAACTTGAAAGGACATGATCTGCTCGCCGAAATCCTCGGCGGCGGAAAAGGTAAATCTAGCAAAGTGCCCGGGGTGGAGGAATTCAAAGTGGAGCCCGGAAAGCTGATTATTCGCTTAGCAGAGTAAAGCGCTAGGGGCGGCGAGTTTGCATGAGCTTCGCAGACTGTGCTAAACCCAGAAACCGCGAATGAACGCGAATGAACACGAATAAAGCTCTAAAAATCAACATCTTGGACAACTGTGATTCTTCATCCTGCGGGTGAATGAAATTTATCCTATAATTCATTCAAAATTAGCGTCTATTCGCGTTCATTCGCGGTTTGAATTTCCCTTTAAGGCTAAATCACACTTTCAGTCGCAAATCTCGCACGCTCCACAGCACTCCGGCTGCCGCCTTTCCTTTGCCCTTCATCCGACGTGCCCCATCCTGCCTCTTTTCCGTGAACCGTTCCCGCGCTGCGGTAAAGACCTCATTTACAAACGCCTTGCTCCCGATCACCGCCCCGTCCGTGAAATAGCGGACCCGGCATCGCAGCATCGCTGCCATTTGCAAATCCGGCAGCATGGTGCCGTTTTCCTCGGCCTCCAGCGCCTCCGCCGTGTTCATTGGCATCCTTACGACTCCCCTCTCCACTTCCGCCTTGCCGCTCTTTCTCCCCAACGCCAACCCCATCGTGCGCCGATAAATCCGTGACACCTCCTTCCATTTTTCCGACTCGAATCCCGCACCATGCTGACTCATGCATGCCCTGACGAGTCCTTCCCGCGCCTTTTTCCCATTCCCTTTCGGTCCCCCGCCCACCGCCTCGCCATAACTGCTCCAACGATATTCCGCTGGATCGGAAACCATCCCCGCTCTCACTGGATTAAGATCAATGTAGGCCGCCATCGTCCGCGCAGCGATCCCACTTTCCACGATTACGCTCTTGTAGCGCTCCTCCCAAAGTGTGCCGATGCGCTGATGCGTGCGGTTAAACCAGCGCGTGAAGCGCTGGAGTAGCGTCTTCATGAACTCGCTCAAACTGTGCATCCGGTAGGTGAATCGAGCATGAATCTCCGCCGCCCATTCATCCCGCTGCGCTGCCCGCGCATCCGCCAATTCCTTGGCCACCACCGCCACAAACGCCTCCGTGTTCGCCGATGAAATTCTCTTCAATAACTGCTCGTCCGAAATCCCACCCTCCGGCATCGGCGGCACCTCCAGCAGAATATGGAAGTGATTAGACATCACGCAGTAGGATAAAACCCGACAACCTGAAAAGTTCTCCTGGATGCGCATAAACATCCGGAAATGCTCCCTTTCCTCGTCACCAAAAACAAACCGACGATCTACTACCCGCGAAATACAGTGATAAATCGCCGGTTTCTCCGACGAATCTTTCCAGGGTGCCAACCATCGCCTGCTGCTCATGACCCTTTTCTACCTTTAGAATTCCATTTGGCAAGAGAAATACATTTTGTCTGGGATCTTGAATTGCAAGGGGAGTTTTACACACCGATCATTGGAATCTTGAATGGGAATAAAAAAAGAGGCGGGCTTGCGCCTGCCTCTTAGATTGAACAATTTTTATTCTAGAAATTAATCCTAAATCAGTTCCGACGGCGACGAAGAAGACCGAGAGCACCAATAGTTCCAAGAAGAGCGGCCGATGGTTCTGGTACTACAACAACGGAAAAGTTCGTGCTACGTACAGCTGTGGAAGCTACATCTGCAGCAACTCCCGTGCCAGAGAAGAAACCACCTCCGAGTTGAGTTGCAGTAGTACTCGCGCTCGTGGAATAAAAACTAGTTGCTCCGCCAGCATCAGTTGCACTAAAGGTAAATGTTGCCCCGGCGTCGGCCGCAGGAAACGTCCAGTCGGCGAGTCTAAGCATGCCAAAAGTCTGGCCCGCGATGTTTCCAGAATTGAGCGCTGTTGCCCCATTATTGAAATAAACAATAGCAAAGTTTAGATTTACGAAAGACGAAATATCAATACCTGTCAAAATGCCCCCGATGCTACCTGCGCCAGATGAAGAAGTGGTAACAATCGTATCACCGCCGAAAAGAGATCCGGCCGTAAGACCCGCCTGGCTCCCTGTTAAGGTGTGGGAAAGCTGAGCAGTGGTGCTGGGTGTGAGAGCTCCTTGCGCGGAAAGATTTAAAAACCCATTTCCTCCGACATCAGCAACAAGCATTACCAGCGAGCCAGTGGTGATATTGGTGGCATTGTCGACAGCCTTGAAGTTCCCGCCTACGATACCGCTAATGGTAGTAGCGGCTTGCGATGCCGCAGTGCACATCATTACTAGTGCGATTACTTTGTGTGTTGTTTTCATATACGATATGTTTTTCTGTTAATTGAGAATTTGCATTGTGGAATTGTTCAACTTCATAAATTGTAAGGGCGCGGGGCTGTCCATGGCACTGAACCAGCGGAGCCGTATGGTGCTTTGCGAATCACCAAGCCTCGTCCTGCTTTGATCACATTGTCCGTCAGTGGAGCGGTGAAAGGATTGTTGGCATCATACCAACCAGCAGCCACACCGTTACCGACATCGCCCGTGCAATAAAAATACCCCACTGAGGCAGCCTTGTTGAAACCGGCACCCAAATCATTGTAAACGAAAACCACTTCGACTGGGTTGAATGCATCCGGGGATCCTTGGATGGCGGACTGAAGACCAGAATTCGGCAACGAAACATCAATCGGATAGGGAGCGCCCAAGTAAACATCATTATAAGCAGTATTCACAGCCACTGGAATAACAGTCTGCGTGTTCGGCACTTGACCACTCACAACAACTGATTGGGCAGAAGCAGAAGGATTCCGTATGGAATACATTCTGGAAAGATCAATTGGGGTATTATCCAACGGCGCAGAGAAAGGATTGTTGGCGTCGTACCATCCGGCGACGACACCATTGCCGACGTCTCCCGTGCAATAGAAATAAGCCACAGCACTCGCCTTGTTAGTTCCAAAATTGAGACTTGAGGCAAATACAAATGCGGTGGGGTTAAACGCATCGTTTGTAGTTCCGACACCTGCACCAGCAGGAAAGAGGGTGTTGAGAGTCCAATAGGGCACAACCTTATAAGTATTGCCCGAGACAAATCCTTGAACTTGAAGCGTAGTGGCTCCACCGTTGACGGTGATTGACACGGCACTGTTAGCAGTGACCGGATAACGTTTGCCAAGCAAAGGTCCCGAGGTCACCTCCAAATATGTTGCAGGACTAACATAAGCACCTGGGGTGAGGCCGGAAGCCCCGATCACATCACCGGCAATACTAGAAGAACCTGCGGCATAAACTGTAGCGCGTTCGAGTGGAGGAGTGACGGTAGTGTCAGCATTGGCAGGAACTGTGATGGTCACAAACCCCACCGGAGTGGTGTATGCCGTGGTTTGACCGAACGCCATTCCGCAGGCGGCTGTGGCGGCGAGTAGTGAATAAATTTGTGTTTTCATGACAGGATTGGTTTTGATTTTGATCAGGGGATTGTTTTTACGAAAAGCTCAATGTCATAAATGTCTTCGTGACGGAGCGGGCTTATGGGTTTTGTTTGATTTGGCGCTCACCTACTTGCAATCAAGTTCTGCGACATGTCTGTCACATAAAATGAACTAGCGCACATTGATGAATTACCTCGAAAGAAAACAGCGGGAGCGGTGGGATCGCAAGGAAATTTTGCAAAATGGTAAAAAATTTATAGTAGGGGCTAAATAAAGTGTACTGTGGATGGCTTAACCTCTTGTAGATGAGTGGGTTGTGAAGATTTATCGGATGGGTGTTAAGGGTGGGGAAAACTTGAAATGAGGGGTGAAGTAAAGCGTGTTTAAGTAGGTGAGTAGGCGTTAGTAATTGATAGGTAAGCGATAGACGGGACCGAAGTTTTTCGGCCCTGCCTGAAACCGGTGGTTTACGGGGGCTGACTCTGGACGGGGCGCCCTCGCCGCAGATGAGCTGGAATTGATCTTGAGCGTGAGTTTTCAGGGTAACGCAACCTGCGTCCTGTTTTCAGTTAATTCTCGGCGAGGGCGCCGAGAACAACACGCGAGGGCGCGTGTGCTCCTCTTTTGCCGTGACCGGAAAGAGGGCAATTCCCGATGGTCACAGACCCACATTGCAAATGAGCGTGGATAAAAGGCGGGATAATTTCCGCGCTCCCATTTTTAGATGCGGAGCAGATTCCAAGCGGTGACAAGTGCTTTCAGGCCGGCCATTTCGATTGAGGGATCGACGCCTGCGCCCCAAAGGATGCGGCCGTCGTCGGATTGGAGTTGAACATAGGAGGCGGCGTTCGCATCTGAGCCTCCGCGGACTGCGTGGGAGCGGTAGTCGGTGACCTTGAAATTTTTCAACCCGGCACCTTCCATCGCATGCACAAAAGCATTGATCGGGCCATTGCCAAATCCTTCGATGGCTTTCACCTCGCCGTTGAGTGTGATGTTTGCCTGACAACGGACTTGGCCGCGCTCGGTGGTGTGGTGAACGAGCTCGTAATCGGTCACATCGAGCGGGCTGGCGACGTTGACGAACTCCAGGAAAAAAGCATCGCGAATTTCATCGGTGGATAGCTCTCGGCCGTGTTCGTCTGCTAGATCGTAAATGCGCTTGCCGACTTGCGGGTGCATCGTCTTCGGTAAATCGAATCCGTGCTCGCGATCTAACACGTAAGCGACGCCGCCCTTTCCGGACTGGGAATTGATGCGAATGATCGCCTCGTAGGAACGGCCGATGTCCTGTGGGTCGATGGTGAGATAGGGCACTCCCCACGGAATGTTAGGGTCAGCGGCGATTTCCTTTTCGCGGCGGTCGAGGCCTTTTTTGATCGCATCTTGGTGCGAACCGGAAAAAGCGGTGAAAACGAGTTCTCCGGCATACGGTTGGCGTTCCGTGACCGTTAGGCGGGTGACCCGTTCGTAAACATTGCGGATCGATTGCAGGTCAGAGAAATCCAAGCCCGTCGCCACGCCATGGCTGTTCAAATTCAGCGCGACGGTGACGATGTCGAGATTTCCGGTGCGTTCACCATTGCCGAAAAGCGTGCCTTCCACGCGATCCGCCCCCGCCATCAGACCGAGCTCGGTGGCGGCCACGCCGGTGCCGCGATCGTTGTGGGTGTGCAGCGAGACGAGGAGGGACTCGCGGTTTTTCAAATTCCGGCACATCCATTCGATCATGTCGGCATGGATGTTAGGTGTGGTCCACTGCACGGTATCCGGCAGGTTGATGATCATTTTTCGATCGGGCGTCGGCTGCCAGACTTCGATGACGCTGTTGCAACAATCCAAGGCAAAATCTAACTCGGTGTCGGAAAACGACTCGGGCGAGTATTGCAAAACCACCTCGGTGCGCGGGATGGTGGGCACCAGTTTTTTCACTAACTCCGCGCCATCGACGGCGATCTGTTTGATCGATTCACGCGACGCATCGCCGAACGTGACGCGGCGCTGGAGCGGCGAGGTGGAATTGTAAATGTGAACGATGGCGCGTTTTGCTCCGTCGATGGCTTCGAAGGTGCGGCGGATTAGCGGCTCGCGGGTCTGCACGAGCACTTGGATCGTCACGTCTTCCGGGATGCGGTTTTCATCGATCAGGCGGCGCAGGAAATTGAACTCCGTGTCCGCAGCGGATGGGAAACCGACTTCGATCTGTTTGAAGCCGACTCTAACAAGCAGATCGAAAAATTCGAGTTTTTCCTCAATCGACATGGGTTGCGGCAAAGCTTGATTCCCATCGCGAAGATCGACCGAGCACCATTGCGGGGCGCGGGTCAGCGTCTGATCCGGCCAAGTGCGATCAGGCAGGGACACCGGCGGAAAGGGCCGATATTTCGAGAGAGAAGTCGGATGCATTTTTAGAAAATTTTCGAGGGCGGTTCAAACCAACGGCAACGCCTCAAGATGGACGAGCCGGGGCACGAAAGTGAAGCAAAGAAAAAGTTAAAGGGTGGCCAAGCGTTCCGCCATCGTCTCACCGGCAATGCGGCCGGTGGTCCACGCCGCTTGGAAATTGAAGCCACCGGTGACGCCGTCGATGTCGAGCACCTCACCTGCGAAGAAGACGCCGGGCGTGAATTTGCTTTCCATGGTCTTAAGATTGACGTCTTTCAAGTGGACGCCGCCGCAAGTAACGAACTCGTCTTTGTTGAGACTTTTTCCACGCACCGCATAGCGTCCATCGGTGAGCTGCTCGATGAGATGACGAGTCTCCTTTTTAGTAAGCGTGGACCACGTCCGCTCGTCCTCGATGCCCGCGGCGATGCATAGTTTCTGCCATAAACGTTTGGTCACGCCCTCGACGATGCTGTGACGCATCACTTTCCGTGCGCCGTGTTCCTGGCGCTCGGCAGCGAGCATTCCGCTGATTATTTCTGCGGAAAAATTTCCCGCCCAGCTTACGCGAAGTTCGAATTCATAACCGCAATCTGCTAGATCACGCGCACCCCAGGCGGAAACTTTCAACGCCGCCGGACCACTCAGCCCCCAGTGGGTGACGAGCAGCGGACCGCTCGCTTGCCACGATCCGGCGCGCACCGTTGCGTTAGGGACGGAGACGCCTTGCAGATCCGCCAACCGTGGGTCGTCGATTTTAAAAGTGAACAACGAAGGCACGGGCGGCACCATCGTGTGGCGCACGCACTCGACGGGTTTGCGTGCATTTCCGCTGCGGATGCCACCCGTGGCGATGAGGATGCAGCGGGCTTCGATTTTTTCGCCGGTATCCGTTTCTATCAAGAAGCTGCTATCTGATAGAGTTTCGACGCTTGCCACTCCGCAATGGGTCCGCCATTTCACGCCGAGGTTTCGGGCCACGCGGGTAAGGCAATCAATCACCGTGCGCGAATCATCGGTCACGGGAAACATGCGGCCATCGTCCTCGGTTTTTAGCTCGACGCCGTTTTTTGCAAACCACTCCACCGTATCGCCCGACTGCCAGCGATGAAATGGCCCCATGAGACTTTTACTGCCGCGCGGGTAGCTTTGCAGCAGATCTTTTGGCTCGAAACACGCGTGCGTAACATTGCACCGCCCGCCGCCTGAAATTCTAACTTTTGTCAGCACTTCCGGTCCTTTTTCTAAAATCAATACGTCCGCCGCCCCGCACTCCGCAGCAGTGATTGCGCCGAAGAATCCCGCCGCGCCGCCGCCGATCACCACTACCCGGGATTGGCTCATGCGATTTTTCGGGTGAGAAATACCACGAGCAGCGCAACTAATGTTAGAGACATGATTCCCCAATCGCCAATGATTGCGTAGAGCGAAAACGTCGGGTGAAGCGGGATCTTCAATTCCGTGAGCAACGAGCCTCGGGTGAAATGGCTACCCGATGAATCTGCTAGGATTTGAAATTTCCCGGTGTCTGGATGCGTCGTCGCGCCGGTAGAGCTGATCGCCGCACTCACACCACTATTCCCACAACGCAGCATTGGGCGTCGGAACTCGATGGCACGAAAGCGCGCGTATTGGAAATGCTGCTCCGCTGCGGCGGACTGCTTGAACCAGCCATCGTTGGTGACGTTGATGATCACTTGGGGTCCCGGGCGAATGAATTTCCGGGTCAGGCGAGGGACAGAATCTTCGAAACAAATCGTGGGAATCGCACCGACTGTTTGTTCTCCGACGGCGATCGGCAACGGGTCGAACTTGTCGCCCGGCGTGAACGATCCACCAAACTCCGAGCCGGATTGTTCCTCGTAGATTTTCTTGAGAAACGGCAGCGAATCCACGAAGGGGATGGTCTCGCCAAATATCACCAGATGCTCCTTCTGATAGGTTTGCAAGACATCGGATGGAGACATCACTGCGAGAGAATTCCACGCTCGGCCTTTGGGTTTCGGCACCAGACTGTCGCCGTCTTTTTCCGCCTCCATTTCGTTCACGCCATAGATGAGTTGGAACGGCCCTGCACTGCGGACTTGGGCGATGGTGTCCTGATTGATCTGCCAAGTGCCCCACTCGCCGTCATGGGTGCGGAGAATGCGGCCTGTTAGCGCGCATTCCGGCCACATCACCCAATCGGGAAAGGTAGCAGCGGACTTCAATCCCTTCAAAGTCTCATCTTCATAAGCCTGGTGCATTTCGAGGTCCGTCCATAACATCTGTGCGGCTTCCATCGGGACATTCAGTTGGACTAACAGCGTTTTAAGCCGGATCGAAGCCGCCGCGTTTTCCAACCGAATCCGAACAAATCCGTAACTTGCTAATAAGCCCATGATGGCCACAGCGATTGCGAGATCTACCCATCTTTTGCACTTCAAAACTTGTAACGCCACCGCTTGAAAAAAAACCAACGCCATCGACAAGCCCACCACGCCAAACAAATCTGCGGCCTGTGCCATCAGCGGCGTATCGTGGAATGCCACCCCTAACACGTTCCAACTGATTCCGGTGATTACCCAACCGCGCAACAATTCAGTCCCCGCCCACACCGCACCCGTGCAAAATGCCACCGTTAGAATTTTCCCTCGGCATCCATATTTCGCTGCGAAAATTCCGAATAATCCCCAATAAACCGCCAGATACGCTGGCAGCAGGATCGCACCGAGCCATGAGACCGAGGCCACCCAGTTGAACTGAATCAAACAAGCCACCAGCCCGGCCAGATAGCCGACTCCAAACCCTTTCAAACCCACGCGTTTGCCCTCGATCGACCACAGCGCCCAGAGCAACGGTAAAATGCCCACCCATGCGAGAAAGGTCGCGTCTAACGGCGGGCACGACCCAGCCACAAGCAATCCGCTGGCCACCGCCGCCGCGATCCTCATCCATCCTAAACGACTTCCCATGCGCCGAGCATCGCCGCCGAGCGGTGATTGGTCCACGCGAATTTCGTAAGAGCGCCTGACGTGATGTTAGCCAGCGGTCTTTTCCGTTAAGTCGTCGCTCGTCCATAGCTGGCGATCCGGGCCCGCCGAACGAATTTCCCAACGTTTCCCTCCGAGGGCATGGAAGAAAAGCGGGGTGCTCCAGCGGTCGATCAGGCGGCCTTGTTGATCCAACGCAGGACTGCGCTCGGAAATCCACGGCTCGGAGCCGAGTCGCTTGCCACGAAGGGCGGCGCTCCATTCTTCGTTAGCCGATAGGGGGCGCTCGGTGGCCTGTTTAGCGATGATGAGAAAATTGGTAATACTATGAGCGATGAGGATGAGATCGTTCTGAGCAGGAAGCGCCGGGTTGCCATAGTCCGCGAGCATCGAATCACCGGGAGCAAGGCGTGCGGCAGAGGGTGCAGGCGGAGCCGGGGTGCTTGTTTCAGTGACGATGATCCCCGGCGGAATGACTTCTTGATGGGCAGGGGGCGGCAACGGGGGTGCTGGCGCGAGGAGCTTCCATGCGACTAACAAAATCGAAGCAGCGAAAAGTGCAATCAGCCCAAGCCGCATCCATTTGGGGCAAATCATGGTTTGATGAATCCGAGCGGTGCGGTGCCTGATAGAGGATTCCAAAAATTCGCGATGTTAGGAAGCACGCTGGCCATCTGTGTGGCAGGCACACCAAACCAACGAAGCATTTCAGCGAAGTAAACATCCGCAGAAGTCGAGGGAAGGAGGCGACCTCCGTAACCCACATCATCCGGCCCATCCAAAGTTAGATTCGGGAAGGTTCCGAAAATTCTTCCGCCATCCACCGGGCCGCCCATGACAAATGCGTTCGCACCCCATGCGTGGTCGGTGCCTCGTCCATTCGAGCGAAGAGTGCGACCAAAATCCGAGGCGGTGAAAGTGACAACATCATTGCTGAGCCCTAACAATTCCAAGCCCTGTTGGAAGGCGCTGAGTGCCGCGTCCACGACCGCTAATTGATCCGCTTGAGGCCCTAGCAGATCTCCATGCATATCCCAGCCGCCCCAGTTGACGAAAAACGTCTGGCGGCGCAAACCAAGGGCAGAGCGGATCTTGATGGCCTTAAGCACCGCCTGGAGCGTGGTGGCCAGGTAGTTGTTCTGGGGAAAGAGCGCTGTAGCAGCACCGAGGTCAGCGGCGGAGGAATTGAACTGCTCCTGGAAGTGAAGCTGTGCCTCATCGCTCTCTTTCGTTAGGTTAGCAAAACTTTGCGAAAGAAGGTTAGTATAACTTTGTTCCAAAGTGCTGCGGAATGCTTGGTTCTTCAACTGGTGCGGTGTGCTATAATTTTCAAAACTGAGGGAGCCACCCGGAGTGATAGCGAATTGAGTGGTGGTGTCTCCTACTTGAAACACGTTGTTTCCACTTAGAGAAATGCTCATGGAGGTGGCACCGGTGTTATAGCTGGAGTTTATCATATCCGCAACGCGTCCAGCCCAGCCCGTGAGTTCGAGCATGCCTTGCGGAACCGCCGTTTGCCACTGTTCGATCTGATCGCTGTGTGAAAAGAGGGCACGAGGAACTGGGAGTGCCGCATTTTCGCCATTTTCCCACGCTTGATATTGAAGCTTGGAAATGGGTTGGACGAGAGTGCCTACATTCGTGATGGCCGCGATGCGTTTTTTTCCGACGAAAGGTCCGGTGCCGGTCGCCATTTGGTGCATGCCGACCATGGATGGGTGGAAGCCAAAATCGGAAGCACTGCCGGTGAGCCGCAGCAGCGCATTACGGTCCAGCGCAAGTCCTCCATCACTACCGAACGCACCGCGGGCGGTAGAATAGGAATTGTAGCGGGATTGTTCCCATGGCACTAACATCTGATAGGAATCCATGCCACCGCTGAGGAAAAGGCAAACCATGGCCTTGGAATCGGTGCCGGGAGCGATTCCATCCGCCGCCGCGCTGTTCGCCAGCTTGAGATTGAGCAAGGTGTTGAGAATCGCCGATGAACTGATCGCCGCGCAGTTGAACTGACGGAGAAATTTTCGGCGGGAAATTGGATTTGAGGACATGGCTTATTACTAACTTAACGTTGGATAGCACCTTCGGGACAAGCCGAGGCGATGAAGACGGCGAGTTGAACCCGCAAAAGAGGATCCCCGGCGGAAGTTTGCGAGAGCGTATTAAGAATCGTCGCCCGGGTGGGGGCACTCATCATTCCACCACAAAAGAGCAGATTGGCGCGATCCACGAGTAAGGGTAAGTTGTTAGCCACCTCTAGCAGATCTCGGTAGTCGGGCTGGAACGCATAGGTATCGTAGAGTCGAAGCCCATCCACCGTGTTTCGCCAAAGACGGTTCACGAGGGAAACGCTGGTATAGCTGTTCGTAATCTGAAATGCGGAGGCTGAGAGCTGGTTTTCAGCAAGGATGCCAGGAGAACGATAATCCGGCCGATAGAAATTGAAAACACTCGGAGAGTAGCCGGGCGATTGGAGCGAGCTTTCATAAAAATCACCATAGTCCCACCAGTTCACACCGGGGAAGCGGGAAAGGCGTCCCACGCGGGCCAGGTTCATGGCCCTTTGGACGGGATCCTTGAGGCGACCGAAGCTGGCCGAGCCGTGCGACCAGCGGACATCCCGCGCCTCCACATCAAGCAGAATGGCACGCGCGACGGCACCAAGATCCCCGCGCTTGCCGCTTCCATTGTTAGCGAAAACAGCGGCAACCCTCCCGACATAAGCCGGACTGGGATTGCTGGTCACGAGAAACTGAATGAGCTGGCGACAAACAAATGGTCCTGTGTTAGGAAAATTAAAGAGGTAATCTAAGGCGTCATCCACATCCCGCAAGCCGTTCTTAATGCTGGCTGACCGCGCAGGGATCGAGAGACCGCCTAACATTTGTTTTGCGCCGAAGTCATGTTTCTCTGCCCACATGCTCATCGGTGCCGCGTATTGTTGATCGGTGTTTCCGCCATTGTTCCAGCTCTGGCCACCGAACCAGAAACCGGTGAAGACACGGGCCATCTCAGTGATGTCGCCGTTATCATAGGTGGGAATAAACTTTCCGCTAGAATCCCGCTTGCGAGTGCCATCTGGATTGAGCTGCCAGAGGCCGATGGTAAAAAGTTGCATGATTTCCCGGGCGTAGTTTTCATCCGGAAACTGGTTGATTTCAGGCCGGGCTTTCTGATTGCCGATGTGGCTTAAGTAACGCCCCATCACCGGATGGCGGGTGACCTCACCGAGAATATCACGATAATTTCCAAACGCATTGCGGACAAAAATATCATAATAACCGGCCATCGCGAGGGGGCGATCTGCTAGATTAGCATCGCGGCGGGAGGCGACGAGAATTTGGCTGAGCGCAAAGGCAATGCGCTGCCGCAACTGGTCCGGTCCGGCCACCGCACCACGAGCAAAGGCGGTGGCGGCGTTGCTACCGCTGATGTCTAGATTTCCATAACTATACGATAGATCAACACGCGGACCGCGGAGGTCTTGATACATCGCCTTGATCACGGGCTGCTGGAGCGTGGCGGGTTGGTTCGTAATCTGATCATCAATCCACGCCGCGAAACCGAGGGTCCGCACGCGATCTAACTCTGCGACCGTCGGGCCGAAAGTGGCTTGTTGGAGAAAGCGGGCCGCTTGCTCAGGGGCGGGCAGGCCACCCGGGCCACCCGGCAGACCGTTTTTAAAATTACTGGCAAATGAGGCATAATCTCCGGACACGCTTCCTCTAACATTTCCCTCAACATCCAGCGTGAGTGCACTGCTGCGGACGCTGTCCCGCTGATAGGGATTGCTCCCGACAAGAACTTCATCCCAGTCCGACACCCCATCGCCATCCGAATCTCGATCTTTCGTTTCCACGGAGAAAAAGGCCGACGTGGCGGTGGTGAATTGGCCTGCGACGCGGGCGGTGTAGTTCGCACCGCTGGTGGAAAAAGGCAGCGACAGCCACTGCCATGAATTTAAGTTACTGGAGCGATAAACCCGCTGGCGTTTCCAAGGGCTTTTCGTCCATGCAAGCACGGCGTCGTTCGTATCGCGCTGGACAGAGATGCCAATGCGTGAATTCGCGTCGAAGGGATCCGTGCCCCATGCGGCTTCGGTCGCGTTGGTGGCACCGTCACCATCACTATCCGCGCTGCGAGTGATCCCTTGGGTTTTGAAGCGCGCTTCCCATGCGTCTGGGAAGCCGTTCTGGTTGAAGTCGGTGCCACTGCTGGCGGCACCATTGGCGAAAGTTGGGAGGATACTGGCTAACAGCGGATTTGAACCCTCATCCCGCTCGACTCGGTCGTCCACGCCATCGCCATCAGTATCCGTTAGCCGGGGGTTGGTGCCCGCTAGGTATTCATCGCGGTTGTTCAATCCGTCTCCATCGGCATCTTGGGTGGCGTCCGTGGCAAGGTTTTTATTGAGTTGATAGAGATCCTCCCAAACATTTGGAATCCCATCATTGTCATTGTCTGCATAAGCCGAAAAAGCCGCCATCGTTTCGACGGGGACCGAGGTGACGAAAAGTTGAGAACCCTTGTGAACGAAGGTGCTAGGGAAGCCAACGGTTCCTCCAGAGTCCCGCCAAGTGGCGGTGCCATTTTCAACATTCCCTGTGGCAGTAGATTGACTAACAATGCGAGTGACGACAGTGCTGTTACGAGTCAGGTTGTAAATTTCAAAAGTTAGCTCCCAAATATTGCTCGCGCCTCGGACGGCAGACATTTTAAAACGTATTCTATCTGAAGTATCGAAGGCTCCGTAGCCACTGAACCCCAATGCCGCTTTCAAATCGGTCAGTGGCGTGGCGGGGTCTTGGAGGGAGATGTTTTCGTTAGGCGAGTTTGCCGCGCTGAAGGCCTCGCTTGCTTGGGACTCGAACCGATAGGAGAGGGTCCCATTCATTGAAGACAGGCGCATGCTGAGGCTCCTGTCTCCACCCACTTGGGCGTTTCCGACGTAGAACGAAAGCAGATCCTCATCATACCCATCATTGCCACCGGTAGCTCCACTGCCATGATCCCAAACGAGCTGCACGGGTTCCATTTTCCATTCCCACTTCGCCGGAGAGGCCGTGTAGGTCGGGACCAAACCTGACGATGCCGCTTGAGGGTCCAATCCCCTAGCAAGCTCCTCTTTGTCGCTCAGACCATCGTTATCACTATCCGCGGAATTTGGATTGCTCGGCAGTGGGGCGTTGGCCTCGGCAAAGTCGCTCAGACCGTCCCCATCGCTATCAACAGTTAGAGAATTAGCGGCGGATTCGCTACCATCCGCGAGGCCATCTCCGTCGGTGTCGGCTTTCCTCGGGTTTGATCCGCGTTGGAATTCCTGGAGATTGGTTAGACCGTCATGATCTGGGTCTGCACTCGCGGTGCCAGCTCCAGCAGGCTCAAGGCCGTATTGCATCTCATACCAATCTGGAATGCCGGACGAGTCCGCATCACGAGTCGCGTCAACGATTTGCAGGCCTTGTATCCCGATGGAATAACCATCGATGTTAGTGACATTCACGGTAAATGACGAGCCGCTGCGACTCGGGTAACGGACAAAATTGCCAACGTGGTAAGGACTAACTGAAGTGGCGGGCGCGATCTCAACCCACTCGCTCTGAGGCGGTGTAGTGCTGGTGATGAAACTCCGCGTGGAACCGGGTGTGCCCGTCAGATCCACCGTTCCCTTTTGCCCATCATAGCTTCCGCCCACGTATGCGAACACATGATAGTTTGAAAAAGGAATGCCGTTGACCGTGAGTGATGCCTTAGTAGAACCGTAAGCACGGATTAGGGCATTCATGATTTTTTGGTCCCCATTTCCATCGTTTGAAGTGTCTGAAATCCCATCCGAGGTCCACTGGATGCTCATACCCGGAACGATCGTGCCATTTGATAGAGAAATCGAACCCGCTACCGGACTAAGGATATCAGCCGTGTTACCGGAGTTAACATTATAGGTGCGGAGCGGGAGCGTGTTATTCCACCAAAGTTGAGGAACGACACCGCCCGGAATGAACCATGGCAGACTACCGTCCTGATGGGCCGCAGAAACAAAGTTGATGCCGATGGCTCCCGCAAATGCGGTGGGCTTACTGGCTGCGGATTTAGGATCTGAACCCACGCGCTTTTCCCATGCGTCAGGAGCACCATCGGAGTCGGTATCTGCCAGCAGCGGTGACGAGGTAGGAGTGATGAGGAGTTCATCCCCATCACTGAGACCGTCGTTATCGGTATCGACGATATTCGGATTACTGTTAGCTGTTCGCTCGACGGCATCTGAAGCACCATCGCCATCAGTGTCTTTCTGATTGGGGTCGCTTGAAAACACTCCGCCGTTATATTCTTGGAGGGCGGTTAGGGTATCACCATCAGCATCGGAAGCGGCATCGGCGGCGTTTGTGTCGCTGAGGTGGTTGTCGTTTTCCCACCAACGAGGCAGACCGTCGCCGTCGGCATCCGCCATGCCATCGAAATCAACCTCCATTTTCACGAAATCAAACTGGATCCAAGTGGAGGCACCGGCGTTAGGCGCGGGGCCTGAGCGGGTGATCTGGATCGTATTCGCGCCGGCCACGGCTTGAACGCTGGAGGCGGGAATATCGATGGTGAAGCGAGTGTCGCGGTTCACACCTGCCCGCTGAAGCACAAGGGTGTTAGTCGTGGCCGTGCGGAAACGAACGGTGATGTCGTGGTTTCCGAAACTATCCCCATTTAACGCCGGCTGGGGCCATATTCCTCCATCCACTAATTCAAAGGTAAGACGCAGCCGGGATTGAGGGCCTGCCTGCGCTGACGAAAGTATGAAGTGAATGTAATTTGAAGGATCCCAGTTTGTTAGAGCCCTCTCGAAGGCTGCCGGGGGTTCTGCATAGGGCACGGTCAGGGGTGCTGTCAGACCGTTAAATCCCACGGGGTAAGTTCCCGCTTGGTAAAAATGATCGTCGCGGTCGGGGTTGCTCGCAGCATTGTAAAGTGGGTCGCCCGGCAGGCGGGTCACGAAGCCGGGCGCGACGTTGGTATTTCCATTTTCAGAAGAAAACTCATTGGTGGGATTATAACCGGAGCTGTAAGGATCTTCATCATCGCCAATCTGCCAAAGGGTCACGGGGATGGCACTCGCGAAAGGCGCGATGACTAAAGTGACCCAAATCGGCAAGAACGATGGCCCACTCCAAAATCTGAAAATGGATGACAATGGAAGAATCATGGGTTTCATCGAAATGGAAAATAAGGGAATGATTACTAAGTTCGGCTTACATTTTACGGAAACTTCGTAACCATGCAAGCCACCATGTCGGTTCGGCGGAATCAGCGGCGTTCGTGGGAGTCCCGAGCATACTTCCACTCCGCGAAATTTTTTTCAATCCATATCACCTGCACGGCTCAATTTGACGGCGGAATGTGTTAGGCCGCTTTCAATTTAGCGTTGCGGGGCAAGGGTTTCTTTCGTCGTATGCAAGTGGTTTGATGAAACGTGCTGCTATCATCACCTGTTGGCTCATTGTGAACATCGCCGGAGTTTTCCTGCGGTTTGAACATCTGTCCACGCGCCCGTTTCACGCAGATGAAGCCACCGGCGCAAGGATCACTGCCACGCGCATGGAGTCCGGGACTTACCGTTTTGATCCCTTACATTTCCACGGTCCCTTGCTCAGCACCCTCGCAATTCCTCTTTGCAAAATGAACGGTGAGACACGCTGGCAAGAGATGACAAAATCCACCTTGCGCCTGCTGCCTGCCATTGCCGGATCCCTGCTGCTTCTGATGCCCCTGCTTTGGCGTAGGCGCTTTGGTGACGGCCCGATGCTGGTGGCAGCAGCTCTGTTAGCGACATCTCCCTTGCTCGTTTACTACAGTCAGATGTTCATACACGAATCCTTGCTCGTGCTATTCGGCATGTTGACGCTATTTTCGTTAGTCCGTTTTCCGCGCTATGGAATTCCCGGCCTGATGATCGGCTTAATGTTCGCAACAAAAGAAAGTTTCGCGATCAGCATGCTCGCTTGGTCGGGCGCGGGCGTGATCCTCGCTTGGGAAAACCGAAGGAAATTTGATCGTTCGTTCTGCCTATCTGCTTGGCAAACTAACCGCATGCCCATTGCCGCCTCATTTCTAACATTTGTTAGCTGTGCTGGATTTTTCTACACCGACGGCTTTCGCAACCCCCACGGCGCCATCGATGCCATCCGAACCTTCTTCGACTATCAAACCGGCGCGGGTCACAACAAATCCATAGCCTACTATCTCCAACTCCTCGCCCTCCCCATGAAATCCGGCGGCCTCTGGTGGTTCGGCACGCCGGTGGCAATCCTCGCCTTGCTGGCATTTGTTTCCTCTTTCCGCCGGAATGCCCCGTCCCCATTGATCATCCGTTTCATCACGTACACCGCTGCGGGACATTTTTTGATTTACAGCGCCATCGCCTACAAAACGCCGTGGCTCGCGTGCTTGCCGTGGGCTTATGTATGTTTGTTAGCCGGGTTCGGTGTCGTCGGATTTTCCGGCCACCGCCTGCCGATAAAAACCGCAATCTGCCTAATCGTCGCCCTATGCCTAACAAGTCAGTTCATCCAAACCCGCCGCGCCACCGGTCGTTTTGCCTCGGACGCGCACAACCCCTTTGCCTACGTCCCCACCCGCAATGACATCGAATCATTGGGACCATGGCTCGAAAAACTCCAACAAGCCTCTCCAGCGATTTCCCTCGAACCGGTCGCCGTCATAGGCAGTGAATACTGGCCGCTGAACTGGTATCTTCGCTCGTTTCATGAAATCGGTTACTGGCCCACTCCGCCCGACAATCTGAAATCCCGCACCCTCGTCTTCGCCATGCCCGACGCTGGTGGGGCCGTCACCACTCTTCTAGCAGAAACCCACATGTCTATCCCCCGCGGTCTCCGTGCTGGCGTGCCCATGCAGATGTTTGTTAGAAACGACGTCTGGAACCTCTGGATGAAAAACGGCAAATGACCGAACCTCCGTCCATGCCCGCAGCCCACTTGTTCACGCATGAGGCCATGCACACCACCTTCGCTCTGCATATCTGTGAGAAAGACGAAGCCATCGCTCGAGGCATGGCGCAGGAATGTTTCCAGCAGCTCGATTTCCTCGAAACTCGCCTCAGCCGCTTCATTGATGGCAGCGATGTATCCTGCATCAATCACATGCAGGCCGGCGAAACACTCTACATCAGCCAACCCTGCCACGAGTGCCTACTCATCGCACTCGATGCCTACGCGCAAACCGGCGGCTTGTTTGATATCACGCTCGGTCGCCGGATTGAACACCTTAAATCTAGCAGTCACGAACCTCTGCCCACACTATCAGGAAAACTCATCATCCATCCCGATGTCCCCGCCGTCACCTGTGAGGAACCCGGCCGCGAGATCGACCTCGGCGGCATAGGAAAGGGCTTCGCACTCGATCATCTCCAACAAATCCTCATCGACTGGGGCGCGGAAGGCGCCTTACTCACCGCCGGCACCAGTTCACTGTTAGCCTTCGGTCCGGAGTCATGGCCCGTCGATCTATCAGGCGACAGCAATTCCTCCCGCATCCTCCTCAAAAGCGAAGCCCTCAGTGCTTCCGGCACGAACATTCAAGGCAACCACATCATCCACCCCGCAGGCGACGAAGCCATGCCGCAGGTTCCATGCAGCCGGGTCTGGGTTACTTCGCCCACCGCAGCCCTCGCCGAAATCTGGTCCACCGCCCTCATGCTGATAGACTCCGAGGAAGTCCCCACTTTCATCGCTGGAAGCAAAACCATTCGCAGTATTTATATTGATCGCGATGGTGAGATCCTGAATATACAAACTTAATGGTAACGTTCGGAACCAGCGATTCGTTTTGAATATTTCTTACTTTAATTCTAATAGTAAATCAATCGCAGCTTGGTTCTTATATTTTCATAACAACCCTGTTCTATCACCGCCACGGTGATCCATCTGTAAACGCCCTGTAAAATCGAGCAGTGCTACGCCATGGCGGGTTCCGCGAGGCCGGCACGGACCAGGAGCGGCTCCAGCTCTGGATCGCGGCCCATGAACCGGCGGTAGAGCTCGTCCGGCGGTACGGAGTTGCCTTTGCTGAGAATGTGCTCGCGGAATGCATGCCCAGTTTCGGAGTTAAGCACTCCCTCGTTTTGAAAACGGGTAAAGGCATCCGCATCTAGCACCTCGGCCCACTTGTAGGAATAGTACCCGGCGGCATATCCGGTGCTGCTGCTAAAGAGGTGGCCGAATCGCCGCATCATGGAGGGCGATGGTGTTTTGAGAGGAGCCAAATATAACTCTAATACTTCGCGATCCACGGCATCGAGATCCTTGCCGATGAAATCGGATAGACGGATATGGAGTTCCAAATCGAGCTTCGAAAACGCGAGTTGGCGCATGAATCCAGATGCACTGAGATAGTTTTTCGCCGCGATCATTTTCGCAAATAAATCTGCGGGGATCGGCTCATCGGTCTCGAAATGGCGGGCGAAGAGATCAAGCGACGCCCGATCCCAACAAAAGTTCTCCATGATCTGCGAAGGGAGTTCCACAAAATCCCAAGGAACATTCGTTCCGGCGAGCGACTTGACGGATACCTCGCTGAGTAAGCCATGGAGCAGGTGGCCGAACTCGTGAAAAATCGTTTCGACCTCCCGGTGTGTTAGTAACGCAGGCTTGCCGTCCACCGGCGGACTCATATTGCCGATGATGAGACCGAGATGCGGCTCGCCGAGCGCGCCGGTGTGTAGCGAGTTCATCCAGGCACCACCGCGCTTGGATTCGCGCGGATGCCAGTCGGCGTAAAACGAGCCGAGGTGCGCCGTGGTTTTCAAGTCGTGAATTTCGTAAAAAGCGCACTCGGGATGCCAAGTTTCTATGGGCGTCGATGGTTGAGAATTGAGAGTTGATCGAGAGGAACCGGGCTCAAAAAAGACGGTTTCTAACTGGCGGATGGTGATGCCAAAAAGGCGCGAGGCGATTTCAAACATGCCCGCCATCACGCCATCGACAGGGAAATACGGGCGCAGCGCTTCCTCGTCAAAATCGTAGTTTTCCTGGCGTTGCTTTTCCGCCCAATAAGCGGCTTCCCACGGCTCCAGCAGACTAACAGGTTCCCCCGACTTGGCAGCCTTGTATTGCGCGAGCTGTTTGTGCTCCGCGAGGAAGGTCGGTTGGATGCGGGCGTGGAGGTCCTCGATGAATTTCAGTGCGGACTTCCCATCCTTCGCCATCCGCCGGAGGAGAGTTAGATCCGCAAAATTTTCATGACCGAGAACGGAGGCTTTCTCATAACGAAGCTCGAGAATCTGCCAGACAAGCGACGTGTTATCATATTTTCCAATGGCCCCAACTTGCGAAGAAGCTTCCCAAACTTGATGCCGGATCGCGTCTTCGTGCAGATGTTGCATGATCGGAAACATGGAGGGAAATTGCAGAGTGAAGCGCCACGCGTTTTCATGGCCTTTCGCGCGGGCGTTGGCCGCAGCACCCGCCTTGGCAGATTCGGGCAGACCGGCGAGCTTTGTTTCATCGGTGATGATGAGTTCCCATGCATTAGTCGAGTCGAGAACGTGCTCGGAGTATTGCTTGGTGAGTTTTGATAGATCCGCCTCGATTGCGGCTACACGCTGCTTTTTATCCTCGGTTAGATCTGCGCCCGAGTTTCGGAAATCCGCGAGCGTTTCTTCGACGAAACGCCTGCGGACGGCGTCAAGACCCGCAATTTCCGGGCTCTCAGCCACCGCTTTAATCACGGCCCAAAGACGAGAGTTGAGGGCAATCGAGGAATAGAAGTCAGTGACCTCCGGCAGCATTTGATTGAGTGCTTCGCGCTGTGCCGGCGAGTCGCACACCGAGTCGAGATGATTTAAACGTCCCCAACCGCGACCCAGTTCTTCGGTGGCTTTTTCGAGAGCGAGGAAAGTGCTTTCGTATCCCGCCGTGGAAGGATTATGGCTGCAAATGGCTTCGATGTTTTGTTTCGCCTGCTCAAGCGCATGACGGATATCCGTTTCGATAACTTCAGGGACCAAGGTGGACCAACGGATGTGAAATTCGGGTGCGAGAAATGGGTGCATGTCGAGACGTTCTATTCAGGTTGGATTTTCGAATCAAAAATCGTGTGAGCAGATCTTCGCTGGTGAATTCAGCTTGTGCAATTCTTTGATGACCGCACAGGCCCGGATGTCCCGGCTACGAGTGATCGCCCAAATAAAGCACCGCCTGAAACGGGAGCATTTCTACGGTGATCGCCTCACCTGAAGAAGAGACGGGGGCCTCGCTTCTATCAGTTGTCTTGGCGGAAACGATGCGCGCGCCGGGGGGCAGAGGGGGGACGATAGAAAGTCCGCCCGGTGGCATCGTGATAGAGCCTCCGATTTCCACTTTGATCGTTTGGATACCGTCGGCACAGATTTTAAAATCGAGAGTGCCGTAGCGGGTCGGAAGATTTTCCACGGCGAATCCACCCTCGCTGGAAATCCATGCCCACGGCATGCCGGAGGCGAGTACCAACGACGAGGTGGCCTCACGTTCGCAAGCGACCATCGAGGCCACCGCTAACAGATATTCCGCAGCGATCCAAGTGTGCGGCACATCGCCAAGATGGCCCGGCGAGCGCGGGTCACGCCAAGTGATTTCTGGCCACTGATTCCATTCGAGCGGCCTTCGATCTGATAGGAAAAAATTTAACAACTCGTTCGCCTCATCGCGTTTCCCGAGACGCACGAAGGCCCCGATGATGCGAATCTCATAGGCGGTGTAGTTGTTCCACTCCATTTCACCACGGTGCTTGCGTCGAAAGCCATCGAGGTAGGTATCAAACATCGCGTGTAGTGCTTCGCTCGGCAATACATCGGCAAAGTCGAGCATGGCAATCGCGTTAGAGGTGGCTGTGGGATCGAAGTCAGCCCACTCCACCGAGCCAGGAACGTAGGCCAGTCCCTTGTCGGCGATGACTTTGTCAATCGACTTGAGGAGGTCACTTTGGAAAAGATTCGCCTCTAATTTCCAGCGGATAGAATCTTCTGTGAGATCCATCGCGACCGCTAGATCGGCAGCCGCTTCCAGCCCGCGCACGCCCCAGAAGTCGTCCCAGTAGGAATGCACGGGATGGGCGAGATAGCCCTCGTGGCTTGCGGATTCTGGCAATAAACCAAAGCAGGCCGCATGGTCACCGGTTCGATAGAAGTCCGCCATCCGTTGTGCTCTCAAGGCGATTAGATAATCGGCCGCCTTCCGCACACGGGGCCACATGATTTTGAGAAATGCGTGATCGTCCCCCTCTCGTAAAACCTCGCGGACGCCCCATAAAAATTGACCGTGGCTATCATGTTCCACTAACCAGTCCACACCGTCGCGATCCACCACGCAAGGGATAAAGCCATCTTCCCGCTGAAACTGCGCATACCATGTTAGAAATTCCCGGAGAGCGTTAGGGAGACCGGCTTTGGCGAGTGCCGCCCCCATGATCACACAGTCACGAACCCATGAGCGGGTATAGCGGCGTGGCCCAGGTTGGATCGCGGGGCCATCACGGTTGATCAGGATGTGCCCAGCAGCAGTTCTAAAACAATCCATTGCTGATGCGGCACAATTCGGCACCTGCCACACGACTTTTCCCAATGTCTTTCTCCATCGCGCAAGAACAGAGGCCCTGCCGTTCTTCGCCGGATTTTTCGCTTTCCCAAAATAGGGATAGGAAACGGTCACCTCGATCACCGATTTTTCGGGGGGCAAATCCCAAACCATCGCGGCACCAAGGTGACCGGAAATATCGGTGACCTGCATTTTCGGCGGGACCACACCTACTGATAGATACCCGACCACTCCGCCTTCTTCAAACGAGGCCGCTCCCATGCTTGTGGGTGCAGGTGTGCAGAGGACTTTGCGATTCTCTACGATTAGACTGCTCGTTTCGCAGGTGATCTGGTGGATCGGGCTGATACCACCTAGATTGCGAAATGCCTGCCATGGAGGATTAACCTGGAACGGCCGCACGGCGACGATGAGGCGTGTGGTGCGTGCTTGTTTCTGACATTTGAGACGATAAGTCACATGAAGTGTTAGGTTGTCATTCTTACCATCCACCCACGGCAAAATTTCTAAGCTGAGTCCATCAAAATTCCATATCACCGATGGCAGCGGGGCGCCACCCTTCGGCATCCCGAGCGAGGTTTTCACATCCGCCCAAGTAAGGAGTCTGCCATCCGTTAGAATAAATGGCTCGAATGAAAATCCGGCTTCGTCCGTTTCCACTAAGCCTTCCTCATTGATCAAGGCACGGCGTTTCCCCTCAGGACTGCCAATGGGCGTCCAGTAAGATTGCTCGCGATGCCAGTAACGAGGAACCCACCCTCTCGGAACTTCCGTCGCAACGCTATGGATAAACTCATTCGGCGTTCGGGAAAATGCGTCGGGCCGGAGGGCAACGGACTCCATCGCCGCACAGGCAGAACTCGCAAAATTGATCCGCAAATATCTCGCCTCACCACCGGGTGCGGGAATGTAACTCTTCGGCCCCAAAGCGGAAGTCGCCTGATAGATTGGTAGCCAAGACTTCCTATCGTCCGAGCTTTCCAAATCATAGGCGCGCGGCGGAAGAGGCTCGGGCCAATCGATTACCAATCCGCCGAAACGCACCGCGCGTCCGAAATCCACCACCCACCAAGGCTTTTCGTCGTCGGGATCCGCGCGCCATCCCGTGTGGTAATTTCCGTCCCACACCGATTCGGGTAAAAAGTCCGGCTGATAGCTGGAAGCATAGGTCGCTTGGGGCTTGCGCATCGTCTGGTCCTCGAGTGTCGGCGCGGCAAGCTCCATCGCGCCATTTCCCCCCGGACCTGCAGCGACCACAAACTCGATCGCTCCCACATCAGAAGGTGCCCCTCCGCCGGCAGGACCCCAAGCGTAGGGTAGGTCGCGCTCGCTGAAGCGGCTGTTAGTCCACGTCTCCGGCATCTCGAAATCCTTGCGCAGATGTCGCCAAACATTGGCTCCTCCTAGGTCCGCCACTTTGAACTCGAAATGATTCGGTGGTCCTTCGCCGCGAAGTCGAAAGCTAATTTCAAAGGTTGGCGGCAGTTCAAATGACCATTCCCGTCGGATCACCACGAAACCCCCACCCCCATGGAAATCGTAGTCGAGCCGTAACCCGGGTTTCCCGTCTGCCGTCGTTATTTGTGACAATTGCCCTTCTGCTTGGCCGGATGCAAACACCCGCCACCTGCCGGGATCATCGAACAATGAGGAAAATGGATGGACGGACATAAGATACCGGGTGGCCTGCTAGATGCACGAAAGGATCAACGGTGGCGTTGGACGGATCTTCCTCCGAAAGCCTCCAACTTGTTGGGGCATTGCGTAATTTATGTCAATCCGACAGTCCTCACTTCACGTAACAAATCACTTTTCACCCGGGGTTTCCATCTTCAATCCACGAGTGCTTCGAACCCGCAAAACAACTTCGAACCCACCGGTGGCCTTGCTGGAAGAACCTCGCTGGAGTCCAAGTGTCTTCGGCAAATTTCGTGAAATTCTTGCGGCGTCCTTGCCCGACGCATATCGTATTCGAAATCGCCCTCTAGCCCGTGGCTGATATATGCTAGGGTCTTTTTCATGCGCTGCACGTGTGCATTGAATACTAGTCTAACTGTTTCTTGGGCGATTTCCTCATAGAGCTCGATGACGTATTCCCAAAGATCTCGATAGGTCGGTGCCGTTGCCTTGGATTTGTCAAATGCAGCGCGTAATTGCCCGAATATCCATGGGTTGCGAATCGCACCGCGGCCTACCATCAGTCCGGCCGCGCCTGTTTCCTTCAAATAGCGTAGCCCCGTTTCCGCATCGACAACATTGCCATTTGCGATCACCGGGCATGCCATCGCTGCCACCGCCGTTTTCACACAGTCCGGATGCACCGGCGTCTGATAGCGCTCCACCACGGTGCGTCCATGAATTGTTAGACCGTCAATGGCATGGCTGCGAAAAATCTCCAACAGTTTCGGGAATTCATCGGCGGTCGTGTAACCGATGCGAGTCTTCACGGTGAAACGCCCGGGAATTGCCTCACGCAGCGTTCCTAGCAGCTCGTTTACCTTTTCCGGGTTCCGCAGTAATCCGCCCCCCGCGTCTTTGCGACAGACGATCGGTGCCGGGCAGCCAAGATTCAAATCAATGCCCGCGATGGGATATTTCGCAAGGTCCCTTGCCGTGCGCACCAGACTTGCTAGATCGCGGCCGATCATCTGCGCGAACACCGGGCGACCCGTTTCATTTTCCACAATGGAGCGCAGGATATATCGATTCAAACAGGAATCCGGGTGGACGCGAAAATACTCGGTCACAAACCAATCCGGCGCTCCCCGCCGCGCGAGCACCCGCATGAATGGCAGATCAGTCACGTCCTGCATCGGTGCCAGCACCAAGGCAGGTCGGTCATGGGGAAGTAAATCGCGCATTCGTCCGGCCTTATCGCGTACCGCGAACGAAGCTGGGTCAAGGAATTCCATTGACTTTCAGGCTCACCCCGCAACTTTCAGAGGAATTAAAAAACACGGGAGGTTGATGTGGACGCAGACTTATTGCATACCGAAAAAATACTAGCAGATCGAAAGATTTTTTTCCTCGATCTCAAGCAAAACTCACGCGGGATGGTCGTCAAGATCACCGAAGATGTCGGCGGAAATCGTGACACGATCATGGTTCCGGCAGAGATTCTCGGTGATTTCATAGCCGCCCTGACGGACATCAAAGCCACTGCGGACGAGCAGGAGTAAGCTAGGCTCGATCTCCCATGACCGCTCCTCCGTCAGTCAATGTCGCAAGGCTTGTTTATGTTCTCATCTGCGAAGCGGCGGGTGTGGCGATCGTCCTCAGCACGAAAGGCACTGCCCTCGAGGTCCCAATGTCCATCGGAATTCTCGGCGGGCTAGGAGTCGCGACGCTGTTCATTTGGATCGAATCCTTGATGAAGGGCTTCACCTTGCGCGGGTTTTCCACTGCGGCCTTCGGTCTTGGGGTCGGGCTTTTCTGCGCCTGGCTCCTCACGCGGGTGGAAATTTCCAAATTGCTAGAACTGGCTTTTCGCGATCAGCTTGAAAATCAGGAAAATGGCGACGTGCTCGTTTACGCGCTGCGGATCGCCATCGATGTCACGCTGTTCGCCAGCCTCGGGTTTCTCGGCGCGGTGCTGGCACTACGCAATAACCGCGACGATTTCGCCTTTATCATTCCCTACGTGCGTTTTCGCCAAGACGCGTCCACGGGACAACCCATCGTGTTAGATCACGATGCGATCATGGACGGGCGCGCGCTCTCCATCCTTCGCTCGGGATTTCTTCATGGTCGTTTGATCGTGCCACGTTTCGTTCTCGATGAACTGCAAGCCATGGTTAGCTCCGGCACCAATGGCACCCGCACCCGCGGCCAACGGGGCCTCGATTGCCTTGAGGTCATGCAACAAACCTCGGACATCCAAATCTCCATTCACGACGCGAGAACTCTAGGAGAGTCAGAATCTATCAATACACGGCTCATTGAAACCACCCGGATGCTCGGGGCCCGCCTGATGACCACTGACGACAACCTAACCAAAGTTGCCAAACTCCAAGGGGTAGACGTGCTGAATATTCACGAACTCGACGAGGCTCTCAAACCGGGCGTCGCCGTCGGACAGAGAATCCGCATCGCTCTTGTGCGCACGGGAAAAGAAGACCATCAGGCCGTCGGCTATCTGCCGGACGGCACCATGATCGTCGTCAATCACGCAATTTCAAAAATCGGAACAACTTCGGAAGTAGTCGTCGTCAGCACCCTGCACACCACCAGCGGGACAATGGTGTTTGCGGAGCTCTACAACGCGGGCTGAGTCCGTGCCGGAAAAAATCTTAGGGCTTGGGGCAGCACCATATTTTACTAACCCCGCGAACCGGGATCTGGTTAGATGTCTCAACCCGAGCATTGCCCTGATGATGGTTTCTCAGATAATCCCTTTTTTCAGGTCCCGCACACTCCATAATACTCCGCTTGCCGTAGCAGTATCTCCCTTGAGTTTTCTCGCTCCACTCTTCCGCTCGGAGCCGAAGCGCTCCCGCGATTTCACAAAGGCCTCTTCGACAAATGCCCGGCTGCCAATCACCGCGCCATCTGTGAAATAGCGCACACGGCAGAGCAGCATTTTGCCGAATGAAATCTCGCCTTCGTTAGACTGTCCTTTCTCAGCCTCCGCTTTTGAAATTCCTTTGCCTCCACGATCAAGCTCTTGAAGCGATCCTCCCACAATCGCCCGGTCCTAGACTGCACCCGGTTGAACCATTGGGTGAATCGTTGCAGCAGCCCTTTCATGAACTCGCCGAGATCCTGCATCCGGTAGGTGAAACGCTTGTGAATCGCCGCCAACGCCTCATCCAATCCGGTTTCACGCACATAAACCGCTCTCCTCGCATCCGCCAATTCTCTTGCCACCCCGGCGACAAACGCCTCGCTGTAAATCGCTTCCAGCCGCTTCAAAAGCATCTCATCAGAAATTCCTCCATCTGCCATCGGCGGCACCTCCAACAGGAGATGAAAGTGGTTGCACATCAGACAGTAGGAAACCACCCGGCAGCCGGTGAATTTTTCCTGCATTCGCATCAAAGTCCGGAACTTCTCCTTATTACTCCAAAACCCACAAATCTTTATGCGCGTCAGTATAACCACCGGCGGTGACGGGTCAATGGGATTGAACCAAGCCGTTCTCCCGGCTTGGTTCCCCTGTCGCGCTGGGATTACCTGGTGACCGTGGTCACGGCGGATGCGCCCACATTTCCGGCGGCATCGTAGGCATAGGCCTGAATTTGATGCAAACCTGAGGCGATCTTGCGGGTGTTCCAAGTGAAGGAAGCGGTAGCAGCGGTGCTGCTGCCGAGAAGCTTGCCATCGACATAAACCTCAAGCCGCGTGACCGCCACATTGTCCGTTCCCTTCACGTCGATCCGCTGCGAGGGAAGTCTGACCACTGAACCCTCGGTGGGCGAGAGGACGGAAGCGACCGGAGCCGTCAAGTCGGGGGTGCTCACCAAGGCCTTGGCGGCATTGACCGCGCGGCTGGCATTCACGCGCCCGTAACCGTAATAAACGTCATAGCCAGCCGTGCCGATGTCGTCGCTGTTTTTCAAGAGCAGATCGACCAGTTCCACGTTGGTGAGGCCAGGATTCGCGGAGGCCATCAGCGCCGCCACGCCGGAGGTCACGGGGCTGGAAAACGAAGTGCCGTTCCACGCTGCGTATTGGTCGGCCCCGTAGAGGCTCAGGATGTCCACCCCGGGGGCCGAGACGTCCACGTAGGTTCCATAGTTCGACCACGTCGGGCGGACATCGTTGGGATCGGTGGCGGAGACGGCGACCACGTTGTTACAGGCAGCGGGGTAGAAGGCGGTGTTGTTGCCGTTGTTGCCGGCGGCGGCGATGAGCACGCACTTTTTGTTCCAGGCATAATTGATCGCATCCTGAAGAGCGCTCGACGATGAGGTCCCGCCCAGACTCATGTTGATGATCCGGGCACCTTGGTCTGCGGCGTAGGTGATGCCGTTGCAAATCGCCGAGTAGCTCCCGGACCCGGCCGCATCGAGCACGCGCACTGGCAGGATCGGGTTGGCCCATGCCACGCCTGCGATCCCGAGGCCGTTGTTGCTGGCGGGGGCGACCACGCCTGCGACGGCGGTGCCGTGGCCATTCTCGTCGTTCGGGTTGTTGTCGTTGGCCACAAAGTCGTAACCCGTGAGCACCTTACCGGCCAGGTCGGGATGGGCGGCGTTGACGCCGCTGTCCACCACGGCGACTACCAGGTTCGCGGCACCGGTTGTCACATCCCAAGCGGCAGGCGCTTGGATTTTCGCCAGGTGGTATTGGGAACCTTGAGTGAAATAGGGATCGTTGGCAGTTCCGATGGCCTCGGCAGTGTAGTCCGGCTCGGCGTATTCCACGTCGGCATTGCGTTGCAGGGCCAGGAGAAGTTGGGCGGCAGCGGCAGCCGGGACCTCGATGATCCGGACTCCGATGGCAGGCACCGTGCCCTTTTGCGCAGCACCCTGGTAAGTGAGGATGGCATTGAGCGCCGCTTCGGACATCGAAGCCCTGGGCTTGACTAACACCTGCACCTTTTCCTGCGGCGCGGCATTCGCACAGAGTGCTAGAAGTGGCAGAATCGCAGCGATTTTTGGCAGCCGGCAGCAAGTGCTTGAGATAGACGCTAATTCAAATTGGGTGGGTTTCATAAGTGGCCGACTATATAAGCGCCGATTTCTGGAACCGCAAGGGCTTCCCCGCCGTCTGGGATTTTAGTCGGATTTGTAACGCTGTGGAATTTCAGCTCGCCGCTTCAGGAGAGGGGCTTTCGTCTAACCTATCTGTTACGGCGCAAACGCAGCGTCGAATGGACCCGCTCACGCGCCTACAAAAAGAACGACCAAGCCCACGTCGAACAGAAGAACTTCACCCACGCTCGGTAACTGTTAGGATATGGCAGCTTCGGCGATTTGGCACTGCGTGAGCAAGTCAACGACCTCTACGAAAAGGCCTGGCTGCCCCTGCGCAATCACTTCACCCCCGTCATCAAACTCATCGAAAAACAACGCACCGGCAGCAAAGTTCACAAGAAATACGACACCCCCGCCACGCCCCGTGCCCGACTGTTAGCCTGCGCCAAAGTCAGCGAGGATACCAAGACGCAACTACGCGCCATCCGAGCCGCCCTAGATCCCATGGACCTAGCAGCCGACATCGAAGCGAGGCTCGGGCGAATCTTTGCCATCGTAGAGCGCATCGAGGAAGACCGGCAGGATGAGATGGAGCGCGCCGGGGAGTTCCCCCAAAATCGGCCCCGTGGGAGCGGACTCCGTTGCGTCTCCGGTCGCTATCGCTCCCTGCGCCTCCACTGCGTCCGCACCCACGGAAATCCTTGCCAAATCCACCCCAAAGAACCAAAACCAACCCAAGCGCTGGGTGTCATGAATCCTGACGCAACGACCTACCCTCTCCGGTGTCATTTATCATTGGCGCAATACGGTTTGATTCTTTCGGCTCGACCCGCACTTTCTACGCCAACATCCACCGATCCCGGCGCCTCATCAAGTAGTGCCGGTTGCCCCTTCCTCGCCTCCAATCCTCAACGTAGCCAGCCCGCGCCCGCGAGCGGCTCTTTCCTTATGAAACACCTCCGCCGTCTCCTCTTCGCCCAGCTCGTATTCGCCCTCTGCCCCGTCGCTCAGGCCGCCACGCCGACCGCCGTTCGCGCCGCCGACCGCCCCATCCGCGTCCTCATCGTTGACGGTTTCAGCAATCACGCGTGGCAACTCAACACCGCCCTCATCCTCGGCATGCTCCAAGCCACGCATCTCTTCTCCGTCGATGTCTCCACCGCCCCGCCGACCAAGGACGCACCCGGCTGGGACACGTGGCGGCCGAAGTTTTCCGCCTACGACGTCGTCATCCAAACCTGCAACGACATCAACGGCGGTCCCTCGTGGCCGCGCGAAGTGCAAGTCGCCCTCGAAGACTTTGTCGCCCATGGCGGCGGACTCTACATTTGGCACTCGGGCAATAACGCCTTCCCCACCTGGCCCGCCTACAACGACATGATCGGTCTCGGTTGGCGCAAAAAAGAATTTGGGCCCGCTTTCGCCGTCGGCGCCGATGAGCAGCTCATCACCATCCCCGTCGGCGAAGGCCAAAACACCGGCCACGGCGCCCGCCTCGATACGGTCGTCCACCGCCTCGGCGATC
>JAYVNE010000167.1:0-11749 GCA_043758615.1 Akkermansiaceae bacterium
GCGGCCCAGAAGAGGAAAAAACCGCCATAGTCGGTCCAAGGCAGCCGATCCCCTCGGGACGAACACTTGATCGACCCACAGACCAAAGCAGATACGCAACCCATCACGATTCCGTTAGGTTCAAAAATCAAACGCCCGTTTGATTTTTACCAAAGAGCAAAGAACGGAGACACAACATATCGACCCCACGGACGGAGCAGCATCCGTATATTGATTTGATTTTGAATGTCCGCTAAATCCGACAGGCTGCTAGCCATTTTCTGACTCATTCGGAAGTTTCCCCTTTCCTTCCGATCTCCATCCAGCAATGGTAAATTCATAATTCACTCGTCAACCACCCACGAGCGGTTAGAATTAATTTGGTGCCGCTGGCCGGACTCGAACCGGCACGCCCTTGCGGACAACAGATTTTAAGTCTGGGGTGTCTACCATTCCACCACAGCGGCTTATTTAGAACCACACAAGTTGGCTGGGAGGAGTAATGCGTAATCTCCATCTGGCGTCCAGCACTGCCTTTGTGATTTCGCGATTTTTTCGCTAACCCAGAGCGCTTGACCGCTTTTGGACATACGCCACCTTAAATATTCCAAAAGGTGGTTGGGTATTTCAGCCAATCGGAGTTTAAAAACCGGCCTTGGAACCCACCCTCCCAGGAATCCCACGACTGGGGGGCTTGCGAGCAGAAATAACATCCCCGGAGAATCCACCCAACCCATGCATCCTCATGCCAAGCCCGCCTCCACAAAACCGGATATCCGCCCTGAGGATAAAGTCCCTTTCGCCCTGAAAACCGCTTATAGGCGTCCTTCATGGTCAACGTCAGGGGCAGCCAGTTGCTCAAGGTGCTGAGCGCCTCGATCTTCGTGGCGGGAATGAGGATCTCGCCCGCGCACATCGGCTGGGTATTCCTCGTCTTCCGGCTGGCGGATGCCTACCTCATTCCGTTCATAGGCTGGATTTCCGACAATAACCGCAGCCGCTGGGACCGGAAGTGGCCGTGGGTGCTCCACGGCAGTATTCTAACCAGTCTGATTTCCCACCGCTCTAGCTCGGTAAGCCGCATTAGAATGAGGCGGCGAAACTCGGCTATCTATCGGCATCGGGTTGATCTTCTACACCGCCTTCACCATCTGGGTCATGCCTTATCAGAGCGTGCTAACGGAAATGACGCCTGACACCGACGAGCGCACCAGCATCACCGCCCACCGGTCGTTCTGGGGAAAGCTCGCCACCATTCTCGGCACCTGGATCTGGACCATCACCCAGCTTCCCCTTTTCAACGACCCCTTGACCGGCGCACCTGACTCCCTTCGCGGCATGCGCTTCGTCGGCCTCGCGCTCGGCATGTTGATGATCCTCGTCAGCATCCTTCCCGCCTTCCTGATTAAGGAGCGCAACCCGGACTTCATCACCCCAAAACCGAAGGAGCTATTCTAACTGAACTTCAAAATGACCTTCCATAACACCTCATTCCGCATCCTAGCAGTCTTTACGTTGGTCTTCACTTTCGGTATCAATCTGGTGCAAGGCCAGATGTTCTATCCGCAGACCTTTTACGCGTTGAAAGGCAACACTGTATTGTCCACGAAACTCACCGGTGCCGAAGGCACGGTCTCGCTGGCGATCGGCGTGCTTTCGATTCCGTTATTTACTTGCCCACGTCACAGGCACGCTTCTATCACCTGGCTACGTTGGTATCTATCTGGTCATCCTTTCGATGATCGGCGATGTCGTCGATTCCGAGAAACTGCGTTGCGCGACCGCCGGGAAAGCGGATTCAACTCGCCTGCTATCCTCTATCACATGGGCGGATGGCGAGCATCGGCGGCGAACTCGAAGCCCGTCGGGGCCGACTCTCACTAAAATCACCCACATGCAAATCCACCACCGCCCGCTCAACTTTCCCAAAAACTTCATCTGGGGATTCGCCACCGCCGCTCCACAAATCGAGGGAGCCGCGTTCACCGACGGCAAAGGCCCCTCCATCTGGGATACCTTTGCCCGCCAACCCGGAAAGGTAAAAAACGGCGACAACCTCGACGTCGCCTGCGATCACTATCACCTCTTCAAAAAAGACTTGGCCCTCATGGCGAAGCTCGGTGCCAAACACTACCGACTCTCGCTCGCCTGGCCCCGCATCTATCCGACCGGCCGCGGTGCGGTAAACCAGAAGGGAATCGATTTCTATCACCGTCTGCTCGACTCGATGCTCGATCATGGCCTCACCCCTTGGGTCACCATGTTTCACTGGGATCTCCCCCAAGCGCTTGAAGACGACTTCGGTGGCTGGCGCGACCGCCGCACCGCAGATGCATTCGGAAACTATGCCGACACGATTGTCCAAGCCTACGGCGATAAGGTCAAAAACTGGATCACGCTCAACGAGATTCAATGTTTCACCCTCCTCGCTTACGGCGGCCAAAAAGCGCCCGGCCTGCGGCTTTCCCAACAGATCATCAACCAGACCCACCACACCGCCCTCCTCGCCCACGGACATGGGGTTCGCGCCGTGAGGGAGTTCGGCGGAAAGGGTGCCCGCGTCGGCCTAACGATTATTCACATAAAAAAACCACACACTCCCCTTACTTTGCCGCCTACTTGGTGCGGGCCAAGTTCACACCGCTGTTAGGATGCCTTCGATTCTATCCGATTAGGGTCAGGTCGCCTCTGGCCAGCTCCATACCTCGTGGGGCGGTATGAACATTGAGCGCTGGGTCGGTGATCAGGCTTCGCCCTTGCTCCGGCAGGGCTGCCAGACGCAGGTTCTGTGTGGCTGCGGCGCACGGTAGATGATCCGAAAGCTCTAACAATCTCCTAGTTCAACATCGGCCATCCCGAAGGTTTCGTGGAAGCTTATTGGAATGGCCAACGCCTGGGAGTGACATCACTCAATAGCCTCCCAGCGACTGAGTTCGTTTCATTTTTCGTCCCCGAGGAGCGTATCAAGTGTAGACCTAACACTATGCGATCCGACTTTTCCAATCTGTCCAAGGCACGGCGATCACGAAGCCTTCTCCTGAATACCTCAACCTCGACGATGAAGCAAAACCTCTCGAAGGAGAATGGCTTGCAAAGGTCGAGCATGCCCTTCCTCATCTACCAGTTCGCGAACCTTCACAAGTTACCAGCCACGCCCCGCGATAGCAAATGGGCGGAGCTACGTGAGTCTCAGTCCAAATTACGATCAATCCCTAACGCAGCCCTCGCCGTGCTCGTCGATGTGGACAAGGCCGATGACATCCATCCGCGACAACTAAGCCGTATCGCGCACACTGGAATACGTTTACAATGACTTTTGCGAGCTCGCTCTGGCTCGAAAATGCGGCACTGCTGCCGACGTGGCCGACTCTTAAAAACGCACACTATTGTATCCAAACCTTTGGGACAAAAACACAGGTTTTATGCGCGGCAGAAAACTGATGGCACCTAGCATGTGCCATTCGATCCGCTGCAATCGGAAATCCGCCCGCAATACTATGAAGGGCTCAACGAGCAATTCATGTTAGTACGTTCGCATTTATTTCCGCCGGAAGCCCCGATAAAACCCAATTCTTCGCCCGAGATGCCCTAAAAAACTTTTCCACCGCACCGAATGGCCTCCCCGGCAACAAGGTGGTGCCGGAATACCGCAGAAAGGGGGTCGATTCATTTTCGATTTTTTCATTTGCGCCGGATCGATTTTTCGCGGAAAGAAGCGCATGATGGCAAACAAACAATTGCCGCATTATCTCACACGCAACGATTAACCAAATTATGTCAGCAAAAGATCTCACTAAAGAAGCTCCTACCAGCCCACGGGTCCGCACCGGTGGCTACACTATCCTCGCCCGCGTGCTCGACAAAGGCCGCGCCGATATCGCCGGGAACGTCGGCAGTTATCACTTCGATTGCCCGCTCGATAACTATCTATTTGGATTCAAAGGCGTGTCCGGAGCGGATGTTAAAAAACTGCTCGAAGGCGGCGCCAGCAATGAGAAAGTTGCCGCGTGGCTCGATGCTAACGGCACTCCGAAATCTGCTGCAGAAATCTCGGAATGGTCTGATGGTGTCGAGTCCGCCCGCCCTTACGATGTCGAAGACAAAAAGGAATGGTTCATCGGCGTCTGCGCAGAAGCCGGGGTGGATCCCGCGACTAGCACCCTCTTCGACTACCTCGAAGCCGACGACAAGGTGAGTTTCGGAAGCTGACCCACCACGGACTTCGTGCCGACTCAATCCCCCACTCCCGCCCAACGTCTAGCAGCCCGCGAGAAACCTAACGGTTTTCCGGTGATGCGACAATGTTGGTCGGGATTGCTTTTTCTCCACTGGCCAATCGATCCCGCACTTATTCAGGCGCGTCTGCCAGCCGGATTGTTTGTGGATACTTACGATGGGAAGTCGTGGCTGGGAGTCGTCCCGTTTTTCATGGATCGTGTGCGCCCGGTGATGCTCCCCCCTGTGCCGAAGCTTTCGTGGTTTATGGAGCTCAACGTCCGCACGTATGTGCATGACGCCGAAGGGCGACCCGGCGTCTGGTTCTTTTCGCTAGATTGCAATCAGCCCATCGCCGTTGAAATCGCACGGCGCTTTTTCCACCTCCCCTATGAGCATGCGGCGATGAAGGTCATCCGGCGTGGGAATCAAATCGATTACCACAGCCGCCGAAAAAGCATCGCTGCGAATCTATCGAAGTATTGTTATGAACCAGCATCCTCCGCACATCCTGCAATTGAAGGGTCATTAGAGTGGTTTCTCGTCGAACGCTATCTGTTATTTTCGGTGAATCCTGCTGGCGCTCTTTACTGCGGCCGCGTGCAGCACGCGCCCTATCAGATCGCTCCGACGAACTGCACCCACTGGTCCACCGAACCGCTGCGCTTGCTTGGTTTCGATGAGCCGACAGAAAACCCGCCATCCATGCTTGTGGCGAAAACAGTGGATGTGACAATCTTTCCGCTGAAGCGCATTGCGCCACTTTGGGTGAATGGGTACCGGAAGCAAAAGTGAAAGTTCAGAACCAAATGGCAAAGTATCGACATTCATAGGGCCTCGATGGCCAAAAAATGTTGCGTCGCGATCATCGAGCCCAGAGACAAGAGGGCCGAAGAAAGTATGTTAGAATACATTACCTGAGCCCTCTTATTGTTCGCTGTTCTGTGGAAGAGAGGATTGCGGCTGCAACAGCCGCCGCGTCGAAATGAGACCAGCCGAGAGTTAGAGGTCCCGCCAAAAGTTCGCGACATCTATGAGCTCTTGAAAGTTGGGATTCATAGTGTTCTAACGAACTTCGAAGCAATTAATTCGGGATATTGAATTTCCGAGTTCGCTCCAGCAACGCCCGATCCCCATGGTAAATCTATTAGGTGCCATCGCTGGTCGAAACTCGCACACATGGAAAAATTTTGAACCGCCAAGACGCCAAGACGCCAAGACGCCAAGAGCGCCAAGTTCAGGATGAGTCATGATCTAGGGGATTCTCCGATCACGGCTTGCAGTAAGTTAATCATCGCTTGTGCGGCTTGTTTCCCGGTTTCAAGAACTTCGTGGTGATCCAGATGCGCGGGGGTGATTCCGGCTGCCCAGTTAGTCAGGCAGGAAAACGCAGCGACTTTCATGCCGAGCGAGCGGGCTTGGATGGTTTCCAGAACGGTGCTCATGCCCACGGCATCCGCGCCAAGAGTGCGGAGCATGCGGATTTCTGCAGGGGTTTCGTATTGGGGGCCGCGGAGACTGGCATAGATACCTTCATGCAATGGCATCCCGGCGGCCGCTGCGGCAACACGGAATTGGTCGCGCCACGCAGCATCGTAAGCTACGGACATGTCCACGAAGTCCGCGCCTTCAAGTGGGGAGGTGCCGGTTAGATTGAGGTGGTCACTGAGCATCATCCAAGTGCCGGGTGGAAACTCGGGGTGCAGCGTGCCCGCGGCGTTTGTGAGAATGATTTTCTTGCATCCTTGAGCGGCGATCCAACGCACGCCTGCCGTGGCGAGTCGTGGGGCGTGGCCTTCGTAGAGATGGACGCGGCCTTTCATCAAGACGACCGAGGTATTGCCCAATTTCCCAAAGAAAAATTTCCCCGCATGCCCTGGCACCGACGACGCGGGCAAGCCAGCCTCGGCAAACGACACCTCGCGCTCAACGACCACAGCATCTGCCAGCGGTCCCAATCCAGATCCCAATACAATTCCAATCATGAGAGGACGATAGCCGCATCGCAAAAAGATGGAATCGTAAAGCGCCGCGATCTTGCCATAAACGTGCTTTAGAGGCAGTTTTCACACCTGTCGGAGATACATGAAAAGAAATTTTCATTTGAGAACAATCCGCTGGCTCCGGCGATTCTGCGTGAGGGACGGTCGATCCAAGACCGCTCCGCCGCCCAGCCGATCTACGCGAAAATCGGCAAGGGATATTTGAAAAGTGAGGGGATTGAGGAAATTGCCAGAGCGAAGAAATCTCCTAAAAAGACCGTAGAATGAACACCCAGACATGCTAGCGGAGGAGTCTATCCATTTGTATTACAAAACTCGGAAAATCTTTCTCCGCCCCCCCAATGCCAGCCCCCCTCCTTTATATCTGCTAGGTCATCTCGGCCCCGCACGCCCCACACGAACTCGCCTGATAGACACACGCTTCTCGGGAAAATCCTTGTCAAATCAAGGATTCGTGGTGCACCCTTCGTTTAGGGTTAGTTTTAATTGTCGTCAGGGGGTAATTATAATTGTCGTCGCACACTGCATCGGCGTCCAGTTCCATGGCCAAGTCGTCGGGGATGCGTAGAACCAGTATTTGTGTGGTTTTGTTCGTATTACATGGGATGGTGCATCGCAATACACAAAATATGCCCGCCTGTGCGAGGTATGCCCCTGAAAACATGGACACCACGCAAAGCCACTGGTATTGACGCCAATCTTGGGGTAGCATTCGTGCGGTTTGTGGCTAGCCTGCGTCAGCGATTTCACTGTTTTTCAGACCGATGACCACCCTTCCTGCCCCGCCCACCGCATCCGCCATCCTCTCGTTCGATTTCGATGGCACGCTACATCATCCGTCCGGGTCGCCGCCTGTGCCCACGGAGTTTTTCGATCTCATCCGCATCCTACGCGAGGAGCAGGGCATCGTGTGGGGCATCAATACCGGGCGCTCCATGGCACAGATGGTCGAGGGCTTTTTGGAGAGCAAATTTCCGTTCCTCCCCGACTGGGTCATCGCCCGCGAGCGGGAGATTTACTTTCCTAACAATTTCGGTCGTTGGCTTCCGGAAACGAAGTGGAACAAGCGCTGCGAAAAGGAAATCCATGGGCTTTTCAAAAAGTCGAAAAAGCTGCTCGCCCGTCTCCGACAGTCAGTAGAGGAACATACCGGAGCCCAATGGATCGAAATGGACGGCGACCCCGCTGGCATCATCTCGCGCACGGAAGAGGAAATGGAATGGATCGTGGATCACATCACTCCGATCATCGAAAGCGAGCCGCATTTCTCGTGGCAACGAAACTCGATCTACCTGCGTTTCGGCCACCGGGATTTTCAAAAGGGCAGCAGCCTTACCCACGTCGCCAATCACTATCAGATCCCTGTGAGTCGCCGATTCGCCATTGGGGACAGCCACAATGACCTGGAAATGCTCGATCCCGCCAACGCGGGAATGACCGCCTGTCCCTCAAATGCGGTGATGGCAGTGAATCAAAAAATCCACTCCAACGGCGGTTTCATCGCACCCAGCGCCCACGGCCATGGAGCGATCGAGGCTTCGCTGCATTACTTTTGCCAATGAGCATGCGGAGTTTCATTTTTGGGAACTTTATTATTTACATACCCGAAGGATCAGCCTAATTTTTCCACAACTTCGTGCGAGCTTACCAGCAAACCCGGGTTCCGGGGGGAAACCAGTTTGCTTAAGTTGTGCTACCCCACGCGCGAGGGGATATGTATAAGGCGCGGATTTCAGGAATGAATCCGCGCCTTTTCATTTCTCCGAATTAACAGAAAATCCGACCGAGCGCTGGCGGCTGCAGCCCGGCAGAAGTGTAAAGCAGCGGACGCAGAGTTTCGATCAGTTTTCGGGCGGACAGGCTGTCCCGGCAGAGAGCACGGATCAAATACACCCCTCCTGTGAGTGGGCCGTGTCCCAGATAGACATCGTCGCCAGTGAGCGAATCTAACATTTCAGCGGGCCAATGCCTCGCCATTCCGCCAGCCGCATACACCGAGAGGTAATGGGCGGCTGAAAATTTCGCGCGGAGTGCTTCGATGCTCTGATCGTCTGGACGTAATTGGTAGCGCTCGCGGGCAATGAGCTTTTCATCGAGTAACAAGTCCAACTCCCATCGGAGTTCCTCGTAAGCGAACGTTTCCCCCATTGCGACACGTCCTGGGGCGATCCAATCGAAAAACAATAAACTCGCGGTAGGATGCAGAGAAATCTCCGTTTGCTGCACATAGCGTGCGCCAGCGTGAGGAATGAAAGGCTCGGGAATCCATTCGAGCGAGGCATTTTCCCCGACATAGAATTTTTGCAAGCTCACTGCGGCCTTTCCCGAACGTGCCCGATAGACTCTCGAAGCGGAGGGTGTACTGAGAACCAGATGGGCTCCGGAACCGACGCGTATGTTAGATTCTAAACGATCACCATCGAAAAATCCGGCCGTGGGATTGACGATGCTCTGCACGAGGCAACCTTCGTCGATATGGGATTTGCTCAGGTGGATCGGTGCGCGGAAACTCTGTTCAGAAATGATAGGCACGCCATCTGCCCGGCACTCGCAGCGGAGATGTAGATGACCTGATAGGGAGGTGCCAGAGACATTCATAAAACGGACCGCGAAATTTATTTCGCCAGTTTGGAATCACCACCGGCTTCCGATTTCCACGACATCCCAGCGCTAGAAAACCTCCATTCCTCCGGCTTTATACAAAGGCCGGCCTTCATCGGATTATTCCTGATATAAACCCTCGCATCATGAAAGTGATGCTCATCTCGAATCAAGCGATCATGGTAATCTCGCATCCAAATCGATCCGCCTGCCATCGAACGGACCGCGAAATTTATTTCGCAAGTCTTTCTAGCAAGCGGAGTCACGACTGGCGAAATAAATTTCGCGGTCCGTTCAAACAAACAAATATTCATGTTTCAGCCAGGCGAGGAGATCATCCTTTCCCTTTTCAGATTTCAGATCGGCGAAAAGGAAGGGGCGTGCCCCACGTTGCATTTTCGCATCGCGGGCCATGACTTCGAGATCCGCCCCGACGTATGGGGCGAGCTCAGTTTTATTGATTAAAAGCAGATCGCTTGTGCGGATGGCGGGCCCACCCTTGCGCGGGATTTTATCGCCCTCCGCCACATCGATCACATAGATATAGGCGTCCACCAATTCGGGCGAAAAAGTTGCTGATAGATTATCTCCACCACTTTCGATCAAGATGAGTTCCAGACCTGGAATGCGATTCTCAAAATCGATCACCGCCGCCATGTTCATGCTCGTGTCATCGCGGATGGCGGTGTGGGGACAGCCGCCGGTTTCCACGCCGGTGACGCGTTCCATCGGCAGGACATTTTCACGCAGCAGAAACTCGGCGTCCTCGCGGGTGTAGATGTCGTTCGTAATGACCGCGAGCGAGACTTCGTCCTTCAACCACTGGCAGAGACGCAATACGCACATCGTTTTCCCGGACCCGACCGGGCCACCAATACCAAGACGAAACGGACGCTTGTTAGAGCTAAGAGATGAAGAGTCGGGCATGGGCGCGGGCGTGTCGGAGTGAGGCGATTTCGAGAAGTGGATTGAACCAACCATCGACCGGTTGGGAAAGGGAATCGTCGATTTTCTCACCAAGTTTGATGAGCGTCCGGCGTGCGATCAACTGGCAGGATGTCTGCCCGATCCGCATGAGTTTCATGGACGCGGCGGTCAAGCCAGCGATGGATTGAAACGCGAAGGCACGGGCCGCCTGAGCGAGCGGCAGACCGGAGAGCTCCAGCGCTGTAACAATCAAATGATGGCTGCGTGGCGAGAGCTCCTGATGCCTCAAAATCATCGGTGAGGAATCTAACTGAACCAATAAATTGAGGCGCTGTGAGCCAATCCGCCGAGATGCATCACGAAGTTCCGCAGGGATTCGCCAAGCATCAAGCTCCTGATCAAACTCTAACAATCTTTCATGATCGCCCGAGACAACCGCGGCGTGGGCGCGTGCGAAGAAAGGAATTTCAAATGTGAGGAGCGCGGGGAGAATTTGTTTTTCAAGAAAATCCTCCAAATCCTGCGCTGTTCTAACGGCACCGGATTCGACCATCTCCTCTAGGCCAAAGGAATGCGCGTAGGCACCGGAGGGATAAGCGGTGTCGGTAGCCTGAAGCAGCCAGAGTTGTGGGTCGGTCGGCACGGTTTGCAGAATTGGATAGATTGCTTAGTATGTCGATTCGCGCTCCGGCTCATGTGTGGGCCACTGCCTTCATAGGAGTGAAAATGACTTCTGGTTCCGAGTATTCCCATTCTTCGCGTTCGAGGAGCTGCGTCATCGCTTCGTCGTGGAGAACGAGGATCGCATTTTGCAATATCTGTGCGGGAAGGTGCAGATTGCCGACTTTCCACCCCACGAGCGCCGCTTGAGCGGGAGTTTTACATGAAACTTGATAGACGATTTCGGGCAACTGCCGGACAATGTAATCGCGGTCACCGGTTTGGAAAATAACACCGCCATTGGTTAGGCGGCTTTCGAGATCGAACCCGAACTCCGTGCCGTCTTCCGCGATCCCCCGCCATCGGCGTTTCAAAAATTGGCGGCGCTCGGCAGCGAGCACGACTTGTTGTTCAGGCGGCAGCAATGATGCCTCGGCTAGGATGCGATGGATCAAAAGCATTTTCTGGTAATGAATAAAAGACGCGCCACCACGGCAAACCCATGAGCAGTTGTCATGCCTAAAAAATATTCCTCAGCTGAAAATACGATAGACGAACACACTCAGCACGGCGATCGCGAGGATCCACCAATACCATTTGATTCCAATTTTGTGATGCGGCGCTTTGCCGAACTCGCAGGCGATGAAGTCATCGTAATCGAAGTCGCCACTGGGAAGATCGAGTCCGTCTGCAGAGGAGTCCTGTTCCCAAGATTTTTTAGAAGGTTTGGAATTCTTGGCTTTTGTGGAGCAGCCGGGGCAGGGTTTGCCCACTGCGACTTCTGCTTCGCAAAACGGACAAAGGTAGCGTAGAGCCTTCGGCATGGGTGACTGGATCCAATGAGCGCGAAATCTGCTTTCCGCACAAGCCGGAAGAATCCGCCTTGGCAAGCGGGCGAATGCCATGGAACTTGGGCGCGGGATGGGTTTGAGTCTTTCTGAATTACGCGATGGCCTGCCAGAAGGTGGTTTGTTTGGTGGAGGCGCGTGGCGCTGGTCTCCGGAGCCCTTGAAGCTGACCGCGACCGAGGCTCGGCAAATGATGGCGCTGGGGCACCCGTTAGCGAGATTTCAGCAGGCTTGCGACGGCCTCTATCGGCGCAGTGCTGCGGGAAAACTCCCGGAGTGGTTGGCAGAACTGCTCGACGAGGGAAAGCCGGAATGGCTGGCAAACTTGCAGCGCGAGGCCTCAACAGCGGAACAATTTCCCCGCGTGATTCGCCCGGATTTGATTTTGACGGAGACGGGATTCGCCATGACTGAGCTGGACAGTGTGCCCGGCGGAATTGGAGTGGCGGCGTGGCTCGCGCGGGTTTATTCAAAAGCGGGCTTCGAGGTGTTAGGCGGGCCAAACGGAATGATCGA
>JAYVNE010000168.1:0-3825 GCA_043758615.1 Akkermansiaceae bacterium
CTGGGACATGCGGATTTCTCGCTCGTAACTGCCGAGGTAGAGGGTTTCTTCTAAGTCCCGGCTGCTGTTGGAGGCGATGCGTTTCTTGAGCTGTTTGGCACGGTTTCCTCCGGCATCGAAGGTGAAGTCCGTCTGCACGCGGGCGGCGGCGTAGATCTCGGTGCCTGCTAGGTTTTGGAGGGCGGGCGCTGCGAGGTAATCGAGGGCGCGGAGCTGGCCGAAGGAGGACCAAGCATAGTCGCGTTTGCTATCGTTCGTCACGTAGCCAGCGGCATCATAGGTGTAGTTCCGGAGTTCTCCCTTGATCGTGGCGGAGCTTACGGCGTGGGGGCGGCTGCCGCCGTAGGTGAGGCTGGCACCGGCTTTGCTGAGGAGATTGCCGTTCGTGGCATAGCTGTAGGTTTCCGGTGGCGGCAGGGCGGTGGTGGTGGCCCCGGCACCGAGCACGGTGCTGGCGCTGCTGACGCGGTTGAGCGCATCGTAACCAAAAGATTCCACACGCTTGGCGATGGAGTCACTGCGACTGGATAGATTCCCAAGACTATCCCAAGTGCAGGATTTATTTTGGATGAGAACGCCAGAGCCATCGGTGGCGCTGAGATTGCTGAGCTGGCCGGTGGTGGGCACGTAACTGGCGCTGGCATTCACGCCCTGCGCGAGCGTCTGGGTGAGGGAGCGGCCTTTGGAATCGAAGGTGCCTGCCTGCCAGAGCAGGGTTCCTGCACCGGGCTGGCTGCCGGGGGCGATCCTGAGCGCGACGGGGAAGGAGAAGGCATCGTAATCGTGGATCACGCTGAGACCGCCGGCATTGGTCTCGCTATAAACGCGGCCCAGGGCATCGAAAGTGCTCGAGGTGGTGAAGGTTTCGCCAAACTGCGTTTTGCGGGTATTGATGGCTCTGCCGTAGCCGTCATAGACGACTTCCTCGGAGTAGCCATCTGGCCCGGTGGTTTTCCAGGCTTTGCCTTTGCCATTGCCGATGGCTCCATCGTAGTAAGTCTGATAGGTGCCCTCGGGCTTACTGATAGAGATCGGCCTGCCGAGAATGTCGTAGTTAAAATAGGTGGTTTGGCCCTTGGCATTGGTGCTGGATTTCACCTCGCCATAAGGATTGTAAACGGAGCTGGAGCTGCCGGAATTCACCTCGTTTACGGCGGTTTTGTTACCAAAGAGGTCAAAGGTGTTCGTGAGCAGGGTTTGCCCATCGATTTTCACATTCAGCAGTCTGCCTTCATGGTCATGAGAGAAGGTGGTGATCTGGCCGGAAGGGTCGCTGGATTGGATGAGGCGACCGTGTAGATCTTCCCAACGTTCCAGTGCCTTACCATCGCGGTTGACGGTTTTCGAATAACTGATGGGCTGGCCGTTGAGAGGGAAATTGTTAAAGACCGCCACGTAGTCGGATGTGTTATCCGGGTGGGCGGTATTAATGACGCGGTTGAGGAAATCGTAGTAAATGAAGGTGAACTGCGGCGTTTCCCCGGCGGCGAATGTATCCGAGACGCGGTCCTTGCGGTTGCGGGCATCGTAGCGAGTGACCGAATAGGCTGAGGAGTAACTGGAGGTGCTGGCATTCCGCAGGACGGTGGATTCTGTGCAAAGTTCACGGCCAAGGGAGTCCAGATAAACCTTGGCGCTGGGTGAGCCAGAGGACTGTTTGGCACGGAAGAACTTGATCTGGCCACTCAGGTAAGACGAGACATTGGCCGGGAGACTGGCATTGGTGGCCCAACCGGTGATTTCCCCGGTCTCCGTGCCATTCGGATAGAGCGTTCGGATGAGCGTGCCATAGGCATCGTAGAAAAACTGCGCGGTGAGGCCGCCGATATCCGTGGTGGAAAGGAGCAGGGCGCGCTGGGTGTCATACGTATTCGATGCCGTTTGATTCAGGGCGTTTTTCTGCCAGAGAAGGAAGCGACCTGCGGAATCATAGCCGCTGGTGGCAGTGCGTGGGGTTTCTCCGGCGGCGGAAACCGTGGTGCTGATCACATTCCCAAAGCCGTCGTGGGTGTAATTTTTGGAAACGGAGAGGGTGTTTCCCGGCTCGACGGTTTCGGTGACTAGCAGGCCGGTGGTCGAGTGATACTTGAAGGATGAGGTTTTGGTGATGCTTGGCTTTCCCGCGCCGGTTTTGGTCACCGTGGAGCTGGAAAGGCGGCCCAGATACCATTTCGTGGGATCGATGACATGGTTGAACGTATTCGTCGTGATGACCTTGCTGCCATCAAGGGACGTGATGGTGGATTTTTTCACAAAGCCATAGGCATCAAAATCCGCAAGATTCTGAGTGGTGGTGGTGGTGGAAATCACGCCGCCCTTCAAATCGCAAAGCGTCTTGATCGAGCCAATCTGCACCGGCCTGCGAATGGTGCCGCCTTGTCCCACGGTGGAAGGGAGTTCGGCGTAGGTGGCCGTCTCGGTGGAAAGGCATTTGGGGCCCACCGTTACACCGGGCAGGCGGGTGGCGTTCAAATCCGCAGAGGTGACAAGCACCGTGGTCCCGGTGAATATCGGGCTGCCACCAAAGGGGAAGTCCCGGCGGGTTTCCGTGCGACTTACCTGGCCGGTGTATGAGTCCATCGCCTCGATCCAGCCGAAGCCGAGAGAAGCTTCGTTGAAACGGTCGTAGCGGAGATCCCCGTAGCGTTGGTATTTGGTATTGGCGCCGCCGCTCCCATTGGGTTCGGAATAACTGGAAACGACTAAGCGCGAGTCGATGATCGAGGCATGGCCCGCGGGCATCGTGCCGAAGTTTTTTTGATAGACGCGGCTGTTGAAGCCGGGAATCGGAGACGGATCGTTGAGGCGATTGTAGTTCACCGTGAGCGTGGAGCCAAAGCCATCGGTGACGGATTTCAGCACTTCAGGGCGGCAGTTGTTATACCAGACTTTCGGAGTGGTATAGAGCAATCCGGTGATGAGGTCCGGGAAACCATCGCCATTGAGATCCAGGAGTTTCGCCCTGCGTCTGCCACCGGTGCGTTCACCATCGCTGGAGTAAATGCGTTCGGAGCCAGGAAGACCCCAAGCGGAGCGGTTTTGCCAGCCATTTCCGGTGTTAAGAATCGCCAGATTATAATCTCCCGTAGAGCGGGAGGTGAGATCATTGTAGCGACCGTTAGCGTCAGAATAGAGAATATCTGGCAGCCCATCACCATTGAGATCCGCAACTTCGAAGCCAAAAGGAATGCGACTGTCATTGGATTCGTTGTGCAGGAAATAGCTCATGCGATACTTGCCAATTTCGCTCTGCCATGGTGTCGAGGTCCTGCCCCCCTGATTTAACCATGTGTTTTGAACGTTGTCAGAGCCTACGGTCTGGGATTGCAGCAGATCGGCCATTCCGTCCCCGTTCACATCCATTACTAAAACTCCTTGGTCGTAACCGTTGCTCAACTTGGCCAAGGCAACCGGAAAATTATAGGGGGATGCTGGAGGGGTTTGCGAGCCAGGGGCTGAATTCCAGCGATAGCTCCCGCCGTCGGTCATCTGATAGGTTTTTGAGGTAACTCCAGCCGAACTGAGAGAGGCCTCCGCCATGTCCAGCAACCCATTCCCATCCAAGTCCAAAAGTCTCCTGCCCACATCTTGTTGATCGACCATTAAAGGTTCAGGGATTTTTCTGGAGTCATCCCTCGTCCATCCGGGTCCATTGATGCCCTTACTCAGATAAGCGATGCCCGTATTACCGCCTATCAACAGCGCGCCGGTAGCAAGATCGTAGAGACGTCCGTAGTCGGTGGTATGGACTACTAGATCGAGATAACCGTCGGAGTTTAGGTCCACCCACTGGAAGTGCTCGGCCCTGATTTTCCCGCCATCAGA
>JAYVNE010000169.1:0-30977 GCA_043758615.1 Akkermansiaceae bacterium
ACGCCAAAAAGACCAGACCCGGCGACGACGTAAAACCCGAACCACCCGCCCGATATTGTGGCCTGACGAAGATCTTACTTAAATAACAAAGTAGAGTTAGGCTTCTTCTTCCGTTAGCGCGGGTTCTACGAGTCCCGAAGGTGGCAAAATATCAGGGCTGCTAGCGGCCTTCTTGGTGGTAGCGGCTTTCAGAGCCTTACTTGCCGCCTTCGCAATCTTCTTTCGCGCCTCATCAGCCTTCTCGCCCTCCATGACCTCGCGCTTGATGACCTCGGCTGCAAGGACACTACGAATTTGATCCGTCTCAATCTTCACGTCGGGCGAAACTCGGCGTAGCTCGCGCCGGATCACGTCAAGGACGGGAGGAGTCAGGATCATGGCACCGATAAAAAATCTGCTCAATGCCTGCTTCTGCGTGTGAAAATCTCCGAGAACGGAACGCTGCCATCCCTCCTTGCACCACAGATACAGCAACTCAACGTCTCCGGCGGTGCGTGAATTGAGGGCGCAGAAGTCGATGTCGATCACCAGCTCATGAGCGATCGGCTTCGCGAAGACAATGCGGTAAACCCTCCATGTAATTCCGTTCGTGAGAAGCACCCAATCCACTCCTTGGTTCGCCGCGTAATCAACCGCCTGCTTCACATGGGCGTCCTTCAGATCTATCCCAATAGCCTTAACCTCGATTAGTGTCTGCAACGTGCCTTCGAGCTTAATGGCAAGATCGCAATAAGTGCCACGGATAGCATACTCGGATGTAATCTCCGAATACTTGTCGTATCCGAAAATCTCTGCGAGCATATCGACGATGATCGTCACAGTGTCCGACTCGCCGACATCCCGTGTCTTCGCCGAAGCGAGGATGGGCTGGAATCTCTTCAAACCTGCGACAATTCGTTCTGCTACTTTCTTGGGGACGGCTGCCATGGTATTGTGGTGATAAATGTAGTGGGCGAGTTTAGGTCTAGCGACTGGAAAGCGAAAGTCTTTGAGTTTCTTTTTCTAAAATAATCGTTGGATGATCAGTTGGGTTTGGAGGGTGTTAATCGACCGGTCGGTGATCAGGGTAAAACCCGATACGGAAATAAGGATTTTAGCGACCTCGTTCATGAATCACTTGATAGAGTGTTAACGCTGGCGAGCCAAGCGGTAAATCTGGAGCTGGGGAATTTTTATGGTTTAGAGATTGTCCCGGGGCTGGGTACGCCCGCGCCCGGGCGTTTCATGGCGTGTGGACCGAATGTAGCGGCGCTCTGTGAGCGTCGGGCTGGTGAAGTGTCAGAAGGGGGAGGTGGTTGCACGTAAGTCCGGCGGCGTTTTTCAATTAGCGACGGTCATAGACGCGCCGTTACAAAGGCGACGCCCAATACTGTCAGGATAAGATTTTCAAACCACAGATGAACAAGATGAACGCAGATGAAAAACACAGTAAATACCTCTTTATCTGCGTTTATCTGTGTCCATCGGTGGTTCTATTTTCTTTTCTTGATTAAGTTGAGGCGACTTTGCTGCGAGACGCAGCAACCACGTTAGAGGAAACGATTCGATATTTCAGAAAGTGGGCGGAATTCGATGAGGGGGAGCCGTTTTGAAATCTCTGCGGGAGAGGGTAGGTCGCGGTGGGCGTTTTCCAGGGCACACCAGGCGAAGACGGTGGCGAGTCTCGCGCAATCCGTGGCGTTGTGGCCTGTGGTTAGACCTGCGAGGTAACCTGCTAACATCGAATCTCCGGCGCCGACGGTGCTGATGACTTTCACGGGAGGAGCCGACGCTATGAGAGCCGTTTCGGGAGTGATGAAGAGTGCGCCCTGGCTGCCGAGCGAGAGTATGACGTGCGGAACTTTTTCAAGCTGGAGGCGAGTGGCGGCTGCGGCGCATGAGGCAATGTTCGGCAAGTCTTGGCCGAGGTATTCTGCGAGTTCGTGGTGGTTCGGCTTGATCAAATCCGCGCCGGACTCGATTGCAATTCTCAAGGCTTCGCCGCTGGTATCGGCGGCGATTTTTGCGCCGCCGGTTTTGAGGAGGGCGAGGATTTCCTGAAAGAAGTCCAAGCGGACCCCTTCTGGCAGACTTCCCGCGATGACAAACCAACGTCCGGGCTTGATCAGCTTGAGGAGTTTTTCGCGGAGCTGTTGGAGATCGGAAAGGGATGGTGCGAGGCCTGGGAAATTGAGGTCCGTCGTTTCGTTAGATGATTGATCGACGATCTTGATTCCCGTGCGTGTCTCGCCATTGATCCAGACGAATTCATCACGGATCGTTCTATTTTTGAAGAGCTCTTTGAAAAGGCGCGGGTTCTCGATGCCGAGAAATCCCGTGGCGGTGGTGGGAATACCATAAGCACCGAGCATGGCGGAGACATTGACCCCCTTGCCGCCGGGCTGGCGGTGGGAATCGCTGCTCCGGTTGACGCTGCCGACCTGAAGGCGATCGAGGAAAACGGTCTGATCGATGGCCGGATTCAGAGTGACGGTAACGATGTCTGAATGCGTGTCCATGAATCGGCCCGATAAATTGTTAGGTAATGCTTTTCTAACTTCTCAGCCCAGCCAAAGCGACTTCATTGCCTCGGCGCGGGCGAGAGCCTTCTCTACGGTAGCTCCGAGGAAATTGACGTGGCCCATTTTCCGGCGTCCTCTGGCGTGGCGCTTGCCGTAGAGGTGCAGGCTTGCTTCGCCGTCCTCGAACAAGGGCAACCAGTCCGGCGGGGTCATTTCCTCCGGCCACATATCGCCTAACAAATTAAGCATCACCACCGGCGAAAGCAAACGCGTGGACCCTAACGGAAGTCCGATCACAGCGCGGAGCTGTTGCTCAAATTGTGAAGTCGCGCAAGCATCCAGCGTGTGGTGGCCCGAGTTGTGCGGGCGAGGGGCCATTTCATTCACAAGCAAGGTGCCATCCGATTTCAGAAAAAATTCCACGCCGAGGATCCCGCGATAGTCGAGTGCTTCTGCCACGCGGCGAGCGATGGCAGCGGCTTCCAAAGCGACTGCCGGGGAGATGCGAGCCGGGACAATAGAGACATCCAAAATATGGTGGCGGTGACGGTTTTCCGAAGGATCGTAGGTCACGGTGATGCCATCTGCCCCGCGCGCTGCCATGACGGAAAGCTCCTTTTCGAAGGGCACCCAAGCCTCTAACACCGCACGCGGCGCATCGAATGCGGCCCAGATTTTTTCCGGATTTTCATCGCCTTCGAGCTTGAGCTGGCCCTTGCCATCGTAACCGAAATCCGCAGTTTTGAGGACGCCGGGGCCGCTGAGTTCTTTCATCGCCACAGCGAGATCTAACGCGCTGGAGATCACGGCGAACCAGGTGTGCGGAATGTTATTTTCACGCAGGAAATTTTTCTCACGCTCGCGGTTCTGACAGATGCAGATGGCGTGCGGCGATGGATAGAGTCCGGTGCATTTGGCAACTTTTTCTAACGTGTGGCACGGGATGTTTTCAAACTCCACGGTCGAAACTGTCACGCGGCTGCAGAAATCATGGAGCGCATCTGGATCGTCGAATGGGAGGTCGATCACCTCATCGGCGCATTCCACGGCTGGAGCCTCAAGCCCGCCGGTCCAGATGACCGTGCGCACGCCCAGACGCCGGGCGGCGAGAGCGATCATGCGGCCGAGCTGGCCACCACCGATGACGCCGACGACACAATGCGGCGCGTGTAGAGGAAGAGAAGAAGGCATGAAATCAGTCAATGGGATCGAGAGAAGGGAGCACGGCGGATTTCACGGCAGCGGTCTGATTTTTGCGAAACTCCGCGAGTTTTCCCGCGAGTTCTGAGTTTTCATTCGCGAGCATGGCTACCGCGAAAAGTGCGGCATTGATCGAGCCAGCCTTACCGATGGCGAAGGTGGCGGTCGGGATTCCGGCGGGCATTTGGACAATCGAAAGGAGTGAATCCACCCCTTGCAGCGCCTTCGATTCCACCGGCACGCCGAGCACCGGGATATCGGTGATGGCAGCCGTCATTCCCGGCAAATGCGCGGCACCCCCGGCTCCGGCGATGATGCATTTTAGCCCCCGGCCGCGGGCCGTTTCCGCGTAAGAAACCAGCTTATCCGGCGTACGGTGAGCGCTCACGACCTCCGCTTCCCAAGCCACGCCGAAGTCGCGCAAGGTGCGGGCAGCGTGCTCCATCGTCGGCCAATCCGACGTGCTTCCCATGATGATTCCGACGACTGGCGCTGCGTTCATGGGCGCAGAGTGGCGGAGTGGCCGCCAGACGTCAATACGTTGGGTAAACCCCGCGTGACACAGGCATTTCTGCCTGTTCTTCAGTTCAACCTAGCATCCGCAGAGGTCGCGAAGGAAATCAATGCACCTCCCATGAGTGCTTTTCCCAAAATTCGTCTAACTCATCGAGCGAGCCGTTGAAGGCGTTGTGCTCTAACGGGCGATCCATCGAGCCAAAGTATGTGGGCGATTTCCATGGCCCGTGATGGTAATGTTTTGAAACCGATCTGCCGGACCACTCGACGCCGGCGTATTGCCAGATGGCCCAGTCCTTCCAGACGCCGTAGGCACTCATGAGTTGTTTCGGTGTTTCGAAAGCGGAAGAGTTCGAGTAGAGCGCGAGCCAATAAGGGCATTGGCGGATGCGGTTTTTCTGCGAGGATGAGGCACAGCAAAGCGAGCTGCGGAGGCGGTCGCTATTTTCCAGATAGATCACGGGTAGCACGCCGGTGCGTTGCTCGACGCGGTCGATGAAAGCCACTAAATCCGCGGGTGTGGACTTGGTATCGAAGTCGCCGACGAGTAGCACTTTCCTTCCGGGCGAGATCTGCCGGAGTCGGTCGATGTATTGGTCCGCTTGGGCGACCGGGCTGGAGGATTTCAGAACGAAATAGTAGGTGCCGAGCCTCATTCCTTCGCGGTGGGCGGCACTGAGAAAGTCCGCGCATTTGTCATCTAACACGAGGCCCTTGCCGCAACGTGCGATCAAGCCATGCGCGCCGTTGCGTTTGAGGGCAGAGACATCGGTGGAGGAAAATGAATCACCGGAGCGTTGTCTTTCTTTCGGATCGTAGGACGAGACATTCACGATTTTCGGCGCCGCGTTAAGCCCCACGCTGCCGTAACCGCCGCCACAACTATTGAGAAGAAGTGGAATAAATCCTGCTAGAAAAAGTTTGGGTAAACGCATGCGCCATTTGATCGAAAATGATCGAGGAAGGCAAGGATCGAAGCAGCACATGCCCGCGACCAGCGAGGGAATCGAAGTAGTTGGATCGAGTGGGGCCGGGGGTGGGGGGATGCCGTGGGTCTGGAGTGCTTGCAAAATCGGCGCGAAGAATACGTCTTCCAGCAATTGCGAGAGGGAGTGGAATCGAGTGAGTGATAGGTAGCGATTAGGAAAAATATTTGCATAATTTTGTATGACTCTATCAATTCAAAAATCCGAGAATTGATGCAACCCCGCGCCCCCGCGCGAGACTCCCTTTCTAAGCGCTATTTAAAACAATTTCCGCAAAATTTTCATCATCGCCCATGCCGACAAATTCGTTCACTTGCGGAACCCATTACGGGCTCCCTGATTAGCGATTCGCGGCGTCTGCTTCGATCCAGCTCCAGAGATTTGCAAGGCCGGTTTTTACGGCAGATTTATTCGCGGCTAGATCACCGCCAGGTGCGTGTTTACCGAAAAGATAGAACTTGATCTTCGGCTCGGTGCCGGAGGGGCGGACGGCGAAGGAGCGGCCGTCTTCGAGATCGACGAACAGCATTTTTTCTTTGGGCAAGAGATCGCCTTCTTGGTCGAAGAGATCCTGCTTCGCGAAATCCCGGATGCGGAGCACGGCGGAGCCATCGACTTCGGTGGGCGGATTCTCGGCATAGGATTGGGCGAGCGCGGCGATCTTGGCCGCGCCATCGGCACCTTCCATGACGAGGGATTTTCCGATTTCTAAATAGTAGCCGTATTCGGTGTAAACATCGTCCATCAGCTCCGTGAGTGTTTTACCGATAGATTTCGCATAGGCGGCGACTTCAGCGAACATCAACGTCGCGCCGTTTGCATCCTTATCGCGGATCGCATCGGAGCCGAGGTAGCCGTAGCTTTCCTCGCCGCCGAACACGAAGAAGCGCGAGTATTCAAGACGCAGCGCGCGAGTTTGGGATTCCGTTAGTGAACGGTAATCGCCTTTTTTATCGGCAGGAATGGCATCTTCATATTTCCGCAACTTACCCGCGATGTATTTGAATCCCGTGAGCGTGTCCACAATCCCAACGCCAAAGCCATCCGCGATGGCATGTTGAAGTTCGGTGGTGACATAGGTTTTCACGAGCACCGCGCGACTGCGGTTCGCATTGGTGAGCCAGCCGAGCTCGAAGCAGGTTTTCAAGCGATACCATGCCATCAGCGAGCCGATTTGATTTCCGGTGAGCAGCACCATTTTCCCGGCAGTATCGCGGACGGCCACGCCCATGCGGTCCGCATCGGGATCTGTGCCAATAACGATTTCCGCGCCGGATTTTTCTGCGAGGTCGATGCCCATTTGCAGGGCGGGGCCATTCTCCGGGTTCGGTGATTCCACGGTGGGGAAGCGGCCGTCTTGAATGTCCTGCTCGGAAACTGTTAGCACATCGAAGCCGAGACCGCGGAGCATCGGCACGTTGATGTGCCCGCCCGTGCCGTGGAGGTTAGTGAAGACAATTTTGGTAGCCGCGCCTTCAAGTAAGGAGGGCTGAAGCAAGAGAGTTTTCAAACGAGTGATGTAAAGCGCATCCATCTCCGCGCCTAACAGAGTGATCGTGCCTCGCTCGGATTCGGGAACCGCCTCATAGCGCTCGCTGGTGATAGCGTTCACCTCATGGATAATCGCGGTCGCATGGGGATCGACGATCTGGGCACCGTCATTGAAGTAGGCCTTGAAGCCATTATCGTGGGCGGGATTGTGGGATGCCGTTAGAACCACCCCCCCATCGGCGCGGAGTTCGCGCACGGCAAAGGAAAGCTGCGGAGTGGCGCGGGGCCCTTCGAAGAGATAAGCATCGCAGCCGAGCTCCGAGCAGGTTTTCGCGCAGAATTCCGCAAAATCTCGTGAAAAATGGCGGGTGTCGTGAGCGAAGACGAGCACCGGCTTGCGGCTTGGCCCCGCGAATTGTTTCGCGTAGGCGATCAGTCCCCTCACGGCGCGGCTGAGGTTGTAGAAATTCATCGTCGCTGTCCCCACGCAGGGATGCTCTGGACGCCCGTTCGGCCCGCCATTGCCTTGCTCCGCCTTGGTCACCACGCGCCCGATGGTCCGTCCGCGCAGGCCGCCGGTGCCGAAAGCGAGGGTTTTAAAAAACCGATCGTTGAGTTCTTCCCAGGCCCCGGCATCCCCAAGCTCCTCGACCACTTTCGGCGCGATCTCGCTTGTCGTGCCCTTCAGGAGCGACTGGATATTGATTTTAGCGGAATCCAAAAGGCTGCCATCGGCAACTGCGGCGGTGAGAAGATCGTTGAGTGGGCTCATTACCTGTGAAGCTTTAGGAATATTCCGAAAGTTGGCAATACTCTCCGTCGATGAATTTAGCCGTAACGAAGGTTTTGCTCAAGCACTTGCAATCATAAGAGGCTCGTCGGGAGTGGGATCGGCGCATAACGTCACCGCTCGTCATGCAACATCTTCTCCAAAATGCCGTTGCCAAACGCGCCAGTCTCCTCGACTCGGAAACCGACGCCGTGCGCCTCATCGACGGCAGCGGCGATGGTCTGCCGGGTTTGATCTTGGAAACATTCGCCGGGCGCTGGTTAGTATCCACGCCAGATAACAACCTCGACCTGACTATTCGCGCGTGGCTTCGTGATCAGGGCGTCTCCTGCTATTGGAAACGGTTAGATCAACACAAGAAGGAATCCCCCACCCACCTCTGCGGACCAGAAACAGACGGGCCATTTCTCATCCGGGAAAATGGTATCCAGTTAGAAATCTCATTCCAGTCTGGCTACTCGCAGGGAATATTCCTCGATCAACGCGACAACCGTGCCGAAGTCCGCAAGCTCATGGCTCCGGGGAAACGCGTGCTCAATACCTTCGCCTACACCGGTGCCTTCTCTGTCTCCGCCGCGATGGCGGGTGCGGAGACAACAACACTCGATCTATCACAACCCTATCTCGATTGGGCGAAGCGAAATTTCTCCCACAACGGTCTCGATCCCGCAGTCCATCATTTCTGCAAAGGCGATACGTTTCACTGGCTGAAGCGTTTCGCGAAACAAGGCCGCACCTTCGATGGTATTGTGCTCGATCCGCCAACTTTTTCGCGCGATGAAAAGGGCAAGGTCTTCCGCGTGGAGGAAAACTTCGGCGAGCTTTCCGCCCTCGCCGCCGATCTCCTAACACCCGACGGCTGGCTGCTCTGTTCCACGAACTGCCGGAACCTTCCGCTCAACGATTTCCAACGCCAACTCCGCAGTGCGATCCACCGCCCGATGAGCGCCCGCCATTCCGATATGCCGGCGGATTTCAGCGGCGATGCCTATCTGAAATCCGTGTGGCTGAGATAGATGCGCGTTCTTATCTACACCATCGGCAGTGCCGGAGACGTGCACCCGTTTGTCCGTCTCGGCTTGGCCTTGCAGGCGCGCGGACATGAAATCTTTTTCATCACCAGCGGGCAATTTAAGGGTTTGATCGATCAAGCGGGCTTCGAGTCCCGCGAACTTGGAAGCGCGGAAAGATTCCAAACGGTGCAAGATGACTCTAACTTATGGCGTCCGATCAAAGCGCTGCCGACCGTGATCAAACATGCGGTAAACCCGAGTTATGGGTTGATTTTGGAATACGCCCGTGAGTTGAACCTTCCCGGAAAAACGCTGATGCTTTGCAGCTCGCTAGCATTCGGCGCGCGCAATGCGAGTGATTTGTTAGGAATTCCGATGATCACGGTGCATCTCGCCCCCGCGCTTTTCCCGAGTGCATATCGACAGCCGATTTTACATGGCATGCAGATCGGCCAGAGCGCGCCCAAGTTTCTCAAAACTCTGCAATGGAAAATCGCGGGCAAGGTGTTAGATAAGTTGATTTGTCCAGAGTTCAACCGATTCCGGCGTGAGGTGGGGCTGCTGCCCGCGCGACACATCTTAGCGGAGTGGTGGCATTCACCGACGCGGGTGATCGCACTGTTTCCGGATTGGTTCGCCGCGCCGCAACCGGATTGGCCACCGCAGACGCGACTGACGGGATTTCCATTGTTTGATGAAAAAGGCATGCGCGAGCTGCCGGCGGAGTTAGAGGAGTTTCTATCATTCGGTGACTCTCCGGTGATTTTCACTCCCGGCAGCGCGATGAAGCATGGCACTGCATTTTTCCAAGAGGCGGTGAAGGCGTTAAAACTGATAGATCGCAGAGGCATCCTGCTCACTCCTTTTCACGAGACAATCCCCACGAATCTTCCACCTGAGATTCGGCATTTTTCCTACATCCCGTTCAGTGAAGTGCTGCCACGCGCCGCAGCCATGGTCTATCATGGTGGCATCGGCACCTGTGCCCAAACCTTGCAAGCGGGCATCCCTCATCTGATTCAGCCGATGGCGCACGACCAGCTCGACACACTCAGCCGCGTGAAAGACCTCGGCGTAGGCGATGGCTTGTATCCCAAACAGTTCAAGGCAAAGCGCATCGCAGAAAAACTCAATTTTCTGATAGAAAATCAAAACGTTAGGGAACGCGCAAAGGAAATCGCTTTGCGATTTGGAAAGACGGACTGGATCGAAAATACGTGTGAACTCATCGAGGAAACGCTGCCGTCGTGATCTCTTGGAAAAGAAACTTATAAAGGCGCGATCTTGAACCAGCCGTTTGCGGATAGTCACCCATCCCTAGAACCTACATGTGGTGGTAAGGGGACTAAAGTGCATACCCAGATTTTAATATACTGGGTGGAGAGATGGTCGTGGTTGCTGCGTTGATCCGGTGTTCCGTCTTCAAGAGTGATTCCATTGCGGCGAGACGCCGCAACCACGTTATGCCAACCTGTCCGTCACTTTGAATTTTACGCGATACTAGGCACCCTTCCGGTAGAGCATTCGCCCCGCAGATTTCTCCTGACCCGAAGTTTTTTCTCGTCCTGCCGCCTTGTCCTCCGCCACCCTCCCGCCGCAATGCTCAAGGCCGGAATCGTAGGACTACCCAACGTCGGGAAATCGACACTCTTCAACGCTGTGACCCGCACCCGCAAGGCGATGGCGGCGAACTTTCCATTCTGCACCATCGATCCGAACGTCGGCATCGTCAGCGTGCCGGACCCGCGGCTGGCCGTGCTTTCGAAAATTTCCAACTCACACAAACTAGTACCGACCGCGATTGAGTTCGTCGATATCGCCGGGCTGGTCAAAGGCGCATCTGAGGGCGCAGGGCTGGGCAACCAGTTCCTCGCAAACATCCGGGAAACCGACGCCATCGTCCAAGTGGTCCGTTGTTTTGAAAACGACGATATCATTCACGAACTCGGCTCCGTCGATCCGATCCGCGACATCGAGATCATCAATTCCGAGCTGATCCTCGCCGATATGGGATCACTCGAAAAACGCCGCCACTCGCGCGAAAAAAAGGCGAAGGGTGGTGACAAAGAAGCGAAAAAAGAAGTCGAGCTCATCGACATCATCATGCCGCACCTCGATCAAGGAAAACCGGCGTTGACCATCGACTTCAGCGACGACGATAAGGCCATCGTGAAGGAGTTTTTCCTGCTCTCCTCCAAAAAGACCATCTACGCCTGCAACGTCGCGGAAGATGAATTGGCCGGAGCGATTGAAAATCCGGATTCACATGCCCAAGTGGCCCGCGTCCGCAAGTTTGCCGCAGAGCACACTGGCTCGGAAGCCGTGGTCATTTCCGCCCGCATCGAGGAGGAACTCAGCGACATGCCAGTCGAGGAAGCGAACGAATTTCTAGCAGATATGGGCGTGACGGATTCCGGCGTCTCCGCGCTGATCCGAGGCGTCTATCATCTTCTCGGTCTCCGCACCTATCTAACGACAGGCGTGCAGGAAACCCGCGCTTGGACCATCATCGCCGGCGACAAAGCACCCGCTGCCGCCGGAGTGATTCACACCGACTTCGAGCGCGGCTTCATCGCTGCGGAAATCGTGCATTACGACGACCTCGTCGCCGCCGGTTCCATGTCCGCCGCGAAAGTGGCAGGCAAAGTCCGGATCGAAGGAAAACAATACGTCATGAAGGACGGCGACGTGGTGGAGTTCCGCTTCAACGTGTGATTTTACGAACCGAAGTTTTTCATCCCTTCCATCATTTCCTCGGGTGTGGAGTATTTTCTAACGGTGACTCTTCATTGAAGCATTGCCCCTCATTCAATTTACCTCACGCCACGCCCGCATACACACTCGTCCCTTGATCTGGATACTTCTCCAGCACATGTTGGAACAGCACGCCGCATTTCTGCTCGTAAAGCTCCGCTGTGAATTTCTCCGGCAGTCCGGAATCCAACATCTTCTCAATTTCCACCTTCACTGCCGCGCGTGTCGTGCGCTTGTTCCGCCATGATAGAACCAGCAGCTCGGTCTTCAGCTTCGCTAACAAATCCCGGCAGACCTTCTTGATCGCTTCGATTTCCTGCGAAGTTAGATCCGGACCGGGGCGCGTGAGGATGTCGAACACTGCCAGCTCCTCTTCGCTCACTTGCTCGCGCAAATGCCTTTGTTCTTCCTCACTGAGTTCCTTGGTAAAGGTCACCAATTCCGCGAACAACTCCTCGATGCTCAGCGCCCCGCTGTTATACGCCTCAATCATCTTCTGAAATCGGTCGAGGAAATCATATCGGCTCGCGTTCAGGCGGATCAGGTTGTCCAGCTTGCGCTCGATGAGGGCACGGAGTTGCTGCGCCTCGATGTTCTTCGTCTTGCTTCTAACGAACTTCCGTTCCAGTACCTCGAAGTCGATCTTGCTCAGATCAATTGTCTTCGCAGGTGCTCCCGGTTCTTCCTTCGCGGTCGTGACAATCGCGCCATCCAGCACGCCGGAAATTTTTGCCATCACCTCCGAGATGTTCACCGGTTCCTTCGTCGCTCGCACCGCTTTCGCCAACTCGGCGATCAACTGCGCCTTCGGAGCTAACAATGGAATAATCGGGTCCGGCATCACCGCCTTGTAAAGTCGCGCCACGTCGTTCGCCTGACCGAGGAATGAATCGATCACCTCGTCCGTCCGCGAGAGCTGATTTACCGCCGGGATCAGCAGATGGGAATTCGTCAAAATCGCTTCCACGTCCACGTTCTGCTTCCGGCAGTACTCCGCCACTTGCTCCAGCGCGATACTCAGCGCCTTCACCAATTCCTTCTTGTCCTTCACCGGCATCTCACCGCCGCCGGTGCCTGCGCCGTAGATCGCCAGCGCTTTTTCCAGCTCTTGGAAAACATTCGCGTAGCCCACGATCAGGCCGTTTACCTTCTCACCATACACCCGGTTCGCGCGGGCGATGGTCTGCATCAGCGTGTGGCCACGCATCGGCTTGTCGAGATACAGCGTCGAGCAACTCGGCGCGTCGAATCCTGTTAGCCACATCGCGCAGACGAAAACCATGCGGAACGGGTCCTGCGGATTCTTGAATTTTTCCTCCAGATCCTCCTTCACCATCCGCTCGCGGTGCTGGACGATGTCGAAGCCCTTCTCCTTCATTTCGGAAATCTCATTCTGCCCCGGCGAGACGACCACCGCCATGTCCGTCTCCTGCAGGTTGCGCAGGCGCTCGTTCAGCTTCGCGAAATCCGGATGACTTCCCGCCATCCCGGTCACTGCTGTTAGCACGCGTTGCTTTTCCCGCTCCCACTCCGCGCGGACCTTTTCATACATCCGCAGCGTCGTCAGCTTGTCGATGGAAACAACCATCGCCTTGCCCTGATAGCCGCGGTTCAGGAAATGATGGACGATGTCTTTTGCCACTGCGTCCAGCCGGTCATCGCGGGTGATCAGGTGATAGCGCTGGCCCAGCACCTTCTTCAGCTTCTCCTCTTGGTCGTCGTCCAGCCCGGCGTCCTCGATGGTTTGATAAATCTCCTCGTTCAGCTCTGGGTTCGTGATCTGAAGTTCCGGCGTCCGGTTCTCGTAGAACAGCGGCACCGTCGCCCCGTCTTCCACGGACTGCCTGAAATTATAGACGCTCACATAATCGCCGAAGACCTCCCGCGTCCGCTCTTCTCCGGCGATCAGCGGCGTCCCGGTGAAAGCCACGAACTTCGCATTCGGCAACGCCGTGCGCATGTTCATTGCCAGCGTGTCATATTGGCTGCGGTGTGCCTCGTCCGTCAGCACGATGATGTCATTCCGCTCCGAGAGCACCGGATGCAGCGTTCCCGGCTCCGTGCGGAACTTGTGGATCAGCGTGAACACATAGCGGTGGTCCGCCCGCAGCAGTTCCCGCAGATGGCTGGCGCTTGATGCCTTGCAATGCCCGCCCGTCGCGGCACCGCAATCCGCGAAGGTTTGGTAAATTTGCCGATCCAGTTCCATCCGGTCCGTGATCACGACAAATGTCCAATTTCCCTTCAACTTGCGAAAAACTTTCTCCGCGAAAAACACCATGGAGTAACTCTTGCCGGATCCTTGGGTATGCCAGAAGACGCCTATTCGGTTCTTTGAACACGAACCCTCACCCCCGGCCCCTCTCCCAGAGGTAGAGGGGAGTTCCTTGGCAATTGCTGACAGCACATTCTCGGTTTGATGAAGCACTGCCTGGTTCTCGAAGCGGATTACCTTCAATCCTTGCGACTGCAAATACGCGTCGCGTTTTTTGTCATGGGCTTTCGCTTCTGCAGAATCGTGGACTTTCCCATCACACTCCACTACCAGAGCTGCCTCGTGGCAGTAGAAGTCGCAAATGTAATCCCCGAACTGATGCTGCCGCCGGAACTTCGCGCCCGCGAGTTGACGATTCCGCAATAATTCCCAGAGCACCTCTTCTGCTGGTGTCTGCTTATCCCGCAGTTCCCGCGCCCGCTCCACCATCCCCGCGACCTGAAACCCACCGCGATAGTGCGACACTTTTTCCCCCTCTCTCCGTGGGATGTCGCCTTCCCGACTTCTTCCTCCTTCTCCCCCTGGGAGAGGGCTGGGGTGAGGGTAGGTTCTGGATGGCAAAGGCGCACTAAAGATTTGATCGCACGGTTGACGCCATGAAACTGGTGGTTCCGAGCGAGCAACTTGCTCGACTCGCCTTTGCCGTCCACGAACCTAATAAAGTTTTCCACCAGATCCAGCAGCCGTCCCTTCTCACAAGTCCCGCGCAGCAGCGTCTCCAGCGAGATCTCGGAAACTTCCTCCTCGCTCGCCGCCTTCTTCCAATCGCCGAAATGCTCCCACTTCGCCGTCAGGCTGCCGATCTTGCTCTGCACGCCGTTGGAGACCAGCAGCAGCGCGTTGTAGTGGAAAAGCTGCGGGATCGTTTCCTTGTAGTCGCAGAGATTCTTGTCGAATGCCTCGCGCACGTTCACGCCCGGCTTCTTCAGCTCGATCAGCACCAGCGGCAGCCCGTTCACGAATCCCACCAAATCCGACCGCTTCAGATAGAGTTCACCCGCCACCCACAACTGCGAGGCCAGCAAGAAATCATTGTTCTCCGGCTGCTGCCAGTCGATCACCCGCACCATTTCCGTCCACTGCCCGCCGTTCTCTACATCTGGAAACGAAACCTTCACCCCGCCTTTGAGGTGCTTGTCGATCTCCCGGTTCGCCTCCACCAGACTCAACGCCGACCGATCTCGGGAAATCTCCTCCACCGCCCCATCAATCGCCTCCATCGGCAAATCTGGATTTAAGCGCAGCAGCGCCGACTTCAAACGCTCCGTCAAAACTACTTCCCGCTTTCCCTCACGACCCAGCGCACTCAAGCCACCGCCCTGGCCTTCGTCGCCTTGGCGAAGAAGGTTCCACTCGTCCCAGCAATTCACCACATCCCAACCCAGCTCGTGCTGCATGAGCTGGATCGCCGGTTGCTCGACGAGGTGGTCTTCGGTGTAGGAGTTAGACATATTTATTCTCTAAGTAACGCTTGCGCAATCGCGACAAGATCCGTTTGCAAACGCAGACTTTGTTCCTCGTCCTGATCCGAACCAAAACGGAACTGAAGTGCGAGACGTGGACCCAGTCCGTCCGGGTGGATGAAATCACGTGTTAGCGTTTCAAGCGCGACCGCCATTGCCGGATTGTTTACCTGCTTCTCGATCTCGAACGCTTCGATCGCGGCGGCGGCTCCTCGCGAATAGGAACTCACCACCACCAGAATGTCGTAGGCATCCTTTGCCTTCTTTTCATTCTGCCGTTTGGCAAAGGCATTGAGCTTAAGAACCAGCAAGGGACCGATACCACAAACGGGAATGCGGAAATTCCGTGGGTCACCGAGGCGGTCGATCCCGTTGATTTCTGTATATTCCCTCACCTCGAGCGCCCGGTTGATCCCCGGACAAATCGAGGCCGTGATGTCACTAACATTCCGGGAGCCTTGTTCCCGAGGCGGATGTTCGGTCAGGAAATCGATGTAGAGTTTTTCACCCTTCTCCAGCGTTTTGACCATCCGATCCCCAACACTTTCATAGCCCGCTTGCAGCAGGTCGAATTGGACTGTGCCTTTCATCCCGGCGTCGGTTCCCAAACTGATCCCGAAATCGACATCCAGCGTCGGCGCTCCGAAATAGACGGGATTCACCTTGTCGCGGGTGTGATAGTGGACGGCCAGACCACCCACCACCACGAGGTCTCCGCGAAACTTCTCCAGCGCATCCCATGCCTCGAACAATGCTTTCTCCGTTGCTGCCAAGCCACCTGATGGATGGGACTGCCAGCCGTAGTCGCTCATTTCCAACCTCCCGAAAAATTCTCCGCTTCTCGTAACTCGGCCGCCGCCTCGTCACCGCGCAAGCCTGCCTTGATCACATCCAGACAGAGCTGCACATCGCAAACGACTTGTCGCCCCTTGACCGTCTGGAGGCACTGGAAAACTCCCTCATCCTTGGGCTTCACCAGCCGCAGCCTCCCACCGCCATCCACCCGCCGGGCGTGGAATTGTTTTTTAAAAAGTTCTTCATCCGGAAAGTTCTCCACATAGACCGTCGTCAGCGCCGGGAGTGTGTAGGGTTGCCGCAGAAAGGCTCCGAACCATTGCGTGAAAGCATGCTTCCTCCCACCGAGCGATTCTTCCAATTTCGCAGCAACCTTGTCTGGATCATACTCTAGCAGGGAATACTCCCGCGTTTCCGTCCGATCCTCCCAGCGATCCGCCGCCGCCCATGCGTCCAGCAACGCGTCCGGCCGGGTGATCCGCAGGCCCTCGTCTTCCTCCGCCGCCCATTCCCGAGCCAAAAGCTGCTGCCGCACCGCGCTCACATGGCCGAGGCTCACCTCCGCCGCCGCAGCTAGATCCTTCACCTTCCATGCTTTCAGCGGTCCTTGCAGCAGCACCCGCAGCACCCGCGTCGCCTTGGGAGAAAAAACCGAACGCGCCTCCCGCTTCTCGCTCACGGGATTTCCCGCCACCCGTTTCTCGATGAAAATCCGGTCGAACGACAACCGCGCGTTCCCAGCCAGATCCGCGTAGCCGACGCCGGCCTCTGTGCAAATCCGCGCCGACTGCTCCGAAATGAACGGCGCGATGACCAAGCCGTAGCCCGGCTTGCCCGGTGGCAACAGGGAAAGATAGTGATTCAGTTGCAGGACCGCCGCCCGCACCTCGCGCGGCTGACCGCTTCTCTTGCCCTCGGCCACCAGCGTCCACGATTGATCCCCCGCGCGCAGCTCCGCCAACCAGTCCGGACGCCCGGTCCGCCCCTTGCCGAGCTTCGCGTCCCGCTTGAGCGACGCCAGCTTCAGGAAGGGCACACCTGCAACCAGCCCGCGCAGCGCCGCTTGGAACTGCGGTTCCAATTCACGCTCTTTCAGTCTTTCGGCAGGTTTCAGCACGCGGTGAAATTAGAGGAAAGAGTGAAACGACTCAAGTAGATAATTTCAGTAAAATGACCTGTTTCACCAACGGGTAAAAATGGCGAAAACACTGAAATCCCGTTTGAAGTCATGCGCCGGAAAGCAGTTTGGGTAGCAGCAAGTCGCGGGTGCGGCGGAGGATTTGATTTACGGAAGTTCGCCTTCACCAAGCCCCATGCCGAACAATCCCGGCAAATCTCCTCAACCGCTCCCTCAATCGCCTCCATCGGCAGATCCGGATTCAGCCGTTGAACCGCCGGTGGCGTCCGCCCCTTCCCATTTCTTCATTTCGATGTTCAGTGTTGGGCGTTCGATGTTCGATGTTCCCTCCCTCCCGCTTCCCATCCCGGCCCAGATCGCTCATACCACCGCTCCACTCGTCCCAGCAATTCACCACATCCCAGCCCAGCTCATGTTGCATGAGTTGGACCGCCGGTTGCTCGACGAGATGGTCTTCGGTGTAGGTGCTCGCCACTGATTAGTTGGATGATTTCAAATTCTTGAGCACATGAGTTGTCCGCTCGCGCCCATTTCTGAACAACACGGTTGTCTTATCCAGAATCGCAGTGCAGTGCTGATTAAAGAATCCTTTATTTAATTTGGCGACCTCATCAGAGGTCAGATTCTCGTCGATTTTACCGCTGATTTTGTGCCCATCCTGATTCACGAAATCAAAGCGCCACGATTCTAGCAGCACTCCTTTGAAGACGCCCTTGATTATGATTTCGTCAGTGTTCGTCACCGTGCCAGCCACACGATTGTATGCTTCGTTGACACGAATCGGGTCCATCGTGCATCGGTAGTCGCCAGTTTCCATCCGCAATCCAGCTTTTCCCTTCGATCAATCCAGCTTTTCCCTTCGATACGACTTCGAGGAAAGAGCGCAAATTCTGGATTACTCTAGGAGCCGTTTCATTAAGTTCGGCCGCGAAGTCCTCATCACTCGTTGCAGCGGATTCCACCAGCTTGGTCACGTGAGCGAGAGTATCGGCGAGTTGATCTTCTTCGAAAATCTCGTCGCTATCTGCCCGGGTCAGTTCCAAGCCGAAAGAACCGCGTGGCAAGGCCGTGAGCAGCAATCGGGAATTCGCTTGTCGGACTCGCGGGCCACGGGTGCCGACTACACCATGCCAACGGTCTGCATAGTCCGCCATCACCATGCTTTGGAAAGGATCCAAGACTCCGCTGGCGAAACTTGCGTCGATTCCCATCGAGCCTTGAACTGGCTCGCCCGAGAAAAACAAGACCGCTCTGGCTTCCTTGTCCCCCAAGGGCAGCGCTTCGATCTGCGCACGCAAATCTCTCTCCCTCTCTTCGAACGCGGGCTCCATCAACGGATGACCCGCCGCCAGCTCCCTCATGCGGGTCGTATCGAGAAGTTGCACCTTCAGGGCATCTCTTTTTGAACGGGTGGTCATGGCGTTGGGTTTGAAAGTTCGTTGCGGGCGTCAACATCGTCCGCGGGAGTGTTTAGTTCAATTTTGAGCATTCCCTTCCAGACACCCAGGCGGTTGTGGGAAAAAAGCTGTGACCAGTATCGGGAGGACTCGATGGTGAATGCGGGAGAAAACCCTGCATCAACCGGATAATGATCGAGCGAAAAACTCGCCTTTGCCAGCGATGGATTGGCGAACTCCGGGAACACCGAAAACAGGTTTCGTTGGAAAGGGTCATCATATCCCCAGAAGAAAGTCACCACGTCCAAATCCTTCGACGGGCGGCTCTCCCTCACCTCAATATTTTCGAGGAAGCTGCCATCCAGCCACTGGAAACCTTGGGTCAATCCCTCCGACCGCAGCCGTTCCCGGAAGTCGAGAAACTTGCTGAGGATCGCTTTTCTCTCCGGACTTGTTCCGAGTTTCTGACACAAATCCAAGGTCGTGCATGGATACGGCGAGACTTGGTTAGGACTTGTTGGATCGCCCATGTGAGGCGGCAGCACCAAATTGTGATCAAAATCGGGGATTGGTGGAGGCATAAATAACTAGGTAGTTGGGCAGATCTATCGTTTCGACAAGGTTTGTTCAGCACGGTCTCGATAGTTGATTGACCGCCGCCCGAAAAACCTGAAGGCAAATTCTTGAGGTATCGTGATCGGGAGCAAAACCTGACGTTTTTTGCTCATAAGGATGGATGTAATTTCTGAAGTCTCTCAGCGCGTGGCTGAACTTCTTCACATCAAGTTTTAGCATCCCGATGTCATAGGCCACATCGATCAGTTCGGAGAGTTTCCATTTCCAATGCAGCAAAACTTTGTTGCTGCCATCCTTCGGAGCTATATCCGCTTGATTGAACGTCTGAGGGTTCGATTGGGCCGCCCCCAAAAGAATTCCTTCGAGCATGCTACCGAGAAGGATGATCGCCGACAGGTCGGCACCAGCCTCCATGCATTTCTTCACTTCTAACCAACGATGTTGGATAACGGGCACAAAGCCGGATTCAATGGGCAGGCGATCAAACTTCACCTCAGGGTATTCGTGGGAAAGGAACTGACTTGCCGTTATCGAGTCGACGGTTGGGAACCCACCGGCCAGTCGGCGTGAGATTTCGCGGCAGGTCTCTACCATTTTGGGATCTGTCGAATTGAAAGTTTCCGCATAGCTGACAAAAGAATTGATGAGGCGGCCGGTGACTTGATCAGGTTCGCGCGTCCAAAAAGTCCGCAACCGTTTTGCCATGGATGTTCCTTCCACCGCATACTTCGAATCTTCAATATCCAGACTGGTTGCATCACGGACGGCTTCTGCAAAACGGCTGCGGTTCTTGAATCCAAGGACAAAGCCTTCACTCATCTCAAACACATTCTCGAGGTGCCTTTTTTCGATGGTAGTTAAGCTGGACATTGGCAGTTAGGATTGCGAGACGCCACCCAGCAGCTTCGGCAGCAACAAGTCGCGCGTTTGGCGGAGGTTCTTGAAAGACAAATTCAAGGCGTTTATTTGGCACTCGATAGGCTCAACAAACTTCGCGAATTTATCCAGAGTGGCAATGGGCGGGACCAACATTGTCACCTTTGCTAGTTTTTCACGCGGCAAATGCTTGATCGTTGACCCGGTGAAAAATGAAGATAGATGCCCGCCTTCGCCAAGAAGGCGCAGACTGTAGTAAAGAAAGGGATAATTCATGTTTGATCGACTGCGAATACGATGAAGTGCCTTTTGAATCATCATTCCGGGTATCTCTTTTTTCCACACAGCACAGCGACCTGGCTCCCCACCTTCGCACATCACGATGTCGCCAAACCTCAGTCCGTATATTTCGAGTTCATCTTGCTTGAATCGCATGGAGCGCAAGTCATCCAATTCGAATCTTCCCCATCTGACATTTACGTTTGCGAGATAGGGCGTCAATTCTCCCTTATTCTTCTCTTTATCGAGCATTTTCCCAAGTCGAAAATCCGCGATCTCACCCAAGACCTTCACCTCCCACCCTTTTGGAATCAGCCCAAGCGCCGAGTCAACGAACCTCACGGATTCTTGGCCGGGGAAGCGGAAGTGGACGAACCACTCGCGGTAGAGGGATTGCGCCATCTCCTCCAGGATCTTGATGCGGCGCCGGTTGTTCTCGATCAGGTCGTCGTAGGCCGAGAGGATGCCCGCGATCTTGCGTTGGGTGGGGAGTGAGGGGAGAGGCAGCTCGAGATTCGACAAAAGTCCCATCGTTAGGAATTTTGTCGCCGATCCAGTCGAAACACTTCGAAGATGATCGAGCTGCGGCCTGAGTGCGAAATAGAGAAAACGGGTATCCAGTCTCGATTCGTCGATGGGCCGGATCACATATGTCCTCTGGTATGCGTCGAACTTACCCTTGAAATACTTCAACGGGTATATGCCATTCGCATTGTTTCCAGCCAGAAGAACCACTTCGTCATCGAAGCTGTATGTATTGGTGCGGAACGTTTCTCTGGAGCATGTAAAGAAAGGATACGCTCCATTCTCGACTGCCGCGTTGGAGTCGAGTTTTCCCGTTTTGAAGGTTGCCACATCCCCCATCGGCACATTCTGGAAGGAGCTACTCATGCCGTTTCCAAAAGTTCCGCCACGTTTTCCGCGATCCGCGCTTCGAGTTCGCGGGCTTCGTTGTTAAGGACTTCGAGTTCCTTGTAGCGGCTGTCTGTGACTGTCGCTGGTTCTCCGATCCTTCTGACCGAGTGCGACGGTCGCAGACCGACGCTACAGGGGATGGGTCTGGGGACCATTTTGTTGACGCCAACAAAATGGTGTTCAGTGAACCGCCCAGATGCATGGACGTTGGCTGGCACCCCTGCCGGGGTGCTGACTTTGGGGGCATCGGGGTCCGGTGGTGTCGCTACGCTCAACCACCGGCTACAAGATGAGATGCCTCCGACATCGGAGACGTCGAATCCATGATCCCAGCGGGATCGGGAGCCTGTAGCCGGTGGTTGAGCGAAGCGACACCACCGGTGGAACGAGCGACACCACCGGACGCCTCCGGCGTCGGAGACGTCGAATCCGTGATCCCAGCGGGATCGGAGCCTGTAGCCGGTGGTTGAGCGAAGCGACACCACCGGTGGAACGAACGACACCACCGGATCATCGAACGAAACACCAAGCGCATCCCGGCGGGATGCCATCAGAGGCAGGATCAATCGAGATATTGCGGATCGTAGGTGACTCCCGATTTTTCCAGAAAATCGACCAACTCCTCGCGGAAGGATTTCACCCGATGATGTTCCTCCTGATTGGCAATGTAGGTGCGAACCGCGGCCCGCGCAGAAGCACTGACGGTGAAGGCGGCATAACCTTCCTGCCAATGGAAGCCAGGGCATTTCGATTCCCGGAGCCAACTGGACGAGGATTTTTTCAGCTCCCGCATGAAATCGGAGAGGCATGAGGTTGGTTTCAGTGAGACGAGAAGGTGCACATGGTCGGCCACGCCACCGACGCCCTCGGAGTGCGCATCCAGTCCATTCACGATTCCGCCAAGATAGGCGTGGAGTTCGTGCCGCCATTCTTTCGCGAGAATCGGTTCGCGGTGTTTCGTCGCGAAGATCAGGTGGTAGTGGAGGGAGGTATGGGTGGAGGGCATGGCGGGCATTGGCTGGCACCCCTGCCGGGGTGCGGGATTCGGGGGAATTCGGATCCGGTGGTGTCGCTCTGCTCAACCACCGGCTACAGGATGGGATGCCTCCGGCATCAGGTGAGCCGATCCTATTGCCCGGTGGTGTCGCTCTGCTCAACCACCGGCACCGGCTACAGGATGGGATGCCTCCGGCATCATGGGAACCGAGCTGGACCATTTTGCTGACGTCAGCAAAATGGTCGGAGACCGCGAGACCGGACATGGAGTCGGTGTTCATGCTTCGAGGAGTTCGCTGACGTTTTCTGCGATCCGCGCTTCGAGTTCGCGGGCTTCGTTGTTCAGGACTTCGAGTTCCTCGTTGAGGGCTTCGAGCTTTTCCTTGAAATCCTCGTCGCTGAGATCCTCGCCCTTCGCGACGCCGACGTAGCGGCCGGGGTTGAGGGACCAGCCTTGCGCTGCGATTTCCGCGAGGGTGGCGGCTTTGCAGAGGCCGGGGACGTCTCGGTAGTTGATAGTTGATAGTGGATGGTTGATTGTTGATGGTTGAAGAGGGAGAATCGAAGACTTCGGCCCATTTGGGTTCGGAGCCGTGGTCGAATTCGAGATCCTCGCCACGATAGAAGCGGACGAGATTGGCTATGAACTCGATTTGCGCTTCGGTGAAATCGCGGTGGGCGCGGTCGAGCTGGCGGAAGATATGGCGGGCATCGATGAAGAGGACTTTCCCGGCGCGGTCGCTGGCCTTTTTCCCCTTGTCGAAGAACCAAAGGGTGCAGGGCAGGGTGACGGTGAAGAAGAAATTCGGGCCGATGGCGACCATGACATCGACATCGCCGGCGCGGATGATTTTTTCCCGGATGTCCTGCTCGGAGGCGCGGGCATCGGCGGCGGAGTTGGCCATGACGAATCCGGCGCGTCCCGTCCGGTTCAGCGCGGAGTGGAAATGCTGGATCCAGAGGTAGTTGCCATTGTCGGTGCGCGGGATGCCGAAGGGATAGCGAGGATCTCCGGCGAGGCGCTCCTTGTCGATCTTGCTGACATTGAAGGGCGGGTTCGCCATCACGAAATCGAAGCGGCCGACGGAGTCCTGCAAGTCCTCGTAGTAGGTATTGCCTTGCCGGATCTCGCCGCTCAGGCCGTGGACGGCGAGGTTCAGCCGGGCGAGCCGCGAGGTGTCGGTGACGCGCTCCTGACCGTGGACGGAGATTTCTTTGGTGCGCCTCCACGAAGCGGGCGGACTGGATGAACATGCCGCCGGAGCCGCAGGCGGGATCAAAGATGCGGCCGTGGTAGGGCTCCAGGATTTCCACGATCAGCCGGACGATGGAGGTGGGCGTGTAGAATTCGCCACCTTTTTGGCCTTCCGACATGGCGAACTTGCCGAGGAAGTATTCGTAAATCAGCCCGAAGGTGTCGCCGCCCTTGTCCATGGAGATGGAGGCCATGGTTTTCAGAAGCGATGCCAGGGTCTTGCTATCGAGAATTTGGTAGGTCTTGGGCAAGACATCCGCGAGGTCGGGATTCTCCTTCTCGATGGCCCGCATGGCTTCGTTGATGCTGTTGCCGACGGCAGATCCTTCCGGCAAGGCAAGCAGGTGGGCGAAGCGTGCCTCGTCCGGCAGATAAATGACACCCGCGGCATGGTAATCCGCCGGGCCGATCTTCCGGCGTGCTCCGGGTTGGGGTTTCAACTCCTTTTCGACGGCAGCGAATTTCACATCGGCATAGCGCAGGAAAATCAGCCCGAGCACGGTGGGTGAGTATTCGGCTGGTTTCAGATCCGCCCCGGCCCAGAGCATGTTGGCGGCGTCCCAGAGTTTCTTTTCAAGCTCGGCGTGGGAATCTTCGGAAGTGGCGGGTTCAGTCCAGTGCATGCAGTGACCCGTAGGCTAACAATCAACGGCTCTGGGAGAAGGAGAAAGTTTACGAAAAACGGGAAGTTGAATGGGGGAGGAAACCCACTTCGGAAACAGTTAGATCGCAGCGAAAATCGTACAATTAACGTCTGATTTCACGAACCGAAGTTTTTCATCCCCTCCGCCATTTTTTCGGGTGTGGGGGATGATACTTTCTGCGCGACGGTCCAGCGGTAGCCAAATGGATCGGCTACCATGGCAGTGCGGTCGCCCCAGAATTGATCGGTAGGTGGAGTAAGCGCGGTGGCCCCGGCGGCGATGGCTTGGGCGAATGACGCATCGCAATCTGGGACGTAAATCATGAACGAGCCGCCTTTCGCGAATTCCGGGGCGAAGGAACCAAACGACGGATACTCATCGGAAATCATCATGATCGAATTTCCGATTTCAAACTCGGCATGCGCGATTAGAGGTTTTAAAAATCAGCCCGGATAGTCGCCGGAGATATAGCCTTGGAGTTGTTGGATGGTATGCCGCTGAGACTGCATGACCCAGCTCACGAGATCACCGATAGAAATGAGGCCGACAAGAGATCCCTCGTCAACGACAGGGAGATGACGGATGCGTTTGCCGGTCATGAGTTCCATGCACTTTTCAATACTGTCTTTGCTGGTCACCGTGATCGCAGGGCAAGAGACGATTTCGCCGACTAGAGTGTCGCGTGAGGTGCGCCCTTGGAGGACGACCTTGCGGCTGTAATCACGCTCTGATAGAACGCCGATGACTTGATCATTCTCGATGGCGACGAGCGCGCCGATGTTTTTCTCGCCCATCAGATGAAGCGCTTCATAGACCGTTTCCCGGGGGGATGTGGTCCAAACTTTGCCGCTTTTGTTATGTAATAGATCGTAAACTGTGCCGTGTAGTTCCATGAGTTTTTCCTCCTTTTGAAGTTCTATGACTCTGTGCTTCCGATCATGACGCGTCAAGGAAACAGAAAGACTTTTTCAGGGTTGCGAAGCGGGGCGGCTCCATGGCTTGATCAGCGGCGTGAAGGCTTACCTCGACTTGATGCGTGATGTGTTGGAGCACGGCGAAGAACGCTCCGACCGGACTGGCACGGGGACGATTTCGGTTTTCGGGCGGCAGGCGCGCTATGATCTGCGGAAGGGATTCCCCTGCGTGACGACGAAAAAGCTGCACCTGCGTTCGATCATTCACGAGCTGCTCTGGTTTCTCCGCGGGGAAACGAACACGCGGTATTTGAAAGAGAATGGAGTCACTATTTGGGACGAGTGGGCGGATGCGGAAGGTGAGTTGGGGCCGGTCTATGGCAAGCAGTGGCGGTCATGGCCCACGCCAGAGGGGCGCACTGTGGACCAGATCCGTTTGCTCATCGATGGGCTGCTCGGAAATCCTCATTCGAGGCGGCATATTGTTTCCGCTTGGAACGTGGGACAGATCCATCAAATGGCTCTGCCGCCTTGCCATCTGTTATTTCAATTCTATGTGCACGAGCCGATCGGCGGGGGAAAATCCGGGCTCTCCTGCCAGCTCTATCAGCGCAGCGCGGATTTATTTCTCGGGGTGCCTTTCAATATCGCTTCTTACGCGCTGCTGACTCAAATGGTAGCTCACGTTTGTGGCTACGAGGCGCGGGATTTTGTGCATACCTTCGGGGATTTGCATTTGTATTCAAATCATCTGGAGCAGACGAATCTTCAACTGAGCCGCGCGCCGCTGCCGTTGCCTCGCTTGTGGCTGAATCCGGCGGTGAAAAATATCGACTCGTTCACATTCGATGATATTCGGTTAGAAAACTACGAGGCCCATCCTCACATCAAGGCTCCGGTGGCCATTTAAGACAATGTTCCGTTACGAAAATCGCGACGATAAACTGATCACGAAGGCAGCGTTCATCGGGCGTTTGCTGCATTCGGTTTTTGTCGTCTGCCTGTTCATCGGGGTATCGTTAGGGATTGGGATGTTAGGCTATCGTTATTTTGAGGAGATGTCTTGGTTAGATTCGTTTTTAAATGCATCGATGATTCTTGGAGGGATGGGGCCGGTCGATCCGATGAAGACGGACGGCGGGAAGATTTTCGCGGGAATTTATGCGCTGTTTTCTGGTTTAGCGTTTCTGGTGATGGCGGGATTTCTATTCGGCCCGATCGCGCACCGGATTTTGCACAGTTTCCATTACGACGCCGATGAGGAGGAAAAGAAACCGTGAGCCTGCATCTAACGGCGGTCGTCGCAATGACCCCGGAGCGCGTGATCGGGCGGGCGGAAACCCTGCCGTGGCACTTACCGGAAGATCTCGCGTTTTTTAAACGGACAACGACCGGCCACCCGATCGTGATGGGCCGGAAAACCTACGAATCCATCGGGCGACCGCTGCCTAAGCGCCGGAACATCGTGCTTACCCGGGATCCGGCTTGGTCGGCGGCGGGAGTGGAAGTCATTCATCGGCCGGACCAACTCGGGAGCTTACCGGAGATTGGAGGAAGAGTTTTCATCATCGGCGGCGCAGAAATTTACGCGGCTTTTTTACCCCTGATAGATGAGATGTTGGTGAGCCACGTTTTTGAGAATCATGCGGGCGACACTTGGTTTCCGGAATTTGAGAAAGATTTCCCTAAATCCGAAATGGTGGAAACCCATGATACCTTCGAGGTGCGCCGCTATTATAGAAAGAAGGACTGAACATTTCCCCGCAGATCTGGAAATTACGGCGTTTAGGTAGGAAACTTGGAATCTCATCTTCCTTCACGTTCTCCGCACCGAGGCCAATTTACCTGTCTCCCTTGCCGTCCCAGTTTCGGCTTGCAAGTGAAATCCCTCCGCTCTAAAAGCTGCCCGCACAGCTTCTGACGAAAGAAAGGAGTGGGTCTCGCACCCACTCTTTTGCGTCTCCAGACATCAGCAGCGATTGCAGCCACCGCCCGCCATGACCAACGATATCGTCGCCCTCATCGAGTATTACGAAAAAGAAAAAGGCATCGACCGTGAAAAGGTCGTCGCAGCGCTCGAGTTTGCATTCATTTCCGCCTATCGCAAGATGGTTCCCGGAGCAGATGCCATCGAAACACTCAGAGCCGCCGTCGATACGAAAAAGGGCGAAACCCGTATATTTGCAGCGCTTACTGTCGTTGTGGATGAGGAACATTCGGACAATTTCAACGAAGTCCGCCTCTCCACGGCACTCAAGAAAAACCCTGAGGCCCAGCCCGGTGACATTCAGGAATTCAACGTCACGCCCAAAGATTTCGGACGGATCGCGGTGCAGACTGCCAAGCAAACGATGATGCAGCGCCTCCGCCAAGCGGAGAAGGAAATGATTTATGAGGAGTTCAAGGACCGCGCGGGTGACGTCGTCTCGGGCACCGTCCGCCGCTTCGAGCGCAACGATGTGATGATCGACCTCGGAAAATTCGAGGGCATTATGCCAAACCGCGAACGCGTCCAAGGCGAAGATTACAACATCGGCGACCGCATCCGTGCTTACGTCCTCGCGGTGGAAAACGAAGGCCGCGGCCCGGAAATCATTCTTTCCCGCAGCCACCCAAACTTCGTCCGCCGCTTGTTCGAGGCCGAAGTGAACGAAATTTCCGACCGCACCGTGGAAATCCGTGCGATCGCCCGCGAGGCCGGCTTCCGCACCAAAGTCGCCGTCTGGAGCACCGACCCGAAAGTCGATCCTGTCGGTGCTTGCGTCGGCATGCGCGGCGCCCGCGTCAAAAACATCGTTCGCGAGCTCAACAACGAGAAAGTCGATATCATCCGTTGGAGCGAAGATCCGGCAGAACTCGTCCGCGAAGCCCTCAAACCCGCTGAACTCCGCTCGATTGTCGTCGATCAGGAAACCCACACCGTCCATGTCACCGTGGACGAGATCGACTTGAGCAAGGCCATCGGCCGCAAGGGCCAAAACGCGCGGCTTTCTTCCCGCCTGATGGGTTGGGACGTGCAAGTCCGCCGCGATGAATCGAAGGAAGAACAATTTAAAGAAAAAATCGGTGGGGCCGCCCACACGCTCGGCGAGCAGCTCGGCATCACCGACGAACTCGCAGGGAAACTCACCCTCGCCGGTGGTTTCAATCCCGAGCTGGTGATCGACATGCCGCCGGATTATATCGCCGCAGCTCTCGACATCACGGAAGAAGCGGCGGAGGCGATCCTCGTCCGTGCCCATGGCATCGTCAGTGGCTCCAGTGCCGCAATCTCTAACGACTAACATTTACTAACTTTATTCTCACTTCATCGATTTCCCCAACTCTGCAGACAAGCCGGATGCCCGAAAATAGCGATAGCTCTCCCAAAAAAAGCAAGGTCCTTGATCTTCTTGATGCAACCAAGAAGCCCTCACGCCGTGAGCGGCAAAGGAAAGACGCGGAGGTTGTGCCAGTCGCTCCGAGCGTCCTCGATGAGAAGAAAGCAAACGCTCTCGATCTTTTCGCAGACGAGAAAAAGCCTAAGGTCCGCAAAACCGCACGCACCGGAAAAGCGGTGCTTGGCACGATTTCAAAGATTCGCGATAAAGAAGATGCTGCCTTGGTGAAAGCTGCTGAGCCGGTGGTCGTTCCACAAAAAATCGCAGCCCCCGAAGCCGCCGCTGTGGAAATGCCGCTGGAAACCGCTCCTAGCGATTCGAAGCTCATCGTCATTAAGCCGCCGATCCTGATCCCTGCTCTGGCCGCCCGCCTCGGGCTTAAGCCGTTCAACATCATGGCGGACCTGATTAAAATCGGCGTCTTCCCCGCTCCTAACCAACCGTTAGATCCGGAAATTGCCGCCAAAGTTTGTGAAATCCACGGCTTTGTTTTCGAGCGCGAAAAACGCGACAAGGACAAGGGTGTCCACAAGGTCGAGGAAGTGATCAAGGAACCGGAAGCTCCAATCAAAGAGCCCGAAAATCTCCTCAAAAACCGCCCGCCGATCATCACGATCATGGGACACGTGGACCACGGGAAAACCTCTCTGCTAGATTATCTCCGCAAAACCAAAATCACCGCCGGGGAAGCGGGTGGCATCACCCAGCACATCGGAGCCTATCAGGTGATGCATCACGATCAGGAAATCACCTTCCTCGATACTCCCGGCCACGCCATTTTCTCGGATATGCGTGCCCGTGGTGCCGACATCACGGACATCGTCGTGCTCGTCGTCGCAGCCAATGACGGCATTATGCCGCAAACGATCGAGGCGATCAAACACGCCAAAAAAGCGAAGAAAACGATCATCGTCGCCATCAATAAGTGCGACCTCCCATCCGCCAATGTGGATCGGGTGAAATCCCAGCTTACCGAGCATGGCCTTCAAACTACGGACTTTGGCGGTGACACCGAGTTCGCTGAAGTTTCAGCCGTCACGGGCAAGGGCATGGATGACTTACTCGATCTCATGGCCCTCCAAGCGGAAGTTCTCGAGCTCAAGGCCAATCCGAAATCTACCGCCCGCGCCGCCGTCATCGAGGCCCGCGTGGTCCCCGGTCGTGGCACGACCGCCACGGTCATCGTCGAATCCGGCACCCTCAAGGTAGGCACCCCATTCATCTGTGGCCCTTACGCCGGAAAGGTTCGTTCCCTCATCAATGACCGCGGCGTCACTGTAAAAACGGCCCATCCCGGCATGCCTGTCGAAGTGATCGGCTTCGAGGAACTCCCGAACGTTGGCGACCACCTCACCGAGATGAAAACCGAGCGCGAGGCAAAAGCCCTCGCCAGCGAACGTCAGGAATCCCAACGCCTCGTCCGCCTCAAACCGCAGCACCGCAACCGGATGGAGGACCTCTACTCGATGGTCCGTGACGGCGGCGGCAAGGCCCAGCTCAAGCTCATCCTCAAGTGCGACGTGCAAGGCTCAGTCGAGGCGATCAAAAAAGCCGTGCTCGCCATCGAGTCCGACAAAGTCGAGTCCTCGTTCATCACCGCAGCCGCTGGCCCGATCACCGAATCCGACATCGCTTACGCAAGCTCTACCGACGCCGTCATTCTCGGCTTCAACGTCAAGGTCGAGGCCAAGGCAGTGAAATCCGCCAAAGCCGCCGGTGTCGAAGTGAAACTTTACTCGGTCGTTTACGAACTCATCGACCAAGTCCGCGAGGCAATGCTCGGCCTGCTAGAACCACTCACCCGCGAAACGGTCATCGGTCATGCCGAAGTCCGCCAAGTCTTCAAACTCAACCGCGGCCGCGTGGCAGGTTCGTTTGTCACCGACGGTCGGGTCCACCGCAAAGCCCACGCCCGCGTCATTCGGGACGGCGTCCCGGTTTTCGACGGACGCATGTCCACACTCCGCCGCTTCAAAGATGAAGTTGAGGAAGTCCGCACGAACTTCGAATGCGGCATCCGCCTCGGCGAATTCAACGAGTACGTAGAAGGCGACATCATCGAGTGCTACAAACTCGAAAAATACGCGCAAACGCTTTGATTTCGTTATAAGTTAGGAGTTATTAGTTAGAAGAAAATCTTCCCGAATAACTCTTAACCCATAACCTTTAACCTCTGCACCATGTCCCGCCGCCTTGATCGTGTGAATGAACTGCTCCGCCGAGAGATCGGTGCCGTTGTCCAAAAAGACTACGAGTGGAATGGGAAACTCGTCACCATCAGCGAAGTTGAAGTCACCCAGGACCTCAAGGAAGGCAAAGTCTGGACCAGTGTGCTCGGTGGCGATGCCGGACCGGTCATCAGCAAACTGAACAAAGAGCACGGCTCTATCCAATCCAAGGTGATGAAACGCGTCGTCCTCAAATCCACTCCCGTTCTGCGCTTCTGCCACGATTCCTCCGCCGTGCGCGGTGTGAGCATCGTCAATCTTCTCGAAGAAGTCGATAAGCTGCCGAAAGCGCCGCTCGAAGATTGATCGGATATTGCGCGGCCTGCCCTTGGACTCGGCTTTTTCGGGAACAAAGTTGAACGGTAGTTTCATCACCGTTTGCCTGGGAACTTGTGGATATTACTGTTCTTCCATGAGAGTCATTAGGTTGTGGGACAGGCGTAGCAAGCGGGCCTGGCAGGTTTTCGCGGTCGGGGTGCTGGCCCAGGACTTGGTTGGTAAGCGTCCTAAATTCCACCCCTGTGTAGCTCCTGTTAGGCGGTGGGAGCGGGCAGGTCAGGCGACTTGCTCCGCTTTTGTTTGGGCACGGCGTTCG
>JAYVNE010000170.1:0-3810 GCA_043758615.1 Akkermansiaceae bacterium
CTATCCTGACCAAATTGGAAAATCCGAACTCCACGCCCGCTTCTGGCACGCCAAACTCAACCCGCAAGGAATCATCAAGTTCCCTCGTCCTGATGCCCCAGCTCCGATCATCATCCGTCGTCTCATTCGGGAAATGACTGCCAATCCACCTCAAACCGTGGGACTCAACGAGGAAGGACTTTTCCTATGAACTGGATTGAAACTCTATATCGGACCTACGAGAATAATACGGCAAGCATCGGGGCTTCGAACGACGAAATCGCATTAGCTCCGGTAGCACACACTATTCAGCAGACCTATATTGAGATCACCGTTGATCAGGATGGTGTTTTTCGCGGAGCTAAAGCGGAGAGGCTGATTACGATCATTCCTTGCTCAGAGGCGTCGGCTGGAAGGACGATGAATGTGGAGGCTCATCCATTGGTAGATAAGCTTCAATATGTCGCCGCGGACTTTTATGAATTGACTGGTGAGAAACCCAAAAAACCCTCAACAAAGCCTAAAAAGCCCTCCAAAAAATCCGGGCTGGAATTGGAGAGAAAGACTCATCACGAAGAATATAGAAAAAGCATCGACGCATGGACGGATTCTGATTTCAGCGATCCTAAACTGAAAGCGATTCAAAAATATCTGAATACAACTGATGGCCGTATTTTGGCAGATCTGTGCCGTGCTGGTATTTATCCGCTTTCTGACGATAATCTCATCCCTAAAAAATGGCAGGGAGATAAAGATAAACAGCCGGCAATTTATTCTTTAACAAAAAACGCGCCTGCTCCATGGGATGCTTTTGTTCGATGGAGAGTCACCATACCCGGAATCCTTGAAGATCGAACATACTTTGACCAAAACTTGTGGGATAAGTGGTCGGCTTTCTATTTGTCGAAAAATACAGACACAGGAATCTGTTATGTCACCGGCGATGTTGCTCTTTTGGCAAAGAGCCATCCCAAGCGAATTCGAAACATTGCGGATGGCGCAAAGCTCATCTCTTCCAACGACAGCAGCGGCTTCACCTTCCGAGGGCGGTTTACAGACCCAGAAGGTGCCCAAGTTTGCGGTGTCGGTTTTGATGTCACTCAAAAGGCGCACAATGCCCTGCGCTGGCTAATTGCACGGCAAGGGCGTCGCGATGGAGATCAAGCCATCGTTGCTTGGGCTGTTTCTGGAAAGGGCATCCCCCCGCTTATCGAGTCCACCGATAGCCTGTTCGGAGATGAAAGTGATGGCGACTCCCCCAAGGACGATCATGACGAAGAATCAGCCATCATCCACGCCGAAGTCGCTCAGGCTTACGCGCTCAAATTGAAGAGCAAAATCGGCGGCTATCATGCTAACCTTGGCAATGCTGAAACCATCGCGGTGCTCGCGCTCGACTCGGCGACTCCCGGGCGCATGTCTATCACCTACTATCGAGAAATCGCCTCCTCTGAATTTCTTGAACGCATTGAGCAATGGCACACCGAATGCGCTTGGTTCCAAGATTTCGGAAAAGACAAGAAATTTATTGGCGCGCCGGCTCCCTTAGACATCGCCGAATGCGCCTATGGCAGGCGAGCCGATGACAAGCTTAAGGCTTCCACTCTGCGGCGCATCTTACCCTGCATTGTCGATGGCAGCCCGCTTCCCAATGATTTGGTCGAAAGCAGTGTCCGCAGAGCCTCCGCGAGATTGAGCTTGGAACATTGGGAATGGGAGAAATCCCTTGGCGTCGCTTGCTCACTGTACCGAAAACAACAAATTGATCTCAACCAACACCAACATCCTATGGCACTAGAACGGACAAGAACCAACAGAAACTACCTCTACGGAAGACTCCTTGCTGTAGCCGATCACTCGGAGAGTGGAGCGCTCAAGAATGCCGGAGAAAAGCGCGAGAGTAATGCCGCCAGGTTCATGCAACGGTTTGCAGACTATCCATTTGCAACTTGGAGAACAATCGAACTCTCTCTTGTTCCCTACAGGCAGCGATTGAAAGCCAATGCTCCCGGATTGCTTGCTATTTACGATCAGGAGTTTAAGGAAATTATGGAACTCTTCACAGGTGATGAATTTACAAAAGATGAGAAGCTTACGGGGGAATTTCTTCTTGCGTATCACACTCAGCGCACAGCCCTCTGGACAAGGAAACCTAAATATGCCGATGAAAAGGATGAAGAAAACGACTAATAAACTCACATAACAATAAACCAACTAAAACAACTATTCACTATCATGAGCATCACAAAGAAAATCGACTTTGCAGTCGTCCTCACTGTCAAAAATGCCAATCCAAATGGCGATCCACTCAACGGGAATCGCCCTCGTGTAAACTATGAGGGTTTCGGAGAGATTTCTGATGTCTGCATCAAACGTAAAATTCGCAATCGCCTCATGCAGATGGGCGAGGTCATCTTGGTTCAATCCGATGACAACAAAACCGACGACTGTGGAAGCATTAAATCGCGAATCGACGCATCTGGCATCAAAACCGACGACAAGGAGTTTAAGAAAAAAGCCTGTAAACATTGGTTTGACGTTCGTGCCTTCGGGCAGATTTTTCCGTTCAAAGGAAAATCGAAAGGCGATGGCGTCTCAATCCCTGTCCGCGGACCAGTTTCCATCCATCCGGCATTCAGTCTCCAGCCCGTCTCGGTAAGTAGCACCCAAATCACCAAGAGCACCAAGTTGGAAGACACCAAAGACGGTAAACGTGGTGCCGACACTATGGGTATGAAACATCGGGTGGATAAAGGCACTTATGCTTTCTACGGAAGCATCAACTCTCAACTCGCCTCCGATGATACTGGGACCGGATTCACCGATGCTGATGCTCTGAAGCTCAAAGAAGCGTTACGCACGCTTTTTGAGAACGACGCTTCATCTGCGCGTCCAGAGGGAAGTATGGAAGTTAAAAAGGTCGTGTGGTGGGAACATAGCAGCGCCTCTGGAGATATTTCATCAGCAAAAGTGCACAAGAGCCTCAAGATCAACTCGACCGATGGATCGGTGGAAGCGCCGCAACTTTCCTTTCCTAAAGATGAGGGGGAAGGAATTCTCCTTCCTGAAGTCATAGATGGATTTTGATCCTCATCCGGCGCATCTGATCTCATGCAAATCTTCTCGTTTAAAGTCGCTGATGGCTGTGGCTATGAGGCCACCATTGCGATCTCTGGCAATATCAATCTCTATGGTCTGGCGGAGCATATCATTGATACCATTGGCTTCGATTTTGATCATGCCTTTGGTTTCTATGATGGCCTAAAAAATCCTTACAACAGCAAGGTGCAATACACGCTCTTTGCCGATATGGGAGAGGGGAAGGAGGGTGATCTTAGCGTGAACAGGACGCTGATTCAGGAAGCGTGCAAGCCGAAGCAGAAGATGCTTTTCCTTTTTGATTACGGCGATGATTGGGAATTTCTCATCACCTGCGTGAGCGTGGAAGAAGCGGATCACAAGCGCAAAGTTCGCAAGGTGATTTCCACAAAAGGAACTGCTCCTATCCAGTATCCTGATTATGAGGAAGAAGAAGAGTGAAGGCGTGCCGTGGCTAACTTGGTAACCACAGGTGTCTTGTGGCGAGTGATGATTCCAGCCAAGGCACGCAGGCTTTCGTTCACAGCTTCGGAAGTCGGGAAAGCTTTTGCCACATCGGGAGCCAGTAAAACCAGGTTGCTGCCTTTAGCGTATCGTCGAGCATACTTGCCTCGCGCACCCTTGCTAAAATCGTAATGCTCCTGCATATCGCTGTCGGCTAACTCGGAACTAGAGATTTTCTTCATAAGTCTTTTTCTCGCGGCGATTGGCTTTTCTGCAACTGATGATTCG
>JAYVNE010000171.1:0-11666 GCA_043758615.1 Akkermansiaceae bacterium
GGAAGGGCAGGGCGGTCGAAAATAGCCGCCACGAGATCGGCGAGGATTTGCAGGTCGAGTGCAGGCTTTGCGAGACCATCGTTGCGATCCTTCGAGCAGATTCGGGAAATAGACTCCAGTGGCTTCCCAGAATTTTGCGCGAGGGTGGGGACGACGTCTTTAAGGAGGGCACTGAGATCGAGGGTGTTCGCCTTCGGGTGATCGGTGACGTGGCGCTGCACCAGAAATTCCGGGCGGCCGATCAATTCATCCAGAGTGCGAACGCCAATCCGGGCCATGATGCCACGCGCTTCGTCGGCGACGGCGGTGAAGTAGTTGATGACCATTTCCGGCGTGCCTTTGAATTTGGCGCGGAATTTAGGGTCGGTCGTGGCAATGCCGACTGGGCAGGTGTTTAAGTGGCACTTGCGGACGTAAACGCAACCCATGGCGATCATGGCGGTGGTGCCAAAGTTGAATTGCTCGGCTCCCAGGATCGCGGCGATCACCACGTCGCGACCATTCCGGATGCCACCATCCGTGCGGAGGATAACGCGGTCGCGGAGATTATTGATTAGCAAAGTTTGCTGCGCCTCGGCGAGTCCGAGTTCCCATGGCGACCCGGCGTGTTTGGTAGAGGAAAGAGGAGATGCGCCTGTTCCTCCGTCATGGCCGGAAATGAGGATATTATCGGCGGATGCTTTGGCACAACCCGAGGCGACGGTTCCTACGCCGGACTCCGCCACCAATTTCACCGTGATCCGGGCGCGTGGGTTGACCTCTTTGAGATCGTGAATGAGCTGCGCCAGGTCCTCAATGGAGTAAATATCGTGGTGCGGAGGGGGGGAAATGAGCTGAACTCCAGGTTGGGTATTTCTCAAACGGGCGATTAAAGCATTCACTTTGTGACCCGGAAGTTGCCCTCCCTCGCCGGGCTTCGCGCCTTGGGCCATCTTAATCTCCAACTCCGAAGCGTTGACGAGGTAGTAGGCCGAAACGCCAAAGCGCCCGGAAGCCACCTGCTTGATGTAAGAGCGTGCAAAATCGCCATTGGGATAAGGCTTGTAGCGGACGGGATCTTCACCGCCCTCGCCTGAGTCCGACTTGCCGCCGATGCGGTTCATCGCGATGGCAAGTGTCTCGTGAGCCTCGGGTGAAAGCGCTCCGAGGGACATCGCCGCCGTGGTGAAACGGCGGCGAATACTCTCCATCGATTCAACCTCGTCGAGCGGGATCTGGCCGCTGCTGGAAGGGACAAAATCGACAAGATCTTTTATCGCTACGGGTTTGGTTTCCAACGATACACGAACATATTCCTCGTAATCCTCGGCACGGCCAGATTTCACGTAGGTGTGGAAATTTTTGATGACTTCCGTGGTGTAAACGTGGCGCTCACCCGCTTTGCGGTAGCGGTTGTAACCGGGGTCGCCTAAGTCAAGCGTCTCGTCATCTGCAACGACTGTTTCAAATGCCGCACGATGACGGATGATCGACTCTTCGGCGATTTCAACGAAGCCCACACCGCCGATTTTTGACGGGACGCCCGTGAAGGAGAAATCAACCACTTCGCGCCCGACACCGATGGCCTCAAAAGTCTGCGCACCTTGGTAAGAGTTCAGCACCGAGATGCCCATCTTGGACATGATCTTGAGAATGCCTTTTTCGAGGGCCTTTCGGTAATTGGTCATCGCCTTTTGAGCAGTGATTTCCCCGAGCTTGTTTTTATCCGCGTCCGCGGAAACGAGTTGGCGGACGGTGGCGTAACCGAGATAGGGACAGATCGCAGTCGCCCCAAACCCAAAACAGCAGGCGATTTGATGCACATCGCGAGCCTCGCCAGTTTCCAACACGATCGACGCCCGCATCCGCATACGAATGCGGGTGAGGTGATGGTGCACCGTGCCAATCGCCAGTAGCATGGGAATTGGGACTCGCTCTGCTGAGGTGGCGCGATCAGAAAGGATCAGAATATTGTGATCTTCCCGGACGGCAGCTTCCGCTTCAGCGCAGATTTCATCTAAGCGGGCTTTCATACCAGAGGCAGCGCTGGAGCTTGGCCAGGTGCAGTCGATTGTCACAGACGGGAAACCGTGCTCCTCGAGGTGCTTGATCTTTTCAAGCTGGTGTTCAAAGAGGATCGCGCTGTCCAAGCTGACCGTCATGCAATGCAGGGGTGTTTCGTCTAGGAGGTTGCGCTCCACCCCGAGTCCGGCTCCGAGTGACATGACCGCCCATTCGCGAATCGGGTCGATGGGGGGATTCGTTACCTGAGCAAACAATTGTTTGAAATAAGTGTATAGAAGCCTGGGCTGAGTGGAGAGAATCGCGAGGGGAATATCGTCGCCCATCGAGAAAACCGCCTCTTGGGCACTCTTCATCATGGGGGGGAATACCATATCCAGTTCCTCCGTAGAAATACCGTGAGTGACTTGATTACGAGAGAGTTCTAGCGGTGAATAGTCCACCTCAGGAACGTGTGCTTGCGGCGATACGAACTTGCGGAGTTCGAGTGCGTTGTCGTCGATCCAACGGCGGTAGGTTTTTTGCTTGGCGAGCTCTTCTTTGATCTCGCGATCGTATTTGAACTCACCCGTGACCGTATTGGCGGAAAGCATTTGACCGGGGCCTAAGCGGCCCTTTCGAACGATCGTTGCATCGTCGAGAATTACCGCTCCAGCCTCCGAACCGATGTAAAGTATCCCGTCCTCGGTGATTTTGTAGCGTGAAGGGCGGAGCCCGTTGCGGTCGAGCGAGGCGCAAAGTTTCGTGCCATCGGTGAAGACAAGGCCGGCCGGACCATCCCACGGCTCCGAGAATGAGCGGATGAATTGATAAAATGCCCGAACTTCATCTGAGATGTCCTGATCATTCCGATAAGCGGGAGGGACCAGCATGCACATCGCATGCTCCGGTGAGCGACCGGAAAGGATGAGAAGCTCGAGCGCGTGATCGAGGGAAGCGGAATCCGATTCTCCATGGCGGATGAGATTTTTCACCAACTCGATATCATCTCCCCAAACGGGCGAGGCAAAAAACTCTTCGCGCGAGGTCATCCAATTGCGGTTGCCCTCGACGGTGTTAATTTCACCGTTGTGGCACATCATACGGAATGGTTGCCCGAGGGGCCATGCTGGAAACGTGTTCGTTGAGAACCGCTGGTGATACAGTGCGATGGCAACTTGGTAATCTGGATCGCTGAAATCTAGGTAAAACGCCCGCAGTGCGGCAGGCATGGCGAGGGCTTTGTAAGAGATCAATCGGCTCGAAAATGTCGGCATGTAAAAGCTCTGGATCGCCTTGGTGCGATGCTCGATCTCCCGGCGGCAAAGGTAGAGTTTTCTTTCAAAATCGTCCGCAGTCATTTCCGCCGGACGAATCATCAGCAAGTGTTCAATTTGCGGTCGGCTGACTAGGGCGATTTTCCCGAGCGCATCCGGATCAACAGGCACCTCGCGCCAGCCGATGGCGTAGATGCCGCGTTTTCCGATCACATCTCGGGTAATTTCACGGATCTCTGAAATGACGTCGGCATTTTCAGCCGGAAAAAAGAACACCCCGACTGCTAGATCCGCATCATTTTCGACCGTAAACCCAAGCTTTTCCGCCGCTTTACGAAACAAAGGGCGGGGGATCTGAGTGAGGACGCCGGAGCCATCACCGGTCTTCATATCCGCATCGACTGCGCCGCGGTGAGTCATGCAGCAGACGGATGTGAGCGCATAATCGAGAATCTGATAGCTCGCTTTTCCCTTCAAATGGGCGATTGCGCCCATGCCGCAATTGTCGTGTTCTTGTGAAAGCCGGTGCAAGGAGCCGGGAACGAGAGGGGTGCTGGAGTGATAGAACGCGTTCATTAGAATTCGAAATACAAGGCCTGGTTTAGGCACCGGTCAGGGCGCGAAATAAACGGCAGGTTACGGATACAGCCAAGCAGGAAATATGCCTAACGCTGAGTCACCTATGAGGAAGATGACATCTCCGAATCTTCTTCTGGCGGCAGCAGTCCTCGCTCGACAAGAAAACGGTCAGCAGCCCCCAAAGTGACTTCGAAATTTTTATGGCTGACGTTAAAATTGAAGAAACTGTGATCCGCTTTTTCAAAGTCGATCAGCTCACAGCTATTGCCACGCCAGCGCAACCGGCGACGGAATTTTTCCACTTCCTCAAACGGCGTAATCCGGTCAGATTTCCCGTGGAAAAAAAGCATCGGAGGCAGCTTGCGCCGCATCATGTTCGTCGGGCTCAGTCGCTTGGCAGCTTTGGCGTCTGGGAAACGCTCCGCCGCAGGGCCTTTTCCAGCAGTGTTGACTAAGGCGCTGAACAAAATCAGAGCCTGCGGCGTACACGTTAGACCATCCACCGGTGGCAGCTCTTTGGCCTTCGGCATCGCGGCCAGTAAGGCTAGAAACGCGCCACCGCCTGCGCCGCCGATCGTCAGGCGTTCTGGATCCAGATTGAAAGTGTCGAAATTATGGCGCAACCAGCGGATCAAAGTCCGCGCGTCCTCGATCGCCTCTAACGGACCCGTGCCATGTTTGGCGGATGTCCGCGTCTCGGCAGCCACTGCAACCGCGCCACGGCTGGCAAAATGCAGGCAATGGGGGACAAACTGCGTCGGGGTAGGAGAATCCCAAAATCCGCCGTGGAAAAACACGATCACTGGGCGCGGCTCGCTCCCTGCATTTTCTGGGAGAAACACATGCGCCAAGAGATCGCCTTGGTCGCGCTGTTCGTAAACATAGGTTGCGGCGTCCTTCAGGACTTCTCGATCACGCGCTTCGCCAATTGGCGCTACCCTCTGCAAAATACTACTCATCACACCATGAATCCCGAAATCAATCGAATCGGCCTGCAATTTGTTTGTTGTGAAACAGGCCATCTTGTCCAATCGTTTCGCGCATGAACCGACTTATTTTTGCGTTTTCGCTGATTTTAGGCGCTGCCGCATCCGCGCAAGAGGATTTACGTCCCGCGCTGGAAACCACCTACAACGCTTGGCGCGAGGCGATGATCCGCCGCGACCCATCTGCTTGGCAGCGCATCACTGCGGAGCATCGCAGAGTGGAGGTCCGCAATCTGATCGTCTCGCAGAAAATGCCATTTCCTGCGTCGGTATTCGAGATTCCTGCACCTCCACCGAGCCTTCAGGGGCTTAAATTTCTCGATGCCAAACAAAATGGCCCGGTCGCAAAGTCTTCCTATTTTGGGAAAATCGACTTCGGTGTCGGCGGCGAGCCCAGCGAGAACCTGCTTGTGCTGTCATTCGTGCGCGGCAGCGGGGGATGGCTTTACGACCGGGCGGATTATGTGAATTTGACAGGTTTACCGGACGTTCGCAAGGAATTGGCCGCGGGCAATTTGAAGTATTTAAAGGAAACTCCCGAAGCCCAGCCCTCAGGCCAAGTGCCGCCTACACCCATCGCTGCCAATCCGGCAAAATACGTGGCGAAAGTTTATGTTTTCTGCCCTGGACGGGAAGTCAAGGTGCAGGTCAACAAGATCAGCCATCACCGCTTCGCAAACGCAAAAAACGCGGAAGTTGTCATCGGCGGCGCTGTCGATGGCCCGAATGAAGTGCAATACGCGATTAAAAAGCTGGAAGGCGGCACCGGCAAAGAAGTGATGACCATCCGAGTTTATCTGATGTCCAGCATCCCAAATGAAAAGCCGATCAAATCCTTCGAATACCAAATCGCTGCCGGCGAGGCACCGAAACCCTTCGGCACCGGCAGCTTCGAAGTGGACGCCGCCACCGTGGCAAAGCTCACCGGAAAGTGAGTCAGACATTGTCCGCCGATGGATCTACGGAAGGCGGGGATTGCCTACGTTGTCAAAGAAAATTCAAACTGACCCACTACCCGTGGCGGCCCGCCAAGACAACAAGGCACATGGGTTCATCCAGACGTAGCAGTTAACCTTGGACAATGGTGCTCTCCTAAATTCGCCGTCGCGGTATCCAGATGGGTTCGTGAATGGATGTCGGGGCAGGCCAACCCAGGATTGCCTTACCACATCCGGCGGTATGTCGCCAATGCCAGTCAAGTGCCAGCATCTCATTTTTCAATTTTGAATGAGATGATTTTCGGGATCATCGCGCCATTGGAGACCCGTGGATTCACGGTCCCAGAAAACATGATGCCAGATATATCTGAAGGAAGAATGTTCTGCAAATGGCTAAGGGACGCCAAGGGGCTCGACACAAATGCCTTGCCGACATACAAGCACAGCTTTGAGGATGGGCGCGTGGTATCGCCCAAACTTTACCCCTTGGAGGTATTGCCAGACTTCCGTAGACACCTGAACGAGTCGTGGATACCAAGGGAATCGCGCAGGTATTTTGGTGAACGCGCGCCAGCATCGCTGCCGTTTTTAGAGGCGTTGATTTTGGCGCTTCCAGCCCCGCAACAGTGATCCAGTCAGGTTTTTTGAGAAATAATTCAAACTGACCCACTACCTCTTAATTCCGCATTACATATAGTATGAAAATCAACGAGTTACACAGAAAACTATTTTTGGCGGGGGAGGGGATTCCTGCACCGGCTGACCGCCTAACATGCACCCCCTCGACTCCGAAAACATGACATCAGGAAGCTTCCGAGTCAGTGAAAAAATTCTGCGGTTTTATTTCAGGCTGGAGACGATAAGCGGAAAATTTCCGACTCACTGCATACTTGTATTGAAGCACCGACTTCTTCCCATACCACCGATCGCGGCCCACTTGAAAGAATACAATGTAGCCACGCTGAGCAGCATTATAAACCCCGCTTGTCGTCATGCGGAGCGTGAGAGCGGCCAGAGTAGAAGGCAAACACCCAAGCTCTTTATCCAAGAACAAATCCCACGCAGCAAGCTGGCGGAGGTGCTTATCTGAAATTTTATGTTCCTTCATACATCAAGCAGGGCTTTACCTCTAACCAGTCCAAATAGCAAAGTCTAGCGAAACAGTTTGCAAAGTGCCATCGAAACCTAAGCGCATAATAGGCAAATTTCAAGAATCCTTGAATCGGAGGGGAAAACGAGAAAACGGATTCATTTTCCAAGCCGTTCATCGAGCTGGCGGGAAATATCACGAAGTTCCTTGCCTGCTTGAGGCTCTGGAAATGTGGGAGAAACACTGATCACAGTGGGATGCTCAAGCGCATGACAATCCATTTCGTGGATTCCCCAGTAAAACCACGCACAAAAAAGGGCGGTGAGGAAAGCTGATGCGGCACAAATCCCGAGACAGATCTTTTGAAACATACCTGGATCTATCTGGGAGAATCTCACAATTCAAGCAGATTCCGGCTTGCAGATAGAAATCGAGTTGCTAGAAATCGGCATCGTTGCGCACGGTGCGAAGCGTAAAAGCCCCGCTGGCAGTGATTGCAACCAGCGGGGCTTTTTATGTCAGAAGGAGAACCAGAGCTGAACCGGAAGGGCGAATTCAAACAAGAATTGCTGCGGCCGCAGGGAGGAGTTAGGACCGAAACCGGGAGGCCATGGAGCAGGGGGATTCACACGACGCCACCAGCGCATATACGAACCTCGATTTTCATTCTTCATCTTGAAAAACCTTCCGAAGTTTGGAAACGTGGTATTTGTTCAAAGCATTACCGATGCTGATAGATGTTGCAGAATGCAGCAAAGCACGAATCACAAGGGCAGGGGAGGCACCGGGAAACTTGGCAAGCTTGGATTCTATCGCTAACAACTCTTCAGCAGGTATGCGAACGGAAAACAGTTTAGAACTCATGAAGGCTTGGCTTCCTTTGGTGGGTTTGAAACGTTGACACGGCCTAGCCACCAAATACGAGAAAGCTCCTTCAACTCAGAACGTGAAAACCGGTCAGCCCTCTGAACAACTAGATGCCAATGAGGCCAACTTGTTTGTGTGGTAAAACAATATTCTCGGCGGTATTCAACTTCGGACACCCAGAGTCTGTATTGACGCGCTAATTGTCGAAGAATGAGAAGATGAGCACGGCCAAACAAATCAGCTTCATAACAGGTTGCAGCGTGAGAAGGACTAACCGTCAGAGTTACAAAATATTGATTCACAGGGCACCCCCTAACCATTCAGGAATGAAGGCGTGCATCTCTTTTCCAGAGGTAAAAGCAAGAAAGGTTTCAGCAGTCACCGCGAAATCAGGAAGGACTATGCCAGCAACCCAATCCACCGGAACGACTACAAAACCCGTGGTAATAATGGACAAATGAACGGTTCTAACAAGAATCAGCTTTTCTCGACCTTTTGGCCGATAATAAAGAACCCCGGCAGCAGCAGCGCATGAGAGCACCTTGCAAAACACTTCAATTTCCGCCCCCGTGGGGACCCGATAGCTTGCGCTTTGCGCTTCAATTTGTTGATTCATACGGTCTATCTGTTACGAGCCGCTAGACTCGACCAGCACCCGAGCTGATAACTTGAAGTTATCACAAGTTATCAGTTAGACAAGAACGGTTAGCGACTGTTAGATTACGCGTTTGCGTAGTATTAAGGCAGATGAAGATTCCCGCTTCGCGAAAGGTGGACCGTCCGAAATCGGTGTGTGCTCGACGCTAAAAACTTGACGACCCTTCAGATTTTCGGAATACCGAAAACCCATTCACGGGAAGAAGCAGTCGGAAAATTAGGAGTTTCTTGAGTCGGGAGGGCAACATTGATCTTGGCATTCATTAACAGGGCGACAGTTAGTTCCGCACCCATAAACCGACGTTGCAGGGTGCGGCCCCGGCCTCTCTCTCGCATGGCGCTAGCGGTTGACATTGCACCAGCAAGACAGCAGCAACCAAGGCCCGCTAGTTTCGATTCTGTGAACCCTCCGGGCTTCATGTTGCCCAATTGCTCCGCAGGCAAGGGGTGACCCCTTAACCCCCTTTCCGGCATGTCACCCGATCGGAAATGGCAATGTGCGAATGTTCACTTGTCCGTTTTGGATTGGATCAATTCGCGCTCTTCATCTTGCCATCCCCGATCAGGTAACACGCCGGACAGTAAGTCGGATGTTGTGAGAGAGGTTGGCAAGCCAACCGGAATGGCTCGCGGGACATCGTAATAAGTTGTCAGGATAACATACAAGGTGCCCGTGCTCGTCTCTACGGAGGAAGAAAGCAGCCCCTTGACCTTTTTTTGCCGGAAGGTGGAAACCCCACCCAGAATCACAGTTTGGCCAATGGCAAGCTCTACGGTGGATGATACACTTTGTGAGTCGATTATTGGAACTTCATTGCCCGAGATTTGAACAGAATGGCCTAACAAGCCGTTAGATTGGGTGACAGCAAGACGCAAGCGAGAATCGGCGAAAAACGTGGGGATTACGGAGAGCTGAAGACCGACCTTGCGATAACTGATAGAGGTTTGCGCGATTCCTTGAGATACGACCGTTGAAGGCACTGGAACCTCTTCGATGCTTTCGATTGTCGAGGTAACCCCCTGATAGAGCTGGACGTTTGGACGTTGCACAACCTCGACGGTCGAATCATCACAAATTGCAGTCAATGCGGCCGCTACGTCGCCGACGTTGAGATTGAGCGTCAAAGCACCATCCCCGGCATGAAGGGAAGAAGTTGCGGCAGCGCCAGAAACCGCGCTGATGGCCGCTACAAGGTCGAAGCCATGGGTAACGCTCTTATCTACGAAGACGGCCCACGAACGGACCGCACAGGAGCCGAGAGGAACGTCTATGGAGGCAAGAAAGGCATGGAGCTGATGAACAGGATCAGGTTTGCCCACGATCATGCATGAGTTAGTGAGCGCATCGACCATGACGGCCACGCCCGATTGGTTAAGAGTCAAGTCAGCAACAGCCGGGACGGACCGGAACTTGAACCGATAGACATCGCTGATGGACTCAGGAGCAGAATCGACAGATTCACGGTCAGATGCAGGGAGCCGCTCAGCAAGTGAAGAAGTTTTGACGACCTCAGAGGCGATCGCAGTTGAAATCAAAGACGGTGCAACTTGCGGGGATGGTGAGGGAGCAGCATGAACCAACGCAGCAGGAGCAGGAGAGCCAGCACCGCCCATGAGCTTTGACGAGCAAGAGCGCAGCGTGAAGAAGAGCACGACCAAAACAAGAAACAGCGTAAAGTAAAACCTCATAGGAAACGCCAAGTGAACAACAGAAGCAACACAGCGACACAGAACGCCTGATAGAGAGAGCGCTTTGCCCACCATGGAGCGATGCGCTTGAGCTTGGCAAAGCCGACCCTTTCCCGATCTTTCTCAAGCTCAGCCATGATGCCATCAACGAGTGCTAAGGTGTTATAACAGCGGAAGAGCCGCTTATCATACTTGAGGATTTGATGACCTAACGGCTTGGCGCTTGTATCCTTTGCATTGTCCCGAGTAACTACAAGCATGCGATTAAATGGCAGATTGCCGAACAGCGGAACCTTAATATCTGCTAGGCGACGAGTGAAGATTTCATACTCGCATTGAAGCCGGAATTGCTTGTCGAGATTCGTTGACGCTTGGCAAAGAAAGCGGATTTCTACGTGGACCTTGCGCGATTGGCTGAGGAACGAAACAAGATCGCCATGCTTCTTTTGAGTCTCAGCCCAATTCCGAGAGTTATAGAACAGATGAATCTCATCTAACACGACAAGGACAGCACCCGGCATTTCACCGAATGGAATTTGCAATTGCCACGACTTTTCAGAGTTCAAATCTAATGGCCGGAACTGCTCACGAAGCAGCTTGACCCCATAGCGCTCCTCACAGACCAAGCAACACTCATCCCAAATAAGCTCAACGTTTGTACAAACAGTCCCGCCCTTGCCCAAGTGCCGGATCATCTCACCGACAGCCCGCAAAGTCTTGCCTCCGCCGATCTTGCCAGTGATTAATTCGATCATGTGAAAGGTAAAAACTTGAAGAAGAAGCGAACCCAGCGAGCCAACAGAACAACCTGCCAGAGAGTGAAAGCAAGAATTGCAAAAGCCAGAGCTTCATGAAGTGGCACGAACCTATCAATAAACAAACCATAGGTAAGAAGCGCAGAATCTGGTGCAACAAAACCCGATAGATCAAAGTTTGCTAGCGAGTCAATCAAGATAACCAACGCCCACGCGATCAATTCCAAAGCAGCAACAATGGCCGTAACGATCTTTGCAACCGGAAGCAGAAACGCGAACAGAGGCCCAAGATAGACTTCTAGCAGCGCAGTTAAAAAAGTTTTGAGCCACGGAACAAAATTATCCGCCATCCAATTCCACAAAGGAGCGGTAAACCCCAACATAAACGATGCACCAGCAGCCATAAATTAGACTTGTAGAATTCTTAAGATTTTGAATATCCCCATGAAATAAAGGGCAAAAAGGCAGCAATTGCGAAACCAGCCGATGCCGGGATGATTGAGAGGGAAATTGACGGTTTGACCGCCAAGGCGTGCGGGAAGAGAAATCTGAGTGAAGTCGGACCCAGCAACGGAAGTGATATGACCCATAGGGTGCCAATTCTTGATCTTACCGGTGACACCCTCCAAGGATTGGTTAGCGCTGAAAATCTTCCCCTTCAAAGCAGTTGATGGAAGCCATGAATCAACATTGTCTGTCAAAGCCTTAAGACTAGCCATTGCTCCGCTTGAGGCACCAGCCGAGGCAGTGCCAGAAGTTGAAATTGCCTTACCGCCAGTATCGCCAAGGCCACCAACACCCGCAGCTTGTGCACCAGTGCCAGTGATAATAGTTGTTCCACCCTGAAC
>JAYVNE010000172.1:0-30797 GCA_043758615.1 Akkermansiaceae bacterium
TTGCTAGATCCGGTCGCCTATCCATTGCAGCAACTCGGCGAGCTATACCTCCAGCGCTGGAGCGTCGAACTTCACTTCCGTGAGATCAAAATCACCCTCTGCGTGACGTGCCACCCATTTGTGACCCGTCTTGCGGCTGACGCCGAAATCCCGGCAAAGCTCGGTGATGGTGAAATGGTCGCTCCCGGCCAGACTGACAAATCGTTGTTTTTGTTCCATGGGTGACACGTTTTTCCAGGGCATGCGCCCAAGTTAATGTGTAACCGATGTTCCCGGTCAGTTTGTTACCCATGTCGTCGGTTCATACCGATCAGCCTTCGAGGTCTTTGAAGTTTTCGCTGTGTTTTCTGGCACTTGAGGCAGGTTCGTGCGGAATGAATTCCGCGCTCCAATTTTGATCGCCAATGTCGCCATCGCTCAGGGATCGACTTTCTTCTGATCAAACAGGCTGCGGAAATCTATTCCATCCGAAGGCGGCGGAGCACCATCCGGCTAGAGATCCATTTTCATTTTACAAAGGTTGAAAGCTCGGAAAACTTAAGCTGGAAATTTTGTCTCAATGCGGTAGAAGTCCGGCAGTGGAAAACCTTGGATATATCCTCCTGGCGGGTTTCATTTTTGGAACAATCGGCTGGGGAGCCAATTCTTACGGGAAACGTTTGGGATTGTGGCAGCCTAGGGTCATCGGGTGGACCATGATGATTTATCCTTATGTCGTCTTCAATCTGTGGGCTTTGTGGGGCGTGGGCGTGGGGCTGCTGGTGTTATTGTGGTTTTTTCACCACGAATGAGACGCCGGATTTCCCTTGGCAGATGAGGCATTTTTCGCGCTAGATTGCGCCGCCCATGCCAACTGAAGCGATCCTTTCCACCGCGCGCCAATTTCTCGGAGTGGACCCGACCGTGCGCATCTCCCTCGAACCGATCAAACGCGGTGCCTCGGGCCGCACGATCGTACGAGTGAAAACACCGGGCCACGAGCCGTTCATCGGCATCCATTGGAACGAGGAGCGCGAGGACAACTCGCAGTTTATCCCAGTCGCAAATTTTCTGAAACAGGCGAAATTGCGCGTGCCCACCATCATCCATGACCGGGCTAGGTATCGTGTGGCGCTCGTCGAGGATCTCGGCAACGTGGATCTCCTTTCCCTCAAGTGTCAGCCTTTCGCCGTGCGGCTGCCATATTACCGGTCCGCGTTCGAGCAGGTGGACAAGCTTTTCTATGCGAAGCCTGCGAAGGATTTCCATCTCATGCCGCCGTTTGATGCGACGCTTTACCGGTGGGAGCAGGAGTATTTTTTCGAATACATGGTGGAGGATTATCTGGGCATGGATACCGCTGCACTACGGAAAAACCCAGTGTTCACTGATCTATCAGAGCGCCTTGGCACCGTCGCCCGGCATTTGGTGCATCGTGATTTCCAATCGCAAAACCTCATGATCAAGGACGACAAGGTCTGGCTGATCGACTTCCAAGGCCTCCGCCGTGGCCGCCAAGAATACGATCTCGCCTCGCTCATTTTCGATCCCTACATGGACCATTCCGCCGATGAGCGTGAGCAGCTTCTATCACTCTGGGAGGAAATCGCCGACGAGCGACCGTTAGAAACTCTCTTTCACGAATGCGCCGCCCAACGTCTGATGCAGGCCCTCGGTGCGTATGGAAACATCGTGAAAAACCGTGGTGATGAGTGGTATCGCCCGCACATCGCGACGGCCGCGCGCCTGCTAGGCGAGGTCACCCAAGGCACCCCGCTTGAAGCCCCGCTCGCCCCGGTCCTGGCGAAGCTCGTCTAACAAAATTTGTGAGTGGCCTCGTTCATCGTCGATTTTGGGTGCTGCTCATCTCGGCGGTGGTGGGATTTGGGTGTTTGAAGTTGGTGCCGGGCACGGATTTGGATCGGGTGGCGTTTACCGCTGTGGTCGGTAGTTTTGCCAATCCGCCTTTGTTAGTTGAAGGCAGAGGATCTCAGGACTTGCCGTGGAAGCTTGGTTCGATGACGGCCGGGGCGAAAGCGGACGCTCGCCAGGCCCCGGTGATCGTTTCGTTAGGCGATGACCCCGGGAGATTTTTTCAATCGTCTCCCCTCGCTCCTATCGACTTGGCGGTGGTTTTCTCGAACTTCTACCGCCTGGGAGCGAGAAAAGCCGCGACGGCAGCGGTCTTCACGTGGGAGGCACCTGACGTGATCGGATTGGCCGCGTTGGATAAAGCGCTGGGGCGTTTTGATTCGCTCGTCATGGCCGCGCCTCTATCACGCGGTGCGGTGCCATCGGCGATGCCACCCGTTTTCCGCAGGGCTTCGATTTCGTTAGATTCTATCCACGGGGACAACTCGGCGTTACCGTTAGTGAATCGCATCCCGCTGCCCGGCGTCTTCCTCGGCGGTGAGAATGCAGTCGCCGGATTCTCAATTCTGGAATCCGAATCCGGCAGCGAATTTCCGCCACTGATGGCGCGTTGGGAGGACCGAGTGGTTTTCGCATTTCCCTTGCTCGCCGTGCTCCAGCGCAATCATTTGCCACTCGCCGGAGTGGAGATTCATTTAGGGGCATTCCTCAAACTCAGCCCTAACGGACCAACCGTGCCGCTCGATGCCTATGGCCGCCTCGCGGTGCCGGTCAAAGCGATGGCAGCATTCAAGGAAATTTCCGCCGAAGCGCTCATTGATGGAGGCGACGATCTTTTTCCGAAAACCGCGCCCGAGCCCGTCATCTTGCGCGATGATCAATCGGCCGCCGAGCCCGCCACTCGCGCATTCTCAAAAAATCTATCCGCCATGATCGCGGCCATCGCTTCTGATGAAGCGTTCGCCCGCTCTAACTTTTATCTGCGGTTATCTTTTAATACGGAGTTTTGCATCCTCGGCCTCGCCGCGCTCGGGCTGACCCTGCTATGTGGGCTAGTGGATTTCCGGCGGCATATCAGCTTCATGGTGCTCGGGGGACTTGTTCTATCCGCGCAATGGATCGGTGTGGGGATGGCGTCCGTGTGGCTGCCTGGCCTTCCACTTCTTGCCTCGATTTTCGCTGCGGCCATCGTTTCAATTTTGATTCGGCAATCCTGTCCCAAGGTAATCCCTAACGCCCCATCAGAAACCGAGCCCTTGCCGAAGGAAAAGAAACCCCGCGCACCGAGAGCAAAAAAAGCACCCGCCGAGACAAGTGCGGCTAAAAAAACCACCCCTAAAAAGACCGCCGCGAAAAAAGCCGCGACACCTCGGAAGCCACGCGCTAAAAAGCCTCCCACAGAATCTTGATCTCCCATGGACCCCATCGAAAAAGCCAACTCACTCATCGAAGCGCTGCCTTACCTCCAAGCGTTTCGCGGTAAGACTTTCCTCATCAAAATGGGCGGTTCTGCGATGGAGGATCCTGATCTAGTGGCCAAGATCATGCGCGACATCGTTTTCCTCGAAATCGCCGGCATCAATCCCATCGTCGTCCACGGCGGCGGCAAGGCGATCTCCGCGGCGATGGAGGCGGCGGGACTTGAGGCAAAATTCGTGGGCGGGTTTCGCGTGACCACGGATGAGGCGATAGAAATTGTGGCCCAAGTTCTATCAGAGGAAATCAACCCCAACCTCGTCCGCATGATTCGTGAATTCGGTGGCAAGGCGGTTGGGATTCCCGGCAACGATGTTTTCCTCGGTGAGAAAATCAAAGGCACCGCGCCGGACGGTTCCAAGGTGGACATCGGCCGCGTTGGCGAAGTCGTGGGCTGCCACATGGAGTATATGGATGCCGCGCATAAAGCGGGGATCGTCCCAGTCATTTCCCCACTCGCCTCTGAATTGGCCACGGGTAAACCTCTCAATATCAATGCAGACCTCGCCGCCGCTGCTCTCGCGAAAGAGCTGCGCGTCGCGAAGCTTGTCTATCTATCCGACGTCCCCGGTCTTCTATCCGATCCGAAGGACCCGTCCACTTTGATCAAATCTGTCACCCGCAAGGAAGCGGATGCGATGATTGCGGATGGCACCATCTCCGGTGGCATGATCCCGAAAATCCGCAGCGCCGTGGATGCGCTGAACGCCGGCGTGCGCAAGGTCCACTTTGTCGATGGCCGCTTGGCTCACGCACTACTGCTAGAAATTTTCACCGACGGCGGCGTAGGCACGGAGGTGGTTAGATAAAAACATTTCCACCGCCAAGTTCATTTGCCCGAAGGTAAATAAATCTAACGTGCTAACCCGTTAGTAATGACCTCATTTACCGCATCCACACCGACGCCATCAAGGACACGCTCATCCCGCCCTCCATCACCAAAGTGCAGGCAACCGCCGTCTATGCCCGCGAATCCACGGCTTTCATGGGTAGGTCAGGATGTCTGAGGCTGAGAGGCGAAATCATCACTTCTTGCGACTTGCCGCCCGCGCCTGCGCTTTCTATCCTCCCAACACACCCTAGTCCATGAGCGCCAAAAAATCTAACCCAATTCCACTCGCGGACGTGGCCCATAAGCCCTCGAAGGAGTTCTCCTCGAAAGCCCGCATCGGATCGATGGCGGAGTATAAAAAACTCTACAAGGCATCCATCGAGAAGCCGGAAAAATTCTGGGCGGGTGAGGCGAAAGAGCTGAATTGGCAGAAAAAGTGGGACAAGGTGCTCGATTGGAAAGAGCCTTTTGCAAAATGGTTCGACGGCGGAAAACTCAACGTTTGTGAAAACTGCGTGGACCGTCACGCGGTGGGTGCACGCAAGAACAAAGCCGCGATTATCTGGGAGGGCGAGCCAGGCGACAAACGCATCATCACCTACGGCCAACTGCAAAAAGACGTCTGCCGTTTCGCGAACGTGCTGCTGAAACACGGCGTCAAACCCAAGGATCGCGTGCTCATTTATATGCCGATGGTTCCGGAAGCAGCCATCGCCATGCTTGCCTGCGCGCGGATCGGCGCCGTGCATAACGTTGTTTTTGGTGGGTTCGCCTCGGAAGCGCTTGTTGATCGCCTCGAAGATTCCGGCGCGACACTAGTGATCACCGCAGACGGAGGATGGCGGCGCGGAAGAGTCGTCCCTTTGAAACCGGTCGTTGATGAAGCGCTCGCGAAATATACTCAAGTGACCAGCGTGATCGTTCTAAACCGTTGCGGAAATGAAATCGCCATGGACGCGACCCGCGACAAGTGGTGGCACGACGAAGTTGCCACCGCCTCCTCGAAGCACGTGCCGAAGGGCTTCGATTCCGAGCATCCGCTTTTCGTGCTCTATACCTCCGGCTCTACCGGAAAACCGAAAGGAATTCTCCACACCTCCGGCGGCTATCTCACCGGCACTTACTCGACCTGCAAATACATTTTCGACATGCGGGATGAGGATGTTTATTGGTGCACGGCCGATGTCGGCTGGATCACCGGCCACTCATACATCGTTTATGGACCACTTGCTAACGGCGTCACCCAAGTGATGTATGAAGGCGCGCCGAATGCTCCAGATTTCGGGCGTTTTTGGAAAATGATAGAAGAATACGGCGTCACGATTTTCTATACTGCACCCACTGCCATCCGGGCCTTCATCAAGGCGGGCGATCATTTTCCCGCCGCTCACGATCTTTCTTCACTGCGTCTGTTAGGTTCTGTTGGAGAGCCGATCAATCCGGAAGCCTGGAACTGGTATCACAAACATATCGGCGGTGGAAAATGCCCGATCGTCGATACTTGGTGGCAGACGGAAACTGGCGCGATCCTCATTTCCCCGATGCCAGGTGCCACTCCTTGCATACCGGGCACTGCCACGATGCCGTTTTTCGGGATCGATGCGGCGATCCTTGATGATGCGGGCAACGAGTGCAAACCTGGCCAAGACGGCCGCCTCGTCATCCGCAAGCCGTGGCCATCCATGGTGCGGACGATTTACGGTGATAAAGACCGTTATAAAAAAACTTACTGGTCTGATTATCCCGGTCTCTACACGGCTGGCGATGGCGCGCGCCGCGACAAAGACGGAAATTTTTGGATCATTGGTCGCCTTGATGACGTGCTCAATGTTTCCGGCCACCGCCTCGGCACTGCGGAAATCGAAAGCGCGCTGGTCTCGCACCCCGCCGTCGCAGAAGCCGCCGTGGTCGGACGCCCGGACGACATGAAAGGCCAAGCGGTCGCCGCGTTTGTCACGCTGAAGACCCAATTCGAAGAATCCGAGGAACTCCGCGCCGAGTTAAGAAATCACGTTGGCAAAGTGATCGGTGCGATTGCCAAACCGGATGATCTTTATTTCGCACCGGGACTGCCCAAGACACGCTCCGGAAAAATCATGCGGCGTTTGCTCAAGGAACTCGTCAGCACGGGAAAAGTTTCTGGAAATGTCACGACACTCGAAGATGTTAGTGTCATCGAAGCGCTGCAAAGAACCATCGCCAAGTAAGCTTCTCCATATGACCTCCTCCCGCTACTACATCGCTCGGTTTGCTCAGGCTTTCGGATACTTCCGTAAGAACCAGCGCATGGCCGATGCTGCTGGCGAAATGCACCTCTTGCGCGAGGCCGAGGCCTATCTCGGTGCGGCTATTTGGGAAAATGTCGAAAATATTGCAGAGCTTTCCGTTGAATACTGGAACCTGCGGAAATTCATCAAAGAACGTGAAATCGTCCGTGAGAAACTGGATGCGTGCCAAGCCAAATTGGACCTAGCACACGAGGAGCGGGAGGTGGTTCTCAGCAAAAATCCTGAAATCCAACAAGATCTCATTGATGAACGGATCGCACTCCTCGTGGAGCTCGAACATCTGGCCGGTCAGCGAGATGAAGTCATCGCAAACGCTCGTGAGGTCCGCCGGGCTTATGATGGCCTTAAAATGAAGTTCCAAGTTCTAACTAAAGAAGCTTCAGACTCCCCGTCTCAACAAGAGGAGATAGAGAAAGTAAAAGCCGAGTTGATCCATCTTAAAGCGAAGTTTTCCGCGCTCAAGGACGAGCGAATTCGAATCGGACAGAAGATCGAGGCCGATGACGCGAAAGTCGATCAGGTTGAGGAACAACTCAACGAGAAGAAAAAAAACCGGAGGATCTACGCTTCCGAGGCATTTCAAGTCATTGGTGATAGCAATAAGGAGATGTCTGTTTTGCGTGCTGAATGGGGTGTGCTGGAAACGCAAATGCGCCAACTCTACGCGGAGGTCGGGCGCTATGTTAGTCGAAACGCCTTTCATAATGCCCCCTGTGCGGAGGCAGCCGCGTCTCAAAAAGGCCTCGTCGTGGTCATGCGCGCCATCCGCCGCTCGATCGCGCTGAATCACCGCTTGGCTGGGACGGCGTGACTCATCTCACTCGTCATCTATCTGGAGTCGCCGCGGGCGCTTGAGAGAAATCCCCTCCTCCGCACCACCCAGGTCAAGGCTGTCTAACACATTAGTGCGGTGGCGTACGAACCCAGCTTCCGACGAAGTCGCTTCAAAACTCGGCACCTCGGTATGATAGGGATCATCCCCTAGCAGCACAGGCTCCTTTGGCCTCACTGGTACGGCATCCATAGCGGGCAGATTCAGAAGTGCCATTTCTGGAGTCACCGCATCACCGCTCGCACCGGAATGAATCGTACAAAACGGCAAATTCTGAGTTCCCTTGCGGAAATACTCATTCACCCCAGTCGAGTGTGATCGGACGGAGCCGGAACTGATATCCTCTGAAAGCTCTTGGCAAAATTGTGTCGCCCGCTGCCCGGAGACCGAGCAGATCTGCGCGACGTCCACGCTGGCGGGTGCCACTAACGGGTTCCCCCCGAAGGAAGGAGTCGCGGCATTCATGGTTGCTTGCCAGACCGGTAGTGCCAAATCGCGGCTGAACGCACCCGGATAGATGGACTCCCCATTCCCTAGCAGAAATCCAGTCCAGACGCCGCAGGTGATGCGCTTGTTATATCCGAAAAACCAAGTATCAGCGAAGTCATGAGTGGAGCCGCCTTTACCTGCTCCGTAAAAATTCTTTTCCACGAGACCCTCGAGCGCACCTTTGGAGCTGCCACGATAAAGCGAGCCAGCCATCATGCTGTGAACTTGCCAAGCGGTGGCATCATCGATCACCTGCCCACGCGCACTTACCTGACGCTGGCGCCGATAGACGACGCTCCCTGCCGAGTTTTCCACTCGGTCCACATAACAAAGCTGTGCCTGCGCCGGTCCGGATTTTCCTAACAACGGAAACACGGAGAACGCACGGACCGCTTGTTTCATTGACACTTCTTCAAAGCCGACTGCCAAGCGCGGCAGCAACTCGGCCTTCTGGAGCGGCAGGCCGAATGCGACGCTGGTATCCACCACATGCTGCAATCCCGTCTGCCCTGCGAAACGCACGGTGGCAGCGATTTTCGAGAATTCCAAGGCCTCGCGCACCGCGATTTTTCCCTTATAAGTGGGCGATGCGACTTCCATCCCCCATTCCCCGAGAATGCCTTCCCTGCCGCCGATCATCACTGCGCGGTTGTCCATCGGCTCATCCTCGACCAGCGAGGCGGGAGTCTGGCTGCCGCTTAATCCGGCAGCGTAAATAAAGGGAAAAAATGCAGTGCCGAGTGGGCGTTTACCTTGCTCGATGAAATCGTAAGGAACCTGTGCATAGTCCCGCCCGCCGACGTGAGCGAGCACCTCGCCTGTTTCATGATCGATCATGAGAACTGCGCCTTGCAAATATTCCGCAGGTTTGCCGCTGCTTTTACGATAGTCCTCGTACTTCGGGTGATGATAGCCGGGGTGTGTCTCCGCTTTCTTCAGACTCTCTGATAGAGCTTTCTGCGCGGCGCTCTGCGCTTCGGCGAGAATCGTTGTATGGATTTTAAACCCACCGGAAGCCAGCGCATCCTCACCCAGTGCGAGACCCACGGCATCAGCGATGCGCTCGTAAAGATGAGTGGTGCCGCGCTGCAACGGTTTGGGATTGAGCGTGAGCGGCAACGATTTCAGCCTCGCCGCCTCGGACGAAGAGAGCATTCCCTCCTCCTTCATCCGGGATATCACATAGTTTCGACCTTCTTTGTTGACCGAAGGATTATTCAGCGGTGACCGGTAGTTAGGGTTTTTAATGAGTGTCACCATCGAAGCACACTCTTCTACAGTTAGATCCTTCGGCTGTTTGCCGAAATAACCCAGTGATGCCGAACGAATCCCGTAAAAACCACTGCCGAAATAAATCCGGTTGAGGTAAAAATCTAGAATCTCAACCTTCGAGTAGCGCTTTTCAATCCGCATCGCGAGGAAGGCTTCTACCAGCTTGCGTTGGATCGTGGATTCCATGCGCTTCACCGCCTCACCTTTGAGATTGTAGGCATTTCGAGCCAGTTGTTGGGTGATGGTGCTGGCCCCTTGGTTACCCCCTTTCGCATTTAAAATAATCGCCCGCGCCACGCCGATATAGTCCACCCCACCGTGGGTGAGGAAACGCGAATCCTCTCCGGCTCGTAAGGCATTGATGAAAATTTCTGGAACCTCCTTGATGGGAATGATGCTCCGATTTTGCACGAAAATCCGCCCAATTTCCTTGCCGTTGCGGTCGAGGATGATGCTCGGCACTTCAAGGTCATTGATCCGGTTCAAATCGTAAGTCTCGGCCCTCTCCCGATACTCGCGGGTGAAGATGCTAACGAAAAACCATGCGGCAAGCATCACCACCGCGCCCAGCAAAAGGAAGATGAGCCAGAAGGGTTTGCTCTTGTAGAACGGGGCTTTAGCGTTCTTCCTGCGATTCGATTTTGGAATAGTTGTCATGCCTGAACCTGATTCATCAACGCCCCGACAAGCGGCAAAGCGAAGACAGGAATACCTGATCGGAGCCGCTCCCGCAACTCCTTCGTTGCAGGGGATTCTGGCCACCAAAATCGCTGCCGAGGGGGCCATTCGCTTCACGGATTTCATGGGTTTGGCACTCTATCACCCTGAACTTGGCTACTACGCCCGTGAAACCCGACAAGTGGGGCGCGGAGGAGACTTTTTCACCAGCGTGAGCGTGGGGCCTTTATTCGGAAACTTGCTTGCCCGCCGCTTTCTTCGCGAGTGGAAGGAGCTCGGCTCGCCCCCGCGTTGGCGCATCATCGAATGTGGTGCCCACGATGGCACGCTCGCCGCAGATATTTTAAGGGCGATCCAACAGCTCAACCCTACTGCTTTTGCCGCGTTAGAATACGCGATTCCCGAGCCGCTTCCAAGGTTGCAAACGGCACAGCGTGCAACATTACATCCGTTCAGCGGAAAGGTGATCTTCACCGACGAACTCGGCCCACTCGCTGCCGCCCCGCTACCAGGGATTATTTTCGGTAATGAATTGCTCGATGCACTGCCATTTCACTTGATTGAATGGCGCACGGGACGATGGCATGAGTGTCGCGTCGGCTACGATTCCGAGGGCGGATTCTTTTGGAATACGGATGACATCGTTGCTGATCCGCAATTGATAGAAGCTGTGGAAAAGCTGGGCGAAAATTTTCCTGAAGACTACCGCACCGAAGTCCGCACGAACATTCGCGGTTTGCTAGAGCCGTTGACCCGCTGTATTTCCACGGGCCTGCTCCTCTGGTTAGATTACGGGTTTGCCCAGCCCGACTACTACCTACCCGAGCGCCACCGAGGCACGCTGCGAACTTTTTCAAACCACCGCGCTGCCGAAGACCCGCTGGCCACTCCGGGCGAAATCGACATCACATCTCACGTCGATTTCACGGCGATTGCAGAAAGCGCCATCGCTCTCGGCTGCGAAGTTCGGGCTTTCTGCAACCAAGGTGCGTGGCTCACCGAGATCGGCCGCGAGTGGCTGCTTTCCCTCGAAGGCCAGCCACAAGTGGATCTGGTCCGGCAATTTCAAACCCTGACCCACCCCGCTCACCTCGGCAGCAGCTTCCACATCCTCGAACTGGCATGGAAAAACCCAAGCGTCCCGACTCTGTCTGCGACTGATTTGCATCGGCTTGCATTGCGCGCTTGCCCCCCGCCCCTGTCTCAGTAAAGTCCCCCCGAAGGCCGGGATGGCGGAATTGGTAGACGCGCTAGATTTAGGATCTAGTATCGCAAGGTGTGCAGGTTCGAGTCCTGTTCCCGGTACTTTTTATTTTTAATGAAACTCACGGTTAGCTCACTTTAATACAGTGGGTTATGATAGAAGCTCGGTGAAATTGCCATTCGGCAAGAGAGAGTTCTGCGAACTTCGCGAGAGCTGGCTACGCAAATGGATCAGCCACACCCTGCTAGGAGCAGGGAAAACGCGCAGCGACACCAGCTACTACATGAGCAGCCTGCAAAGCGCGCGAGCCATGGAACTGCTAGGCTACATCCGAGGCCACTGGAGCATCGAAAACCGCTGTCACTAGGTGCTCGATGCGATCTACCGCGAGGATCACAACCAAACCCGCAACCGCCAATCCGCCGCCAATCATTCCACTCTCCAGCGCATGGCACTCAACGCACACAACCAAATACCCTTCAAGGGGAAGAAGCGCACAAGCCTACCCAAACGTGAAATGCGTGCCGCCACAGATGCCACTTACCTCGAACAACTCCTCTCCCTAGTGGAGGCACCCTGGGGTGCGGGGTCGTCTTTTTTGCTTGCGACAATCGCTCAGTTTGTTTGATTCCCGGGGATTTCAAAATCTCCTCTTTCAAAAATTGGCGAGTTCCGGCACGCAATCCGCTGAATCATCTTGGACTCATCACCAAATCTTTTGCTATGCTTTTCCCAAACGAGCCCACCACAACGACTTCTTTAGAATCTCTCGCGACGGATCGCCGCCGGGTGATGGGTTCGCTGGGCTTGGCCGGTCTTGGCTTGCTTGCGTCATCGATTTCCGGGCAAGCAAAGACTTATGTCGTGAGAGAGAGCAGTCGCCCAAAAGTGATGGTCCAGACGAGTCCTCAGCCTTTACCTCGTCCACTGGGAGCTGCGGATCTCACCCAGTTACCGCCTGAGTGGGCACATAACCAGGGCTCGGTTTTGCCGGAATACACCCGTTATCTCACTTCACTTAAGTTGCAGCGAGTTTGCGCGAAGCAGGTGATCGAGGCCCACGCGAAGGCAAAGGGCTCCGTTTGGAACGTCCTTCCGCCGAAGGTTTGGTGGGCACGCATGGGTTACACTCTCCGCGTGGCGGATCGGATCGCCCTAGAAATGGGTGCTTCGGAAGTGGAAGTTGTTTCCGCTTATCGCTGTCCTGCATACAACTCTCATTGTGAAGGTGCCAAGTATGGCTCATGGCATCAGGCGAACGTCGCCGTTGACGTGAAATTCCCGATGGCTCCGTCGCTAGTCACTACGACGGCCCGCCAACTCCGCGACCTCGGGTTGTTCCGCGGTGGAGTGGGTGGATATTCCGATTTCACCCACATCGACAGCCGCGGCCAAAATGTGAACTGGCAGGGCTGAAAATTTCCTCACGTCTTGAAATCCCGCGTTTGGAACGACAGCCAACCGATGGTAAAAAGGGTGATGTTGAGTCCCCCGAGAAAAGCGTAGGATTCGATGATTTTCGGCCAGGAAATCTGCTGCTCGGACATGAATACCCAGGCGCTCATCCGCCAAGTCACGAACCACGCTTCGTAGGGTTTGAAGAACGGAAAATTCTGCAAAATCATATCCACAAAGAGAATGCTTAGCGTGATGATGGTGGCGGCGGCAGGTTTGATTTTGAAACAGGAAAACATGAAAGCGATCGACGAAAGTGTGATCATGCTCGCTCCGATGCCCGCCGCGCAAAGTCCGAGACGCAACGCTCCTTCCCACCAATTAGGAAACGCAGCGAAGACTTTCATTTTCGGCTCCATCACAAAAAGCCCGCCTTCCCATCCGATCGCCGCAACCGCCATCAGGTAGCCGGAAATACCCACGAAGAACACAAATGAAAAGGTATAAAGACAGATCGCGGCGTATTTTACTAACAGCAATCGCAGCCGACTGATCGGCCGGGCGAAGACCATGCGCAGATTTCCATCCTCGTTTTCCTTCGCGACAATGTCTCCCGCGACGAGCGCGAAATAAACCGAGCCCAACACGAACATGCTCAGCAGCATGATGGTGAAGGTGATCGTTAGAGAGCTGTAATAGGTGCTGAAATCAAGCCCATTGCGCTCGACGATGCCCTTGTTATAATTTTGCACCTTGTCGAGTTTGTAAACAAACAGGATCACGGCCTCCATCACGAGAAAAGCGCCGTAGCCCATCCAAGTCCGCGGACGGGCGAAGAGTTTGCGGAGTTCACCGCGGAGTTGTTGAATAAAAAGCATGAAGAGCGGGACGCGAATTCTCGCGCCCCACTCATACACCGGAAAAGGCGGATTCAAGAGCCCGATGTGGAAATCTTAAAATGCTCAAGCACCTCAGCCGCCCATAACCTTAGCGGTTAGAGAACTACTTGACCGCTTTTTCGCTCATTTCGATGGCGGTGACATCCATCATTTTTTTCCCGTCTTTTTCGCTCACCGTGCCAGTGGCCGTCACTTCTTGGGGTCCCTTGCAGATTTTCTTGTGCCAGTCCTTATCGACTTTTCCGCCGAGGTGGTAGGTGACGGTCTTCTCGCCTTCTTTGACTTGGAGTACGGTCGCGCATTCCTTCTCCGTACCGAGATCACATTTCGGGCAGGTTGCGGTGCCTTTGACCGTGACGGGTTTGGCCATGACTTCTTCCGCAGCCGGAGCACTCGAGCTGAGGACAAAGGCCGAGAGGGCCACGGACATGATGGTGGTAATAATGGTTTTCATAATCGTTTGTTTGGTTTTTTGAGTCGCTCTTCCCGGATTGGGTCGAGTCTTTACAATTAGCATCGTTCTCAATTTCGCGCAACTTGCAGTATCAACGAATGGTGCTCGTCGGGTGTGGAATTTGCACTCCTTGCCAATGGAAAAATCGACTAGACCATTTGGACGGCTAATTTCACCGAGCGGGGTGGGTGAGATGCCTTTAGTTAGGAAATCAATCCATGTCCTTCTTCTCGTGTACTTCGTCGAGGTGCTTGAGAAACTCTTCAGTTTTCGGGAATTCGGAGGCGAAAAAGCGGTTAAATTCCTTACCAGCGGAGTTGAAAAGAATCACTGTGGGGAAACCCTCGATCTTGTATTTCTCGGCAAACGGCTGGTTTTTCTCGGCGATTTCCTTGTCACCCTTCGGAAAATCTAACTCGACGAGGATATATTTTTTCGAGGCGCCATCGACGAATTCCTTTTTGGAGAAAACGTTCTTACGCATGGCGATGCAGGGCGGGCACCAGTCGGAACCGGTGAACTCGACGAGCACGGCCTTCTTTTCTGCCTTCGCTTTGACAAAGGCTTTTTCGAGATCGGTTGACCAGCCCTGCGGTGTGGTTGCAAAGGCGGAGGCGGAGAGTGCGGCGACGCCGACGGTGAAAGAGGCGAGCCAGGTGATTGCTTTCATTATGTGTATAAGTGCCGCAGGAAGGGGAATTATTCAAAAAACTTTCGCCAAAATAGATGATTTTGTTTAGCGACGGGTCATGCAGCCATTGCCCCGTTTGATCATCGCCACCCGGAACGCGCACAAAACGGCAGAAATTCGGGCGATGATCGGCGATCACTTCGAGGTGTTGGACGCCACGGCGTTCCCGGATTTCCCAGAGATCGAGGAAACGGGAACCACATTTTTGGAAAACGCGCGGCTCAAAGCGGAGGGAATTAGCCGCTGCGTGAAGGGCTGGGTGCTTTCGGACGACTCCGGCTTAGAGGTGGATGCGCTGGGTGGTGCACCGGGAGTTTGGTCGTCAAGCTTCGGCGGTGAGGAGGGGAATCACGCGAGGAATAACGCCCGGTTGTTAGCGGAAATGGCCGGGAAAATGCAGCGAGACGCGCGTTTTCGCTGCACGATGGTGTTGGCCAAGGACGGCTTGGAGCAAGCGAACTTTAGCGGAACGGTGGAAGGACACATCATTGATGCGTTGAGAGGCGGGCTGGGATTTGGCTATGATCCATTGTTCATCCCAGCGGGCTATGAAGAAACTTTTGCGGAGCTCGGCGATGAGGTGAAGAACACGCTCGGCCATCGGGCACGGGCTTTGGCACAAATTTCGGATTTCTTGAAATGTAATTATTTAAAATAATTTGCTTTTCTTAATAAAATTCGAGACCTTGCCCGCCGTGAAAACTTTCATTCTCTTTCTTGCGACCCTCCCGTTTTTTTTCGGGGGTCTTATGTCCTGCGCGAGCCAAGTCAAAGCCCGGCGTCCCGTTTCCTATCATTTCGAGTCAGGCCACACGGCGATGCTCAAGGATGGGCTCGCCTACGCCCCCAGAAACGCCCCGTCCGCCGTGAAACGCGCCATCGCTGCTGGGAATCGGTTGCAGTCGATGCCTTACAAATGGGGCGGCGGCCATGCGAAGTTAGATGACTCCGGTTATGATTGCTCTGGCTCCGTTTCCTACGTTTTGCGCGAAGCCGGATTGATCGACGGCTGCATCCCCTCGAAGGATTTTTTCAATTACGGTAAAAAGGGCGAAGGCAAATGGATCACCATTTATGCGCGGAATGGCCACGTTTTCATGACCGTGGCCGGACTGCGATTCGATACGGGTGGCCCTGGAGCCGAGTCCGGCCCCCGTTGGAAAACCGCCACCCGCCAAGGACGCGGTCACGTGATGCGCCACCCCGCTTGGCTGTAAAAACTGGAGCGCGGAATTCCTTCCGCACGAGGTCATTCGGAAATTGAGGCGGAATCCATCCCACGCTCCAGCTCGACGAGCGAGGGGAAAATCCGATCCGCCGCCGAGAAATCCAAGCCGTGCGTGACTCGGTTTGGCACCGCCCAGACCGGCATGCCCGCGGCGATGGCTGAGTTCACACCATTCAGGGAATCCTCGATGACAAGACAGCGAGCAGGAGGGAGGGCGAGGCGTTTTGCGCCTTCCAAATAGAGATCTGGAGCTGGCTTGATTTGAGGTGCGTCGCCCCGACAAACGATGGTCTGAAAATATTTTGTTAGGTGAAGTTTTTCTAACCAACCATCTACCCACTGATGCGAGGAACTGGAAACGACGGCACAGGGAACATTCTCTTCAGTTAGTTTTCCCAACAAATGGATCACGCCGTCCATCGGTCCGGCATTTTCCAGCTCGGCCATGATTTCCGCCTGCCTTCGGCTGTCGAGATCGTGCCAATCAAAGGCCAGCCCGGAAAGTTCCTCAAGGTGCGTTTTAGGCGACCAGGTGGCGAAGTCCGAGCCGATGCAGTGGGTGTAAATGTCCAGCGGTAGATCATGTCCGTGGGTTTGGAAAGTTCGCAGCCAAGCTTGGTAAATCGCCCACTCAGTATCGACGAGCACGCCATCGAAATCGAATAATACCGCTGAAAAACTCATGGCCACGGGATGACTTGCCAGCCCGCGACACACAAGGATGGAATGATCAAACTTCCAGCATGAATTCCAATGCTGGGAATACTTTCCCATTCAGGCGAACCTCGAAACGATGCTGCCCGGGATGATAGACGCGGGTGGTGACGGTCTTAAATGAATGCCTGCTTTCGATTTCCCAGCTCTCACCTGCCGCAAGTTCGCGGATGCGGCCTTTGAAGACCTTGGGTGATAGAGTGTCGTTCGCTTTGCGGTGGAGGATGGCGTAATCAAACATCACGCGGATTGATTTTCGCGAAGTATTGCGGATGACAATGCGGTATTGGAGATGACTGCCTACTTTTACAGAAGATGCAGTTAGTTCGTTAGAGGTGAGTTTGAGCGATTTGGCCGAAGCGAATCCATGGAGTGCCAACGCGCCGGAGTGGCCAGCCTTGAGCAAGGTGCGGCAGGCGTGGCGGGCGAGTTTTTCCAGATGTGGATCGCCCGGCATTTTATCGCGCCAACGAGAGAGGGTTTCAATGACGAGCAGCGGGTGGTGCTTGCTGAAATCATTGAGATGGTTCGATACCGATAATCTAACGTAGGCGCTGGGATCGCAGTGAAGTTTTTCCAACAGCTTTAGGGTTGGGTAAGGTGCTTTGAGGAGTTCGGGTAAATTTCCACCCCACGGAAGTAGCGGTCGGCTGCCCTCCGACACGAGCCGGCGGACGTGCTCGTCCGGATCTAGGCACCACTTAAGGAGTTGTTTGAGCGTGGCTTTGGGGTGTTCACGGAGGAACGGTCGGATGGCGAATTCCGCAGTGAAACAACGCGTCATCTCGCGCAGGGCGATCATTGAGTGTTCGAAATGATTGAGTCCACGGAGGGCGACGATCTCGGTGAGTGGCCAGACGAGGAATCCACGGAGGCCGTCTAAATCCGCTTCGTTTTCCGCAAGGGTTTTGACGAGAATCGGGAAAAGCACGTGAGGTTGCGCGGGCAGGCCGGCCTCGATCCGCTCAGCTAACAAACGCATGCGTTGTTTCAGCTCTAGGGGCTCAAGCGACTGTTTCAGACCCCGGTGGAATTCCCTAACCGCGAACTCTGGATATACCTGGAGCAGGCGGGTGGCGATGCGGCAAGCATTCTGATAGGAGAACTCGTTTTTGAAAGGCTCCATAAAAACTTGATCTAACTTCAGACGCTTACCCGCCCCTAGAACAGGGTTTTAGTCCTCTTCTTCCTTCGCGCCCTTCACCCGGACCTTACCGCGAAGCTTGGCCTCGATAAAGGCGTCGATGTCGCCGTCCATCACTTCCTGGATGGTGCCGGATTCCTCGCCGGTGCGCAGGTCGAGAACTTTCTGATAGGGCTGAAAAACATAGGAACGGATTTGGTTTCCCCAGGAAACGTCGCCCTTTTCACCATACGCGCGGTCTGCCTCGGCTTTTTGTTTGTCCTCCTCGATGGTGTAGAGCTTGGCCTTGAGAATATCGAAAGCGAGTTCCCGGTTCGCGCCTTGCGTCCGAGCGGCGGTGGAGCGGATGAGAATGCCGGTGGGAAGGTGGCGCAGGATGACGGCTGTTTCCACCTTGTTCACGTTCTGACCGCCTTTGCCGCCGGAACGGGTAGTGGTGATTTCGATGTCTTTCTCGTTAATCTCGATTTTGATCTCCTTGGAAACTTCCGGTGTTGCATCGATCGAGGCGAACGACGTGTGCCGTTTTGCATTAGAATCGAACGGGGAAATTCTAACAAGCCGATGGACGCCTCGTTCGTTTTTCAGAAATCCGTATGCGTGATCGCCGGTGATTTTTAAAGTCGCGGTGCGCAGTCCCGCTTCATCGCCATCTTGCCAATCGAGGGTCTCCACGGTGTAGCCCTTGCGCTCGGCCCAGCGGGTGTACATGCGGTGGAGCATTTGCGCCCAGTCACAGGCTTCGGTGCCGCCCGCGCCTGCGGAAATGACGAGGAAGCAGGGTGAAATATCGCTCGGTTGATCGAGCAAAGTCAGTAATTCGTAGGCACGGATATCGCCTTCCAGCCCCTTCGCGTTAGAGAGAGCCTCGCGCGCGAGATCGGCATCGTCGTATTCTTTTGCGAGGGAAATTCCCTCCTCGATATCGGCCACGCGGCCTTCGAGTTTCAAGAAAGATTCAAGCTTCTTTTTGAGCCCAGCGGCCTTGGAGCTGATAGATTTCGCCTTATCCGAGTCGTTCCAAAACTCTGGGGCTCCCATCGCCTCCTCGAGCGTGTTAATTTCGTTTTCGAGAGTCGGGACGTCAAAGATACCTCCTGAGTTTCGACAAACGGCTTTTCAGGCCGGAGGTGTCGAGCGCCAGGAGGTCAGCGGTAGGAAGTAAAGACATACGGGCGGAGAAAACGCCATTCCCCGGAGTGAAGCAAGGTGGAACCGAATTGGTGCATCTGTTTCCGAGGCTAAATTCCCGGCACCACGATTTTATCGCGCTTGAGCCAATGCCGCAAAACCTGCGCCTCGGCCGTGAGATTGCCTAACATCCGCCAGTTGGATTTTTCAAGAGCTTGGGCATCATCGCGACTTTCCTCCACGACGCACCACGGTCGTGAGCCGGACGAGTGAATCATACGGAAGCTGTTTTCATGCACGATGAGAAACCCAACATGGATGTCGAGCCCTACCAGATAGATTCCCGGCTGGGCCTTCTCCAGACCCGCCGCAAAGGCCGGGTATGCCTTGCCGATGGTTAGCGCACAGGATTCTTTCGGCAGGAATGAACGGAGGATTTTTTCCGACGGCTGTTGCGCGAGTTGGTAGCGATCCACTTGGAAACCCGCGTCTTTTAACACCGTCGCCACGAAATAACCGCAGGCGATTTGCCCTTTTCCTGGCCCGGCAGCGGTGCCGTTGAAATCCCAAGGCGTGCCCAACCAACAGCGCATCATCGCTGGCAGGGACTGCTCGAGAATCACGCGTGCATCATTTTCCACCACGTTGCGTTCGCCATTATTTTTCGCTGCTGCATAGCGTTTTCCGAGGTCCAGTCGCCAACGCGCGAGCTCGCGGGTCAATACGGCGTAGGTTGCTGGATCGGGTTGAAATGTTTTGCGCAGTCCCAGTTCCACACCGCCCGTCGTTTTAAGCCATAATTGAGCTAGAGGCGCGCGAAACCACCACGCCAAGCCACCGGTCATGGCCAGGAGGAAGATGAGCAGCAGCCAGCACTTTCGCATGGTGAAAGCCTAACCACACTTGAGCAGTCTTACAAGCTCCTCCGCAGTCCTTGCAATTCCTCCATTGACCGCGAAACTCATCCCATGCTCAAGCAACAACGCGCCGATCACGTCCGGCAGCGACTCGAAGAACTCTATCCGAAAACACCCATTCCGCTTGATCACAAGGACGCCTACACTTTGCTCATCGCCGTGTTGCTGTCCGCTCAATGCACCGACGTCCGCGTCAATCTGGTGACGCCCGCCCTCTTCGCCCTCGCCGATAACCCTCACGATATGATGCACGTTCCTGTTGAAAAAGTCCAAGCGATCATCCGTCCCTGCGGTCTATCACCTCGGAAGTCCTCTGCGATTTCCGAGCTTTCCAAAATTCTGATAGAAAAACACGGTGGCGAGGTTCCACAGAATTTCGAGTCGTTAGAAGCCCTGCCCGGCGTTGGCCATAAGACCGCGTCCGTCGTCATGGCGCAATCGTTCGGAGTCCCCGCGTTCCCCGTCGATACCCACATCCACCGTCTCGCCACGCGTTGGAAGCTCACCTCTGGCAAAAATGTCGTCGTTACCGAGCGCGATCTAAAAAAACTCTTCCCCCGCGACTCGTGGAACAAGCTCCACCTCCAAATCATCTTCTACGGCCGCGAACATTGCTCCGCGCGCGGATGCGATGGCCGGAGCTGTATGCTCTGTCAGGAGCTTTTCGGCCCGGCTTACTAACTTTTTGACTTGCCACATTGCAGAACCCGCGCGAAGTTCCTCAGTTATTTTAACCCAATTCTGTCTTTGACCTATGACTTCCAGCCCGAATCCAACCGAGGAGAAAAAACTCCGCGAAACCTTGAAGAATAACCCAAGCGACTGGGAAACCCGTAAGCACCTCGCCCACCTGCTTTATGATCAGGGATCGTTTTTGGAAGCTGCAGACCTCGTTTGGGAAGTTGATGAAATTCCCAGCATTGATGTGGAACTGGCATTTGCTGCTAGAATTCTCGCTAAGGCCAGCCCCCGAAAATCGATCCGCCTGCTCACCGCAGTGCTCGAGCACAATCGAGGCAAAGCCGTGCAAAACCTCGGGCTCGCGAACGCCTTGCTCCATCATGGCATGGTGCTGCAGGCCGCGCGCTTTTACGGCGCCGCGCTCGAGGCGGACCCATCACTTGGCAATCCAGATCTCGAACACTTCATTCTCTGGACCGACGACGAGGAAACCCTGTGGGGCGATTTCAAGAACCGTCAGCCGAAACTCGGCGAACTTCCTTGGATGAAGCGCGATCCCAAGGAGGCCATGAAATTGACGAGTCGGGTCAATACGCACACCACTCCCATCAGCCTGCCGGGCCTCAAACCTGTCGCAGGTGAGGAACTCCGCAACGAACTCTATCAGCAAAAGACGGAGAAAGGCGCGCCGCCCAGCCCGCCGCCAGCGGTCACCATCCCAATGGACCGGGTCGATCCGAAGTATCGGCTTTTCGACGACGAGCAAGGTGCCCCCGGCGAGCCGAAACTTCCCGCCCTAGCAGCCGTCACCCCCACCAAGCCGCTCGCCAGTCCTGATTTTAGTGCTGCGGGAGCCTCTATCAAACCTCCCGCCCCATCAGTGGGCGCGATGCCTCCACGCACCGTCCCGCTGAGTGCTCCTCCCGCGCCAGCTCGGCCGAAGCCATCGCTCCCACCCTTGAAAAAGCCTGACGCGCCAAAGTGAGGAGAAATTGTTCTATCAGGAATGAAGTGAATTAACTCGAAGTCCGATGATCCCAGAAAGAGAAAGGAACCGCAGATGGACACTGATGTGAAGAGACTTATGTGAAAGCGGGCATTAACCCTCTGGGTGAGTGCATTATTATACACATCTCCAGCTCAGCCTTCGCAGTAGGGTGCCTCCGAAATCAAATCTCTAGATAGTAAGCTTGATGAAATTAAGCTCATGAGCACACCATAGTTAAACGATCTCGCGCTTGGAGCGCTTCGGTGGCGGCGCGGGCTTTGAATTCGGCGGTGAGGTGTCTTCATTTTTGTTTCATCGGTCTGATTTCGGGGTGACTCACCTCTATCAGACCCGCTAAAGTCTCAATAGACCGCTGGCTCCGTTTATCAGGACCACCTCACTCACGTGTGGACAGTTCGGGAGATGATAGAACTTTTTCAAAAATAAAAATCTCCGCCGCAGGATCGCGCAGCGAGTCCACAAAGCGTTCCCACTCGCGCTGTTCCTGAGCATTGGGCGAAGCGGGCTGACGTGCCTCGTCCACATTTGCGATGAGAAATTTGATTGGCGTTTGCAGGCCGGCGCTGGCACGAATTTTTGCATGCAGCGCGATCATGCGGCTGGGGGAGAGTGCCCACCCTTCAGCTAACAGAACAACCCCGGCAGGAGCTTTTCCAAGTGCGAGTGCCGCCTCCTGCTCTGCCCCGGAATCGAGCACCGCCACGGAGTGCCAAGCGGCAGGATGAACTCTCAAGCGGCGGAGCAGAAACGGTCGGAGCGCGTTAACGGTTAGTCCGCTGCCTCCGACGTCTAACACCAGCACGCCATCGAGTGGCTTTTCATTCGTCTCAATGCGATCCGCCCCGACAAGCGCGCGCCAGAGTGCCCGATGACTGCGACCTTGAAAATCCAGCGCCGCCAGTGATCCCCTCCCCGCGTGCCAAGCGAGCAGCCAAAGAATCGCCCGCGGGAGCAGCCCCCAAACGACTGTGGCCATTAACAAAAACTCCCACCACGCGGATGGCCCAGGGGCGAGACCCGAAGCCCTCGAAGGAAGCCAGCGGGAAGCCTCGATGACCGAAAGATTCGGCACCGCACCCGGCCACCATAGAACCCACGGGGCTGATAGAAATTTCACCGCAGTTTCCAGAATCGAGTGCATCGCCAGCTCTGTCGTTGTCTCCCAGAAGAAGCCGATGTGTTTCACGAGCACGAGCCCAGTCAATCCAGTTAGAATTCCAATGTTGAAAAAAATCCCCGCTGCCTGCACCAGCCGCGCGATGCGCCACAGCACTGCGGCCCTGGGAGAACCGCCGCCCTCCATCAGATTCTGCCACCACGCGTCATCACGATCTCCGGCGAACCGCCGGGCGAGTTTCCCAACTAACAACTGCACTCCGCTGAATCCCTCCGACGCGCGTCCTCGCATCAGCCAAGCGAGCATCGCCAGCAACAGAACCCCCCACTGGCCGCCGATCAGAATTGCTAGGAAAAGCACCACGTTGATCCCGCCTCTTTCATGATCGAGCAAACCTAACACCGCTGAAATTCCGACGAGAAAAGTCACTAACACCAAAATCAAGCCCACCGTGGAAAGCGCGTTAGAAAACTTCTTCCCTGCTGATGTTGTCCTCACTTGTGCCAGCCACACGCGCAGTCCCACTCGCCGCGCAGCCGCGCCCTCAAGCCCACGGGTCGCAGAAATCACGGCGGTCCGGACCGCAAGCGGGGTGGCGGGGGACATTGCGATTTCCTGCTCAAAATCGACCAGGCTTTCCAGTGTCCACGGCGGCGGCTCTTTGGGCATTCAGCCTCGTTTCGCGATTTGTTTGCGGAATAGCGGCACCAGTTCGGCGTTCATCCATGCGTTTGCGGCATCGAGCCCACCTTCGAGAAAAAGCTTTCCTATGGATGCTTCCACGCGAGTGGGATTACCGAAGGCACTGAGAAAATCATTTGAAGTCAGGCGGGTAAACCACTCGCCATCCATTGCATTCCTTTCCCGGAGGACAAACTGGCGGGCAAAAAGCGCGAGCACCGCATCACCGACCCATGCGGCTTCACGTTCCTTGCGGAGTTCTTCATCTTTACGGCTCACGCGGAGAGAATGCACAATCCTAATAAGGCCGCACGATCTTTTCCCGCCGTTCACGGGCAATTTTATCACGCAACCGGGTTTCCGAATCCACGTCCCAGTAGCCCGGCTGAAGCTCGAGAAAGATGGAAGAATACGGCAGCGCCGTCGTCGTGCGGATGACTAAAACATCGAAGCTCCTATTCGCATCTTCTAACAAAGTCAGTAGCGATTGTTGGTCCAGCTCCGTCGTTTCATGGCCATGGAGCGAGACTTGCGTGCGTTTGCGCAGCTCATCGACGCCCGGCGCAAAGTCATTTTCTAACGAACGAATCTCGCGGGTGACGTAAAGCTGCGGGCGGACATTTTCGGTTTGCTCGAGCGCCTTGAGCACATAGTCGAGCGCTTCCGGCACATCGACCGAGGCGTTCACTTGGCGCACCCCGGGCCTGCTTTGCGCGGGAAATGACGCCTCTGCGATCACGATCCAGTTGCGGTACCCGAGCTGCCCGGCCTGCCGATCCACGGCCGCTTGCCACGTGTTGTCCTGCTGCATGCCCGCACAACCGAGTGACAAAAATGCCAATCCCAGTGCCAACCCAAAGCGCCCAACGACCATGTGTTTTCAATAGGCATTCCCTTCCCCGCTGTCAACGAGATGCCCGGAGTCATTTTCAGTGGCGGCTGACAATTTAAAACAAAGTTGGCAGGCCGACCCATTCCAATTATCACTGCCATGCGTATCCATTCGGATAGTCGTTATCATGAAAAACAGCGAAATCCGAGGAAACCGCAAGACCGCCATTCTCGGCACGCTGGCCGGATGGTGCATGAAGCTGTGGTCTTTCACGCTGCGTTACGAAATCGAGGACCGATGCGGCATCACCCAACCGACCACTAACACGATGCCCGTCATTTTAGCGCTGTGGCACAATCGCATATTTACCATCCCGCCGATTTGGTGGAGAACCGCCGGAAAACAGCGCAAGGCGGTCGTGCTAACCAGCGCAAGTCACGATGGAGCAATGCTCGCGCAGGCCATGGCGGTTTTCGGAATTGGGGCGGTGCGCGGGTCATCGTCGCGTCGCGCCGTGGCGGCATTGATCGGAATGAAACGGGCGCTGCAAGAAGGTCTGGATGTCTGCATCACCCCGGACGGTCCGCGAGGTCCGCGTTATGAATTCCATCCCGGGATCATCAAACTCGCGGAAACTACCCGTGCGCCGATCGTGCCGATTCACGTCATTTATTCCTCCGCATGGCGCTTGAAAACGTGGGATCGATTTGTCATCCCGAAGCCCTTCAGCCGCGTCCATGTGATTTTCGATGAAATGCATAAAGTCCCGGAAAAGGTGGACGACGCAACATTCGAGGAAGCCCGAAAGAAAGTCCAAACCATCCTCCTCAACGGCACGGATGACGCCTAACATTTTACCCATGAACACCCCTATCATCCTTGATGGAAAATCCGTCGCCGCCGCCGTGCTCGATGAGTGCCGCAGAGAAGCCGCTGAACTGTTAGTCAAAGGCATCACACCGGGTCTTGCCGTCGTGCTCGTCGGCAGCGATCCCGCGTCGCAAGTCTATGTCGGCTCGAAAGCCCGCACCTGCGCCGAACTCGGATTCCACTCCGTCAAAATCGAGCTCCCGACCGAAACCACGCAGGAGGAACTGCTTCAGGTCGTCCGTGATTTGAACAACGATCCCAAAGTCCACGGCATCCTCGTGCAATCGCCGCCGCCCAAACACATCGATGAGGAAGCCATCATCCGTGCGCTTGATCCCCGCAAGGACGTCGATGGATTCCACCCGGAAAACGTCGCCAAGCTTGTGTTAGAAGACCCGTCCGGCTTCGTCCCGTGCACCCCGGCGGGCTGCATGAAATTGCTCGAAGTTTCCGGAATCGCCACGAACGGCGCGGAAGCCGTCGTCATCGGTCGCAGCATGATCGTCGGCAAGCCGATGGCACTTTTGTTAGTTGGAAAAAATTCAAATGCTACCGTCACCATCGCCCACTCGCGCTCCAAGGATCTCCCTAACATTTGCCGCCGCGCGGACATCCTCATCGCCGCCGTCGGTCGCCCGGAAATGGTCAAGGCCGATTGGGTGAAACCGGGTGCCGTTGTGATCGACGTCGGCATCAACCGCGTGCCAGACGCTACCAAAAAATCCGGCTTCCGCCTCACGGGCGATGTCGCCTATCAGGAGGTCGCCCCGCTCTGTGCCGCGATCACCCCAGTCCCCGGCGGCGTCGGCCCGATGACCATCGCGATGCTGATGAAGAACACGCTGCAAGCGGCGCGGCAGATCGGCTGCTAGAAAATTTCACTCAAATTCCCGCATGGCACTCCACCCGCTTTTCCCTGCGTCACCTTACGATCCGCTTCTGCCGAAGCTTTCCCTCCGCTATCACCGCGAATTCAAGGACCTCGCCGCGCTCGATGCGGCCACTTTTGGCAACAAGCGCCTGCCGCTCAAACCCTTCACCGAGGAGGAGACCCGCGAGATCATCTTCAAGCGGATGCTCGATTCCGAGATCGACCACACGATCCACCTCGACGACGCCGGCAAGGCCGACTGGCGCTCCGTCGTTGGCTTCTTCGCCCGCCAGCTCCTCAAGGAAATGCGCCTCGTCGGCGGTTACGAGTTTCTCTATCCGCAAGTTAGGAATTTTGTGAAATATCATTTATTCGAACCACAATCGGAGCGCAGCGGAGATCGCCGGACTGAATCCCCCAAATCTCTCCGGCAAATGGACACGGATAAACACGGATGGGATGGAGACAATGAATCCTCTTCCTCTGAAAACATCCGTGTTCATCCGTGGTTCCTCTTTCTCAAGGCATCGACCTCGACGACCCCGTCATCCTCCGCAACCTCTCGGAACCGGCAGCCGGAAAGCTCCTCTTCGATTCCTTCAAGGCGGCCATCAATGCCCTGACCGTCACGGAAACCGGCAGCTCGCGCATCGAGGACCGCATTTCCCTGAAAAACACCCGCCCCTTCCGCACCGAGGCGCGGCCCTTCGTCTCCGCCAGCAAATCCATCTTCAACCGCATCGTCGGCGAGGTCCACGGCGGCGGGCTGGAGCTCGCCTTTGCCCGCTTCCTCGAAGACGCGGCGGACGTGCAGGCCTTCGCCAAGAACTACCTCGCCGTCGGCTTCAAGCTCGACTACGTCAAGGCCGATGGCGACCTCTCCACCTACACCCCGGACTTCATCGCCCGCGACATAGCCGGCACCGTCTGGATCATCGAAACCAAAGGCCGCGAGGAACTCGACATCCCGCAGAAAATGGCCCGCCTGAAACAATGGTGTGAGGACGCCACCACCGCCGAATCCGAAGAAGGCGGAAACGGCACCCGCTACGATTTCCTCTACGTCGATCAGTCCAGCTTCGAGAAACATCAGCCGAAAACCCTCGCCGACCTCACCGCCAGTTTCACGGAATACAAATAACCATGCCTGTCACCACTCCCGAACAATTTCAAGCGATGCTCTCCGCAGCTGAAGGAACGCGTCTCGAGTTCAAGGAAGCGAAAGGCACCTATTCTTTGGAGGATTTGGCCAATTATTGTGTCGCATTGGCAAATGAAGGAGGCGGGAAAATGGTTCTGAAGGTGACTGACAAACGCCCTCGAAGCGTCGTGGGCACACAGGCATTTGAGGAGCCGGGCATTGCCGAGTATCAGCTTCATCAAGTGCTGCACCATCGCATTCCCGTTGAAGAGTATCTTCACGAAGGATGCCGAGCCGTCATCGTTCATGTGCCTTCACGTCTTCCCGGAACGGCATGGCATTACAAAGGCGCATACAAGAAAAGAGCTGGGCAAGCGCTGGTGGCAATGGGTGAGGCTGAACTCAAAACAATTTTTGCAGAAACAGGCCCGGATTTCACCGCAGAAATCGTCCCTCGCGCCCGTTACGCCGACCTGCAACCCGAGGCGGTCACCGAGTTCCGCAATCGCTGGCAGAGGAAATCCGGCAATCCACGGCTCGCCACGATGACCGACGAGCAGATCCTCCAGGATTGCTCGCTCATCGAAGGAGACGGCATCACTTACGCCGCTCTCCTCTTGCTTGGCAGACCTTCCGCCATTAACCGCCACCTTGCCCAAGCCGAGGTCATCTTCGAATACCGTTCTGCCGAATCTGCTGGCCCCGCGGCCGACCGCGAGGAATTCCGCGAGCCCTTCTTGCTTTTCCACGACCGGCTCTGGACCAAGATCAACCTTCGCAACGACCGCTGTGGATTTATCGAACGCTCCGGCCAAGGCGTGAACCTCATGATCGAACGTGCCGTCCGCCAAACCAAACCACTGCCGGACTTCTCCCGCTCCGCCGCCCACGAGGTCTTTCTCACCCTCTCCGGCACCGTTAAAAATCCCGCCTTCCTGCGCTTCATCGAGCGCCTCGGGGAAGACGCCCTTTCCCGCTTCCAGACGCTCGATTTCCTCGCCCTCGACGCCCTCACCCATGGCCGGGAACTGACTCCTGAAATGAAAACCCGGCTCCCCGATCTCATCGAAGCGGGCGCCGTGGAATCCCAAGGCCGTGGTAAAGGCCGACGATCCTTCCTCTCCCGCGAGCTTTACGAAGTTATGGGAACACCTGGAGTTCACACCCGCCAACGGGGACTCGACTACGAAACCAACAAAGCCTTGCTCCTCAAACACTTGATCAGTTGCAGGACGGGCGAAGCCCCCATCAAAGATCTTGAACAGGTGCTACCAGCCCAGTCCCGCGCCTCCATTCTCCGGATGCTCAATGAATTGCGAGACGAAGGCCGGATCAAGCTCCACCGCGCCGCCCGTGCAAGCCTCTGGAAATTGATCCAACTGCTACCCTCTGAAACGATTCCTGAAGCGATTCTTAAAAATTACACTGATAATCAATAGATTGCAAATCATAGAATCGCTTCAGCTTCGTGCACGAGACGCAATTCCTGAAGCGATTCCCTGACGCAATCACCCCACTTCCCCCACCCCATGTCCCGGCCATCCACTGAACACTACGACCTCACCGAGGCCGAGAAACGCGACCTCATCAAGTGCATCGAGACCGGCAAGCCGCTGCCGGAGCGCTACCGCTTCCTGCTCTTCGAGGACAAGCGCGAGGTGGAACTCGTCTGGAACGGGAAATCCCGCGATGTCTGCACCGCCATCCTCCCCTTCCAGACCCTCGAACACATCGCCTACCGCGATACCTGGGGCAGGGGATAAGCCCTAGCGGATTTCTCCCTCGCCATGCCCTACATTTGCTGAAACGCTCAACTCGAGCATGAGTAACCCCTTTTTCGATCACCCGATCCTCAACTCGCCCTACAAGCGGCCGGGCCGCCACTGGGAACTAGATCCAACCGGGCAGCCGACCCAGAAGACCATCGAGACCCGCCGCCGAGCTGAGTTCATCACCCCGATACCCAAGGCCAAAAAGCGCAAGGGTTCCGCCACCCAGGGGGAAATGGTTTTAGATGAGGGCAAAGGGATTTCCACCAAGCAGCAGCAATACGACGCCACTTCCATCATCAATGAAGTGCGCGGTTATGTCGAAATTTGGCGGAAACTCCCATCTTCAGGCCAGTGGCAAGTCACTCCCGAGACGGCCCGCCTACTCGACCACTGGCGCCACCACAAGTTCAGCGGCGTCCGCCCGTTTTTCTGCCAAGTCGAAGCCGTGGAAACCGCCATTTGGCTCACCGAAGTGGCTCCAAAGTCGCCTGCCGGAAAGCGCATCCTTGAATTGCTACGCAGCGCCAACAACGACGCCAACCCGGATCTTGCCCGTCTCGCGCTCAAGCTCGCTACCGGTGCCGGGAAAACCACCGTCATGGCCATGCTCATCGCCTGGCAGACCGTCAATGCCGTCCGCCGACCCGGCAGCAAGCAGTTCACCCGCGGATTCCTTATCGTTTGCCCCGGTCTCACCATCAAGGACCGCCTCCGAGTTCTCCAACCAAACGATCCGGACAGCTACTACAAAGACCGCGAGCTCGTCCCCAACGACATGCTGGACGATATCCACCGCGCCAAGATCGTCATCACGAACTACCACTCCTTCAAACTCCGCGAGCGCATCACCATCTCCAAGGGCGGCCGCCAGCTTCTCAAGGGGCGTTCCGGCGAAGACATCCAGACGCTCGAATCCGAAGGGCAGATGATCCAGCGCGTCATGCCAGACCTCATGGGCATGAAAAACATTATGGCCATCAACGATGAGGCCCACCACTGTTATCGCGAGAAACCCACCGATGCTCTGGAGTTCACTGACGAAAAAGGAAACCCGCTCACCGGTGACGAACTCAAGGACGCCAAGGCCCGCGCCAAGAAAGACAACGAAGCCGCTCGCCTCTGGATCTCCGGTCTGGAAGCGGTGAACCGCAAGCTCGGCCTCACCCGCGTGATGGATCTTTCTGCCACACCGTTTTTCCTCAGTGGTTCCGGCTACGTCGAGGGCACGCTCTTCCCGTGGACCATGAGCGACTTCTCCCTGATGGACGCCATCGAGTGTGGCATCGTGAAACTCCCACGGGTTCCCGTCGCCCAGAACATCCCCGGCGAGGAAATGCCAATGTTCCGTGATTTGTGGAAACACATCCGTTCCAAGATGCCGAAAAAAGGCCGTGGCTCTGCCGAGGATCTTGATCCCCTCAAGCTGCCCACGCTGCTCAAGACCGCGCTTGAGGCCCTCTACGGGCACTACGAAAAGACTCACAAACTCTGGGAAGATGCAGGCATCCGCGTGCCTCCCTGCTTCATCGTCGTCTGCAATAACACCGCCACATCCAAGCTCGTCTATGACTACATCTCCGGATTCTTCCGGAAAAACGATGACGGCACCACCACCTTGGAAAACGGCCGCCTACCACTCTTCCGCAACTTCGATGAGACCACCGGCAATCCCCTCCCGCGTCCGAACACCCTGCTGATCGACAGCGAGCAACTCGAATCCGGCGAGGCGCTCGACGACAATTTTCGCGGCATGGCCGCCGATGAGATCGAGAAATTCCGCCGTGAGATCGTCGAACGCACCGGAGATTCTCAGGCAGGTCAGAACCTCACCGATCAGGAATTGCTCCGAGAAGTCATGAACACCGTCGGCAAGCACGGCAGCCTCGGCGGTTCCATCCGCTGCGTGGTTTCCGTCTCCATGCTCACCGAGGGCTGGGATGCCAATACCGTCACCCACGTGCTCGGCGTCCGCGCCTTCGGCACCCAACTTCTCTGCGAGCAGGTCATCGGTCGTGCCCTCCGTCGCCAGTCCTACGACCTCAACGAGGAAAACCTCTTCAACGTCGAATACGCCGACGTGCTCGGTATTCCCTTCGATTTTACCGCAAAGCCAGTCATCGCCCCACCGCAGCCACCACGGGAAACCATTCAGGTCAAGGCTGTGCGGCCCGACCGCGACGCCTTAGAGATCCGTTTCCCCCGCGTCGAGGGCTACCGCGTCGAGCTCCCCGAAGAACGCCTCACCGCCGAGTTCAACGACGATCACATCCTGGAACTCACCCCAGAAATGACCGGTCCCACCAAGACGCGCGTCGAAGGCATCATCGG
>JAYVNE010000173.1:0-30585 GCA_043758615.1 Akkermansiaceae bacterium
TCCGCAAGCGCCTCTTGTAGCTTGCCTGCCTTCAGCGCGAGATGTCCAAGTGCAACCTTGGATTGACCGGCAAACAAGCCGCCTGCGGGGTCCTCCACCACCTTTTTGAAAGAGCCGATCGCCTCACGGTCACGCCCTAACAAACGGTAGCAGTTCCCTGCAAAATAATTGCCTCGGGGGCGGTCTTCCGGCTTCGCTGCGTTTGCGGCATATCGCTCAAACATGGGCGCGGCGAATGCATATTCTGTCTTGTTATAATAATCTGCGGCGAGCGTGTAAGCGGCGGCGGCGGCCCATTTCCCCTGGCCGTACCGATTCAATAAAGTGCTGAAACAACGCTTTCCTTCCTCTAACTGGCCAGACTGATAATAACTGTTTCCAAGATACCACCAGGCCATTTCGGCATTCGGATGATTCGGAAACGAGTTGAGGTAATCGTTAAAAATTTGTGCCGCACGCTGATAGGAGTCCAGCCGATTGTCCGCAACGGTGCTCGCCTGTGCGGAGTCATAGAGGTTTTTCCCCCGAAGAAAAAAATCATTTCCTGTATTCTGATTGAGCGCCGGATCGGCGGCCTCAGCTCTTGGAGCCAGTGCAATCGTCGAGCTAGCGGCGAGGAGAAGGAATGCGAGCGCGCGTTTCAAGATGCGATGAGTTTGGTGGGTTACAGGCGCTTTGCCAAGGGAATCACTTCGATGGCACCGGGCGTTGTGTCGCGAATGAGATATTCCAGATTCCAGACTTCTGACAGGTGTCAATGACCTCGACGATGCGTTGGTAAGGAACTCCACCATCGCCACGAATGCGGACCGGCTGGTTCTTGAATTGGATCGCGATAGGAGCAAGCTTTTGGCTCAATTTCGCAAGATCCACAGAAATCCCTTCCACCCGGATGGAGCCATCCACGAGGATGTTAATGATAATTTCACCGCGTTGGCGGCTGGGGTCCGTGCCTTCCTGCGCGGTCGGCACGGCGACATTGAGCTCGGTCTCAGAGCGGCTGAATTGCCAACTGATAATAAAAAAGCAAAGCAGCAGCAGAAGAATATCAATCATCGGCGCTAATTGCAGGGCAATCGGCGGCGGTTGGCGGTTTGAGAATTTCATCCGTTCAGCGCTTAAATTCCGTGAAGATCCGGCCGCTCGCCACCTAACGGAGAGGCAACCGGCATCGCATAATCCTCGCGTGGAGCACGCTGGACCGGCACTGCATACGGCTGGACACTCGCTTGCCGCTCGATCTGCGCGTGCAGCAGTGCCAGCAGATGAGTGGCTGCACCTTCCATCTCAGAAATATACTTATATACCCGGCCCCGGAAAATTGAGTAAAACGTCAGCGAGGGAATGCTGATCGCAAGTCCTCCTGCCGTGGCCACGAGTGCTTCCGAAACGCCTTGTGCCATCCCCATTTGGCGGACGCCGGCACCCTCCCCTGCGGAAATATCTAAGAACGCCGTGATCATCCCAAACACCGTGCCGAGCAGGCCGACCATCGGCGCGATCGAACCAATATCTGATAGATAAGTGATCCGCGATGTCAGCATGCCCGCTTGGCGTGATCCCTCGGCTTGTGCCACTTCACGCACATTTTCAAATGGGGACGTCGGATTGGTCGTCATGAAATCCAGCGTTTTTTGCACAATTCGCGCCATGCATTCATTCCTTCGTTGGCTCAAGGCGGCGAGGCCGAGGTAGTCCCGCTTGCGGATCATCGACTCCGCCGTGTTCATGAACCGATCGCTCACAATCGCATTCCTTCGGATGGTCAGCAGGAACAGCATGATCAACAACAACGTGATCACTGACATGAGCCCTAACGGATACATCATGATTCCGCCCTTGGCGAGGATTTCAAGAAAGTTAGTCTCTTTGGCAGGTGCCGGTGCTTGAGCCGTCGTGGCGGCAAAAGCGGAGAGCGCGCTGAAGAAGAACCCTGAGAAGGTCAATGGAAAGCACTTCATGAATTTCGAGAAGCTTAGTCATCTCTGGGGCCAACGCAAGCCCGGCCTCAAGAGGCTCTTTTCTACGGAAAATTCCCCGGAATCTTTCATTTCGCATCCGGCATGAAATCCGGGTTTACTATTGATCTTTCCCATTCCCGGCTTTCGATGAGTTGCGCATGCCCGATCCGGATTTTAAAGCCAAGCTCCGCGAGGTGCCTCACAAACCCGGGGTCTATCTCATGAAAGACCGTCTTGGCTCGATCATCTACGTCGGCAAGGCACTCGACCTGAAACGCCGCGTTTCCTCGTATTTCATGCCCTCGCAGAAAATGCGCTCTAACGTAAAAACCCGTGCGCTCATTGATTCGATCCACGACTTCGAGTTCCACACCGTCCGCAACGAGGAAGAATCCCTGCTGCTCGAAGGCAAGCTCATCAAGGACTACCGCCCGCGATACAACGTCGCCTTCCGCGATGACAAACGCTTCCTGCTCGCGAAAATCCGCCTCGCCGATCCTTGGCCCCGCTTCATGACCACCCGTATGAAAAAGGACGATGGCTCCCGTTACTTCGGTCCCTTCCCCCACTCCAGCGCGCTTCATTCCACTCTCGAATGGCTGAACCGCTCCCTCGGCCTCCGCGTTTGCCGCCCCACTCATCCCGGCGAGAACGACTACCGCCACTGCAATGCCGATATCATCCGAAACTGCTCTGCCCCCTGCATCGGAAGGATCGATCACGCCACCTACATGGCGAAAATCGAAGAAGCCTGTCGCGTGTTAGAAGGGAAAGGCAGACGCGATGCTTTCGATAAACTCCGCGAGGAAATGAGCACCGCTGCCGACGCCCTCGATTTTGAAAAAGCCACCCAGCTCCGCGACATCCTCCAAAACCTCGAAAAAACCCTCAGCCCCACCCGCCAGTTTAGTCGCGGCCGTGGCGTGCAGACTACCGTCAAGCCTACCGAAGATCTCGCAGAACTTGGCGAGGAACTCCACCTCGCCGGTCCTCCGCGCGTCATGGAGTGTTTTGATATATCTAACGTATCATCTAACCACATCGTCGCATCGATGGTCCGCTTCACCGATGGCAAGCCGGACAACCAGAACTACCGCCGCTACCGTATTAAAACCGTCGAGGGCCAAGACGACTTCGCCTCCATGGCCGAGGTCATCCGCCGCCGCTATTCGCGCATTTTGTTAGAAAACGCCGCCGCGAATCCAAATTCGGATTTCTCGCAGGAAAGTCTCGTCGATGCCCAACGCCGTCTCGCCCGCGAGGGCCGCGCGAGGATCGTGCTGCCGGATCTCGTCATCGTGGATGGGGGTAAAGGCCAGCTCGGCATGGCAGTTAGAGAATTGAACGCACTCGGCCTGCATGAGCTCCCCGTGATCGGCTTGGCCAAACAACACGAAGAAGTGTTCATCCCCGGCCGCAGCGACTCAATCCGCATTCCCCATGATCGCGGGGCTTTGAAACTCCTCCAGCGCATCCGCGATGAGGCCCACCGCTTCGCTAACGGCTACAATGCCCTGCTTTACCGCCGCCGCATGAAGGAAAGCCTGCTAGACGATTGTCCCGGCATGTCCGTTAACAAAAAGCGCCTACTGTTGGAAAAGTTTGGCAGTGTCGCCCGCTTAAAAAAAGCGACTGCTGATGAAATTTCTAACCTTCCAGGCATTTCGAAAAAATCTGCCTTCGCCCTCTTAGATTTCTTAGGCCGGAACGATTCTCCGCAAAATAATGAGTGAGAACATTCTTGTCCTTGTTTGCCCACCCTCGACGGAGACTCAAAATAATATTAACCACGAATGAACGCGAATTCACGCGAAGGGGAGGAGAAGATAATCACGGTCGGCCACGGCGGCCCGCCCCTATCCTTTTAACCCATAACCTCTAACATTTAACATTTAACATTTAACATCTCCCATCTCCTAACAAACAAAAAGGCCGCCGGACTTTCATCCGGCGGCCCCTCCAATCTCGAAGATAACCCATTAACTCCGAAAATAATCAGGCACTGCGGCGGCGCAGCAAGCCCGCAGCAATCAGCAGACCGGCAAACGCACTGGTAGGCTCCGGAATGGCGGTCCAAGTGAGGGTGTTGCCCGAGGCGGAAAAGGAGCCCCTCACGGATACATCGACTGCGGTGAAGGTTCCATCAACTACAGTGACCGTATTAAAAATATTCGCCCAATCGGCAATGGCTGACGTTCCATTAGTCGTGAAGATGTCGGTGAAGGTTTTAGTAGTGTTCCAAAACGCATTTGAAAAAGTCGTGTCCGCTGCGACGACTCTGAAAACAGAGCCCCCCGCAGTGCCACCGTCTGTAAGACTAGGAGCGACTAACTTATCATAGGTCGCGCCAGCAGTTGCGATGTCCCATGAGAAGATCGATCCATTATCGAGAGTGGCTGCTCCGGTGGACAGTGTACCAATTGCAGCGTCACCCGCCCCAACGACACCACCATTATTGACAGCTACGGTTCCACTAACAGTGCCCGATCCCGCGAGAGTGCCGGTATTTTTGACCGTTACCGCTGAACCAGATGCGAGGGATCCCGTCACAGAGAGAATACCCGAGTTGATAGTGGTCGGTCCATCGTAGGTATTACTTAAACCACTGATAATGATGCGACCGGTAGTGCCCGAGTTTGCAGAGATCGAAAGGCCAGTCCCAGTCGTTCCGCTGATAATACCGCTGAAAGTAGTCGTTCCGTTGTTGCCAATCGTTAGTGTCCGAGTAGCCGCACCCAGGGCAACATTGTTAGCAAAGGAAAGGTTGGCAGTACTATTAGCGATAGAAACGACAGTCGCCAGCTCTCCAAATTGGACATTGCCACCGATTGTGATACCTGCTCCAAAGCGGGTATTATCAAAAGCTCGGGTCGCGTTCGCCGCAAATGTGCCACCGTTAAGAACTAGGGTATTCGTAGCACCCGACCCCATCCCTGTGGTTCCGCGTGCGACAACGGTTCCAGCGGTTAATGTAAAACCACCCGTGAACGCACCTGCGCCTGTGCCTAGAACACCAGAACCCGTTTTATTAAATCCGGTGCCTGCAGCCGTTGATAGCGATAGCCCATTGAAATCGAACAAGCCCCCACTGCCTACGTCGATCGTGCGAACAGTGCCATTCGTCGCTAAGGAATTGCTTAATGTTGGAAAATTGACCGTTACGCCAGAAGCCACCGTGATATTCCCTACATTGATGGAGGCTCCCATACCAGCAAAGCTGTAAGTCCCTGAGGTGAATGAAACGTCGTTGTTGGCAGTATAGGCCGAAGTGTAAGAAGGGCCGTCAGCGGTGTTATTCCACCGGCCCGTGTTCCAGGCCGTGGTGGCAGAGGTAGAGGTAAAGGATGCCGCCTTCGCGCTGATAATAGAAGCCGCAGCAATCAAAATAACGGTGCAGAGTGGGTTTCTTGAAGATAGTAATTTTGTTTTCATAGGTCGGTATGGTTGTTCTTGTTGTTCTTCAGGAAGTTCTAGTTTCGAGGTGTTTGTTCGATGAGTGAGGGAGTGATCATTGACCCAAAGTCAGCGCAAGTTAGATGTAGTTTGGACGAGGGGAAAATAGCATTCGTGCGACGATTTCGTTTCAATTCAGAGGAGTTCGTAAAATTGACTCACCTGAGAAATAGGAGCAAATGACAGGCCAAGTGGTGAACGATAGATGTGACGGAGCTGCCATAAATGAGGGGGAAACCGATACAGGAAGTCGTAAACCGTTGATTTACCAAAACTAAAGGGGGCGCAAAAAGAGTTGTAATTTCTCAAAATAATAACTACCTGCTAGGGAAATGAGCGTGAATCGATACCTGTCGGTGAATTTCAGATGAGCGAGGTTCATGAGGGAAGCCGCTTAGAGCAAATCCGAGGCATGAGTTAGAGTGGATCAAGGGTAGTGGACACGCCCTACCGGGGGATGGCGGGTCGCCGTGGCCCACTCAGTTTCTCCCTCGTTGGCGTGACTAACTGATAGGCGCGGCAGCTACGTTTAAGAATGCCTCAGTCTCCGAGCGGGCGCGGAATGCTCCTCGGGATCTCGTATAGGGAGTTACCCTACCGTGGGCTGAAACCGATTGCCATTCTCGCTGGGAGGATTAGCCTATGGGCGGTAAAATTTTGTTTTGCCGGGACAGAAAAAGAAACCGAATCAATTCAGCGCTTCCCTCGTCTCTCCATCGTAACGAAAAACCAAACAACCGAAAAAATGAATCTACGCAAATACACTATCATGGGCTCCCTCGCGGCGCTGGCGGCAGGAGGGGCAGTGCTGGCCCCCACGCAGGCAAGGGCAGCGGAACAAGGAGTGGAGGAACTCACCCGAGGCCCGGTGCATGAGGCCTTTGCCGCGACGGTGAGCTTTGACCCCGAACCCGGGATCTTTGTGAAAACTGCACCACCGAGCCCCATCGAGGAAGCTCCGCCTGAACAACAATTGGAGGGGAACAATGTGATGTGGATCCCGGGCTATTGGGGCTGGGATGAGGAAACGACTGATTTCATCTGGATCAGTGGCGTGTGGCGGAATTTACCGCCTGGCCGCCAATGGGTCCCCGGATACTGGGCAGAAGAGGGAAGTCAATGGCAGTGGACTTCCGGATACTGGGCGGATGAGGCGGCAAAAGAGGTGACGTATCTGCCGAAACCTCCGAGGTCAATTGAGTCCGGACCCAACGTAGAGGCACCATCGCGGAACCACATTTGGGTCTCCGGGACATGGGTGAATCGCGAAGACCGCTATGCGTGGAGACCCGGATATTGGGAACAGGGCCAGCAAAACTGGGCATGGAGCCCCTCGCATTACCAGTGGACGCCCCGCGGTTATGTGTTCATCGACGGCTATTGGGACTATGATGTCCCGCGCCGCGGAGTGGTCTTCGCACCCGTGCGTTTCGAACATTCTTACTATGACCGTCCGAATTATATCTTCACGCCGCTCGTGGTGATCAGCCTGAACGTGTTTGTGAACCATCTATTCGTGCGTCCGAGTTATGGACATTACTATTTCGGAGATTACTACGAACCGCGGTATCGCAATGAGGGATTTTTCGCCTCTTACTCATATCGCACCGGACGTAATAGCTACGACCCGCTCTTTGCACAAAGCCGCTGGGAACATCGTGACGACCGCGACTGGGAACGTAACAGAAGTGAAAACTTCGATTACTATCGGGACAATCTGGATGCACGTCCGCCACGCACTTTGGCGGCACTGGAAGCACGTCCAGAAGGCAAGCGTAAAGGCCAGCGCGACGAAGACCAACTCGCCATGCCGCTTAAACAATATGCCGAGCGCCCTAACGGTGGCCAACGTTTCCAAACGGTGAGCGCCGATAAGCGGACGAAGATCGTGGACCAAAACAAAGAGGTGCGTAAATTCGCTAAAGAACGCCAGCAAATGGAAAGTCACGAAGATGCACCTGCTGCACTCGGCAAGGATAAACACATCGAGGCAAAGCGTGAGAAGTTAGAAAAATCTCCACTTGCAGCGAGCCCCGCCGAACAGTTGTCAGGCAAAGATGCGCCGCCGAAACGGCATGGAAACAAAGGCGGAGATTCCCAGACGGAAAGATCCTCCCGCCCTGATGGAGCAACTCCTAACACGACTGATGCAACCCAAGATGGAACACCTTCTAACAAGGATCGTCGCGATCGCAAAGGCGTAATGGATCAAGGAAAGGATAAGAAATCCGCAGGCGATGCCGGGAAGATGAACGAACCTTCTACCTCACCTGATGGAAAAAGGGACAGCCACCCGGGAAGGCAGATAGACACCGCACCTAGCCCGAAATCCGAGCCTAGCACGAAGCATCGTGGCGCGGACAAAATCCAATTTGAATCAAAATCCACCGATACGGTCCAACCGAAGAAAGAGGAGATTCAAAAGGAATCGAAGCGTCGCGTGCCAAGTCAAACGACGTCTGAGCCGGAGCAAAAAGCAGCCCCAGAGAGGCACCAACCGAAAGTCCAATCCGAGCCGCAACGCGACATCCAACCTCAGCCGAAAGTAAAAAGGGAGCCCGCTCCTGAGGCGCCAAGGCATCAGCCGAAAGTTCAATCAGAACCCCAACGGCAAGTGCAACCCCAGCGCAGCCCCGAACCGGAGCAGAGACAGCAAAGGTCCCAGCCTGAGCCACAACCCCAGCGCAGTCCTGAGCCAGAACGGAGACAGCAAAGATCTCAGCCTGAGCCACAACGCCAAGCCCCTGCCCAAGAACAGCCAAAGGCCGAAAGGGAATCGGGAGGTCGTAAAAAACACTCGAACGAAGAAACCGATCCTAGTTTGTCTCGCGGACGCAACTAATTCGTTAGTTAGAAGGGATTTCAGAAACGAGGTATTCACCCCATGGGTGGATACCTCAATTTTTAAATTCAGTTAGGATCTCGTCTGGCCGTTTCCACGCACCCGGTATTGATAGCTTGTTAGCTCACGTAAACCCATCGGTCCGCGGGCGTGCAGCTTATCGGTGGAAATGCCAATTTCAGCGCCGAAGCCGAATTCACCGCCATCGGCAAAACGGGTAGAGACGTTGTGAAAAACGCAGGCGGAATCCACTTCTCGCAAGAAACGCTCCGCCACTGCCCCATCGCGGGTGACGATGACATCCGTATGGTGTGAACCGTAGCGGTTGATGTGGGCAACGGCGTCTTCGCGTGAATCGACGATTTTAATCGAGAGAATCAAATCCAAATATTCCGTGCCCCAGTCGTTTTCAGTGGCGGGAATAATATCAGTTAGAATTTCAAGGGTGCGTTCACAGCCGCGCAGCTCGACGTTTTTCGCGTGGAGTGCGGTGGCGGCTTTGGGCAGAAAATCTGCGGCGATATCCCGATGGACGAGCAGGGTTTCGAGCGCGTTACAAACGCCGCATTTGTGGGTCTTCGAGTTCACGGTTAGAGAAACCGCCATTTCTTGATCGGCCTCCTTGTCCGCGAAGAGATGGCAGATGCCATCGTAATGTTTGATTACGGGCATGCGGGCGAGTGAGACGACGGTTTCGATCAATCCCTTGCCACCGCGCGGAATGATCAGGTCCAGCCACTGGTCCATGCCAGCGAGGACCGCCACGCTCTCGCGGTCTGTGAATGGGATGAGCTGGATGGCGTGTTCCGGTGCGCCCCCCGCAGCAAGGGCCTCGGCGATGGCAAGATTCGAGTGGAGCGCCTCGCTACCACCGCGAAGGATGGTGGCGTTTCCGGTTTTAAAACAGAGCACGGCGGCATCCGCAGTGACGTTCGGACGGCTTTCATAAATGATACCGATCGTCCCGATGGGCACGCGCACCTGCTCGATCTTGATTCCGTTAGGGCGTTCCCAAGCATCGAGAACTAAGCCGACGGGATCCGCCAGCGTGGCGACTTGGTCAATGCCGGCGGCCATCGCTTCGATGCGCGCTTCGTCTAGCAGCAAGCGGTCCAGCATCGCGGCGGAGAGGCCTTTTTCGCGTCCTGCGGCGATATCCTTGGCATTCGCCTCTAGCAATGCCGGCACGCGCTGGCGGATGGAGGCGGCCATCGCACGGAGAATCGCATTTTTTTCATCGCTTGTTAGTTTGGCGAGATTGTAAGCGGCCGCGCGAGCTTGGCGGCCCATTTGGTGAATGGTTTCTTGGAGGGTAGCCATAGGGATCAAATCAAAAGTCGCAGACGATGAAACAAGTGGCCTGCACGGAGTTTCTAGCGCGAGGCAGGCTGAGGGTCACTTGTGAAATCGAGAGAATGACGATTTCATGCATCACGCTATTTTCCGAAAGATTTTAGCGCTTGGGCCAGTGGCGATGGTGAAAGCTCATCCGCTCCCGCGTTTCTCAAGGCATTCACCGTGCCCATCGGATCGAGGCGGTTGAGCGGATTGCTTGCGTAGCCGGCACCGATGTCCACGCTATCACTGACGCGTATTTCGAAGTGGAGGTGCGCCGGATAATATCCGTTAGCCGTACCGACCATGCCAATTTTCCCACCCCTCGCCACGAGCGTTCCAATCGAAACATCAATGCGATTCAAATGCGCATACATCGAGTGCAGCGTCCGGCCATCCAAAGTTTTATGGGCGACCACCACCAGTTTCCCCCACCCCGCAGAAGGCTCGCCCGCATAAAGCACGAGGCCATCCGCCGTCGCGAAAACCGGATCACCCAAGTCGGTGTTCATTCCGCCGATGCCGTTCAGATCATCCCCGGTGTGGTGGCCGCCACGCGTTGCGTTCATGTCCCAGAATTTCTGCGCATTATAAACTAGCCCGCCCTGCTCCGTGCCGAGCGGCGAGTCAAAGCGCGGGGCGAGCGGGATTTGCGACGTTTCCCAGGCGGAAAGAAATTGGAACCGCTGATCCACCTCGCCTTTTTCCGGCATCGATAGAGGGGCATCCGGATCTTGAGCGCTGAGAACTTTTAATCTCTTCCCAATCACGACGCTGCCCACGACTCCTGCGGCGAGGATCAGAACAAGCAAAACCTTGGTCGAAATTTGGCGCACGCCCTGGAATATGGGAAAACGTCTTGAAACAAGCAAGAGTCCGCTTTCCATCTTTGACAATCCGACATCATCGCGACAGTTTCGCGCCGCAATCCTGCAATCTTCAATCTTATGGCCTACGATCTCATTGTCATCGGTGGCGGCCCTGCCGGCTACGTCGCCGCTATCCGCGCTGCCCAACTTGGAAAAAAAGTCGCTTGTGTCGAAGCGGACCGCGCTGGCGGCACCTGCCTTAACTGGGGCTGCATCCCAACCAAAGCCCTTCTGAAAAATGCCGAGCTCTATCAGACCCTCACCCATAAGGCGGCTGAATTTGGCCTGAAAATCGAGGGACTTTCCTACGATTGGTCCGCAGTGGTAGGCCGATCACGCAAGGTTTCGGACCGCCTCGCAGGTGGCATCGAGTATCTTTTGAAGAAAAATGGCATCGACTACGTGCGTGGCCTCGGTTCCGTCGAAGGCACGGGCAAAGTGGGCGTCATCGGCAATGACGGCAGCCGCACGCTTCTCGAAACCAAGGACATCCTCATCGCCACGGGCTGCAAATCCCGTGGCCTGCCTTCCCTGCCTTTTAACGGGAAATCCGTCATCGGCTCAAAGGAAGCGATGAACCTCGCGCAGCAACCGAAGGAAATGCTCATCATCGGAGCAGGCGCGATCGGCGTCGAGTTTGCCTACATTTACAACGCATTCGGCACCAAGGTCACTCTGATCGAAATGGCCCCGCGCATTCTCCCCGTGGAGGACGATGAAGTGGGCGATGCACTCGAAAAATCCCTCATCAAACAAGGCATCCGTTGCCTCACGAACACCAAGATCACCGCCATGGTGGATCGCGGCACGCATGTGGAACTCACGCTCGAAGGGCCGAAGGAAAACGGCACCGTCAGCGCCGAAGTTTGCCTTGTGGCAATCGGCATCCAGCCCGTCCTCCCAGGCGGCTTGGAGCTCGATCTGGATCGCGGATATATCAAGGTCGGTGATCGTTATGAAACCTCCATCCCCGGCGTCTATGCCGCGGGCGACATCACCGGCCCGCCATGGCTCGCCCACGTCGCTTCGTTCGAGGCAGTGCAAGCGGTGGAAGGCCTCTATGTGGAAGGCCACAAGCCGCGCAAAGTCACCAATTTTCCCGGCTGCACCTACTGCCATCCGCAAGTCGCCTCCGTCGGCAAAACCGAACGCGCGCTCAAGGAAGCCGGAATCGAATACAAGGTCGGGAAAATCCCATTCGTCGCCATCGGCAAGGCAATCGCGTCCGGTGAACCTGATGGATTTGCAAAACTGCTCTTCGGCAAAAAACACGGCGAACTTCTGGGCGCCCACATCATTGGCGAAAATGCGACCGAACTCATCGCGGAGATGGGCTTAGCCCTCGACCAAGAGCTCACCGCCGAGGAAATCCACGCCACCATTCACGCGCATCCAACGATGAGCGAGGTCATCCACGAGGCCACCCTCGCCGCCGAAGGACACGCGATCCACTTCTGAGAACCGCCTGATTTGCGGATTGCCAGCAGCCTGAAACGCGACTACCTTCCCGCCCGACGAGTTTCGGTAGTCCGGTGCCCGCCTATTTAGAACCGATCACATACCGCTGTGGGATTTTTGGATACCATTAAACGCTGGCGGTTGGCCCAACTGGGGCTTTCGTCAGGGAAAAAACGCCGGGTTCACAGCGAGAATCCAGTCGTTCAAGTATTGGAAGACAGCATCTGGGTAAAGGCGGCGCTCTACGCCACCTTCGCAGTCGCTAGCGGAGTGTTAGTTCTCAAAGCTGCGGGCACGGCCTTCGCAAACGATCCGCTCAAAGGCTCCCTTTATGCCTTTGTGATCGCGATCACGGCGGTCGTGATGTTTCAGGTCAGCCTGCAAACCTCGTGCCGACGCAATAGTCGTGTGGTTTTGGTTTTAGGCGGCTTGATCTGCCACTTGCTCATCCTGCGGGTGGTGATGGGCCTAACCGATTTGGGGACCATTCCTGAGGTGTTCCGTTTCTTTTTCGTGCCCTTTGCCTTGGCGCCAATGCTGCATGGAGTCTTGTTAGGGCGGGCGGTGGGATCTTTCTCCGCCATTTATGTCACGCTGATCGGCTGTTTGTTAGTCCCTCAGGGTGAAGTGCTCGGTTTCATGATTCTCAGCCTCGTCGGCGGGATCACCTGCGTTTTGCTTACTAACGAAGTCCGCAAACGCCTGCAACTTCTCCAAGCGGGAATCTATGTCGGCGCAGTGACCCTGGTGCTCGGGCTGATGTTAGGGCGCTTGGATGTCGCTTCGGTTTTCGGGCCGAATTCGATGGATCATCTGCAACTCCTCGGCACCGGCAGCGCTGCCGCATTTGGCACGGCCGTGATCACCGCCCTGATGATCAGCGGGCTGCTGCCGATTTTCGAAGGGACGTTCAATCTCACCACTGACATTAGCTGGCTAGAGCTCAGCGACCTGAATCACAAACTGCTGCGTCAAATGCAGTTAGAGGCACCGGGCACCTTTCATCATAGCCTCGTCGTCGCCGCACTCTCGGAAGCAGCGGCGGAAAAAATCCAAGCGAACGCCCCGATGTGTCGGGTTTGTTCGTATTTCCACGATGTCGGGAAATTGAAAAAACCCGGCTATTTCATCGAAAATCAACACGACGGAACATGTAATCCCCATGATTCCCTCACGCCGACGATGAGCGCCCTCGTCATCCTCGCCCATGTGAAAGACGGGGTCGATCTCGCGGTGAAGCACAATCTCAATCCCCGCATCATCGATATCATCCAAGAACATCATGGTGATTCGCTCGTCTATTTCTTCTACCGCCGGGCTCAGGACCAAAAACGGGCTGAGATGGAAAAAGTCGATCGTCGCCTCGAAAATCCTGAAGACTTGCCGATGATCGAGGAGAAAAATTTCCGCTACCCCGGCCCGCGTCCTAGCTCACGAGAAAGCGGGATCGTCGCCCTAGCAGACAGTGTCGAAAGTGCCTCGCGCTCGCTGCAAAAACCCACTCCCGCCAAAATCCGTGCGCTTGTCGATGAGATTGTCCGTACGAAAATCAACGACGGCCAGCTCGACAATTGCCCGCTCACTCTGCGCGAACTCGCCATCGTGAAAGAAAGCTTCTCCACCACTCTCCGCAGTATGCTTCACAGTCGGATCGATTACCCGAAGGACGAGAATACCGCTGCCGCCAATAAGCGGATTTCCAGTATGGATCGCGATGCCACCAAAGGCGGGCGGGTGATCCCGATGCCAAAACGGGCCTAACGCCTTTTACCCCACAGACCCATGTCGCTCGAAGTCATCATCGGCAACAACCAAGAAGCGACGGAAATCCCGGAAAGCTGGCTCACCGCCCTCGAGATCGTCGCCCATGAAGCCGCCGCTCTTGCGTTAGAAAATGCGGCTGCCCAAGACTCGCCGCTTTCACATTTGGCCACGCTTGAAGTCGCCCTCGTGGATGATGTTACTAGCGACCAAGTGCACCGCGATTTCATGGATATCGAGGGGCCTACCGACGTCATCACCTTCCACCACGGAGAAATTGTCATCGGCGCGGAAGTCGCCGAGCGCCAGGCTGCCGAGTATGGTGAACCCTTGGCTCGCGAGATTCTGCGTTACCTCGTTCACGGACTTCTTCATCTAGCAGGTCACGAGGACACCGAGCCAGAGGAGCGTGCGACCATGGAGGCCGCGCAGGAAACCATCGTTGCCACGCTTTGGACCGCCGATCTGCGCGCACGCCTCAGCACGTGACACAGACATTCCTGTCTGTTTTTCCAATTCCAAAAGCATGTCCGGTATCCACCACTCCATCTGCCGCTGGTGTTATAGCAGCATCCCTCTCGAAGATCTCTGCCTCGCTGCCAATCGCCTCGGCATCAAATCCATCGAGCTGGTGATGCCTGCGGATTTTGCCACGCTCAAAAAGCACGGACTCACTTGTGCTATGGTTAGCTTTCCCACCGGAAAAACTCTAACCGGCACCACCGTCGGCACCATCCGTGAGAATTACGAATTCATCAGCCACTATCACACGGGAGGCTGCCCTGGGCGGAATGAAATCGACGAGACGCAGGAGCTTTTCTACCCCGCGATCATGCGCACCATCGCCGCCACCGGCTACCGGGGTTTTGTCGGCCAGGAATTTATCCCCACCGCGGAGGACGCCCTATCAAGTCTCAAAAAGGCCATGGAAATCTGCACGATCTAACAATTTCCTCATGAGCTCTCCGCAGAAATGGTCGATCGGAGATATAAATGTTAGAAAATTATACTAGTTTGCTAATTGAATTCGGCGCCACTGTTTTGTTAAAATATTTGCTTGATAGATTATTTAACGTTGCACCACCAACTTTACATTCCGGTAGCGCGTTAATGCGGGAATTTTCGCTTATCTCATCGAAGAAATACATTCCTGTGGGATGGCTGTATTTCAATTTAATTTGGTAAATTTTATTTCAAATTCTCTAGATAGAATCTTGTAATTTTCGGCGGTCAGAAGAAATCCTACTCCAAAGCCGCCACTATTGTTAGAATCGCGATTCAATGGGTTTTTTAGTGTAGATGCATCAAGGTCTCCATTCGAGAAACTTCTACGAATTTGTTCTTCAAAAACGGGACTGTTATCGACAAGTCCTTCGCGTACGAGAACCCAATATCGGAAAGCTTCAGCAGTCATGGACAATTTAAAGAGTTTAGCACTATTATCATGTTCCCTTTCATTCTTGATCCTCCATAGCCCTAGCTCCCACCCCCGTGTCATTGACATCTGGTGAAAAGCCTTGACTCTATTCGCATTTTGGTCTGCGTGTCCAATATATGAAAATCCACCAATCAACACGCATATTAAACGTAATATTTTCATGATCTATTTGCCCTTGGCTAAATTTATCTTTTTGACAATATCCTCGGCTGCCATTTTGAGCGCATCCATATATGCACCTGGTATCATCTTTCTCTGGCCTTCATCTGCGAACGAAAGACCAGTCCCATCACTCCAATTTCCAAATCCAGTATCATCAGAAAACTCGAATTTGCTCCCTACCTCTTTGCATACCTTAAACGAAACATTAACAGAAATCGAAGTTATTGTAAATTCACTTTGAGCTTCGTGTAAAGCATTCAGAGCTTTTGAATAGTTTGAAAAAGACGATGCGAATTTACTGACAGCAGCAGATAAAAATTTCCACGGGGAATTTTTTGTCACAGAGTTAGTTGCCCCATCCAATACATCAATTGCGCTCTTCAGCCCTGTTTTAATAGCTCCTACAGGATCTTGAACGCTATAAGTATCAAGAAGGCTAGTTGTCTCCATCTCAAATGATATATCCTTATAATTACCGAGATCAACTTTACATTTGCATGGTCCATCCAACTTGAAACCTAGATAATCCCATTGATTTACTCCATCATTTATCAAAAACCCATACAAATTCACTCCTCCTCGTTCCCCAATCATATCCTTGGACAGCCACCTACCGGTGTTGGGGTTGTAGAAGCGATTGATGTAGTAGTAGAAGCCTGTTTCTCGCTCTTGGTATTTGGTTGAGAAGCGGAAGGGGTTACTGATGCCGGTTTCTAAGGCTTCGAGGATCTCGCCGAAAGGGCCGTAGGCGTAGCGGGCGGCGGTGGTGCGATCACTGGACTTGATGAGGGCGGTGATATTGCCATTTCCGTCATAGGTTGGTAGGTAGCTCTCGCCGCCCTGTTTGATTGCTAACAGGGCGCCAACACCGCCTGCGCCTTGGAGGGTGCCGGAGAGATCAAGGCCCCAAGTGAAGGATTGGAGGATGGCGTTAGAAGAGTCGAGTTCGGCGATTTGGTTCCAGCCATCGTAGAGGAAGCGATGGTCGTAGGTTTCTGCCCAAGCGGTGCCGGTCCAGTGATCGACTTGTTTTCGGATGCGGCGGTTTTTGGAGTCGAAGGTGTTGCGGATGCAGAGCTTGGCGGCAGCCGGGACGGTGGCGAGGGTTTCTTGTTGGATGAGGCGGTTCTCGCCGTCCCAAGTGTTGTTCCAACGGCCGTCTGAAGCTAGATTACCTTCGGCATCATGGGTGAAAATTTCTGGGGTTTTCGGGAGATAGAGTTTGCCGGTGCTGGTGCCTAGCAGGTCATTGCCGGGGATGTTTTTGACGGCGGTGATGGTGATGTCTGAAAATTGTGGGGCGGTGCTGTTATCCACGGAGACGCCTTTGTAGAAGTATCTGCCGCTGCGTTGGGCGGGCTGGGCATTGACGGTGACAGTGGCATTGGCCACGGCACTTCCGATGATATCTAACATTCCATGGACTTGGCGTTGGGTGTATTGGTTGGCAGTGTTCAGGGTGTAGCTGGCGTTGCGTCCGTTAACGTTGGTGGCGGTGCGATTGCCAATGCCGTCATGGGTGTAGGCGAATTGCGAGCCGCCGACGGGGGTGCCGCCGGGCCAGTTGCGTTTGCCTGATATAACTTGTCCCATGGCATCATATTGATAGTTCCATTTACTGGCGTCTTCAAGCACGGATTCGGTGCGCTGGCCGAGTGTGTTGTAGGTGTAGGCGTGGGAGGAAACAGTGGTGGTGCCGTTAGTGGTGAGGATGGAGGTGAAGCGTGAAAGATGATCGAAGGCGGTGGTGGTACTTTTACTAACAATTCCGCTGTGGCGGGTGGTGAGGGTATCGAAGAGGGTGGAGTCTGGCTGATAGGTATAGGTGGAAATTTCCGCGCCTGCGGTGACGGTTTGCAGGCGGGAAGCAGTGTCATAGGTATAGCCGATGGCGATGGCGGGTCCGCTGGGAGTGGAGGTGGTGGAAACGCTTTGGGGGCGTAGCAGGGAGTCGTAGGTTCTGGTGGTGGCAGCGCCTATTAGGAGGCCGCTGGTGTAGGACTCGGTGAGGGGCTGGCCAGCGGAGGTGAGGGTGTGGCTACGGGTGCCGCCTGCGTCGGTGGTGGCGATGATTTGGCCAAGGCGATTGAGGGTGTAGGTGACGTCTGGGGTGCTGTCTGAGTAGTCGATTCCGGTTTGGCGCCCGCCGTTGTCGTAAAGATTGGTTCGGGTGATGCCACGGCCTGAGGCGCGTGTGAGGGGACGCCCGGCATCGGTGTAGGTGAAGGCGAGAGTATCGCCGCCGGGGTAGGATTTTCCGGTGAGGCGACCGGTGGCGGAATGATAGGTCCAGGTGGTGATGGCGGGGCCGGCTTGGCCGGTGGTGGTGAGTGAAATCATCCGGCCTTGGGGATCGTAAGTTCGTTCGAGGGTGGGGGTTTGTGAGCCGCTGGTTTTTTTCAGATTTCCGGTGAGGAAATATTCGTGCTGAGTCTGGCTGCTATCGGGCAAGGTGAGAACGGTGAGATGGCCCATGGAGTCGTATTGCTGAGTGGTGCTCATGCTTGCTAGACCGGAACTGGGGGTGGGTGTGGTGGTGCTGGTGCTGGTGCTGGTGAGGCGGTCTAGGGCATCGTATCCGTAAGTGGTGGTGCCGTTGCGAGCATCAGTGGTAGTGAGCAGGCGTCCATGCGGATCATAAGTATGGGTGAGCGATTTCAGTGTGGGCGTGCCGCCGCTGGCGCGGGTGATTTGGGAAGTGAGACGACCTTGGCTGTAGGTCAGAGTTTGAGTGCTGTTATCTGGCAGGGTTATGACTTCGGTGCGGGTGCCGGGGCTGCCGTATGTGAGAGCGCTGCTAGATATGAGTCCTATGCGGGTGGTCCATTGGCTACGTCTATCCGTACTGGTGTCTGATTGGGAAATGAGTTCTTCTACTCCGGCGGGGTTGATGACGCGGGTCTCGGTGCGGGAAACGATGGTGCCATGGGCGGAGAGAATTTGGTGGGCGGTGAGTTGGACTTGATCGGGTGTGCTGATGGAATTGCTGCGGTCCACATCGAGCGCGCGGGAGACGATGCGTCCTTGGCCGTCATAGGCAGTTAGAATGATCACTCCGTCTGGATCGGTGGATTTAATCACACGTCCGAAAGGGTCGTAGGTAAAAGTAGCGGGGGCGCAGCCTGCATGCTGGGTTTTGATGGTGCGGCCTACGTGGTCTTGCCATGTTTTGGTCCACTCGTTTTCGCTGGCGGCGGTGCCAAAGAGAATTTCCTGCTCGTAGTAGCCCACTGCTGGTTCCACGCCGTAAATCCACTTGCGCGGTGGGGTGGCGGTGCCGCTATGGGTGAACGGCTTGCCGTCTTTGTAGCTCACGGTCCCTGCGGTGCTGCCGTTAGGAAAGGTGGTGGTTTCCACGGCACGTCCGCTGGTATCGGTGCTGTATGCGTGGGTGGTTGTTTGACTGAAGCCATCTGCGTTAGTGACGAGGCGACCAGCTATGTCATAAGTGTTAGTTTCTTGAAGAATCTGGCTGTTATCGCTGCCGGTTCTTTTGCGGGTGAGGATTTGTCCTTCCGCATTGTAAGTATAGCTGGTGGTGATTCCGGCGCGGGTCTCGGAGAGGACACGCTTGAAGGCATCATAGGTATAACTTGTGGTAATGCCCTCGCGGTCGGTGCGGGAGTCGATGCCGCAGCAGCCATAGCTGATGGCTTCCATGGTACCATCGTTATAGTCAATGGCGGTGGGGCGACCAAAGACATCGTGTGCGGTGACCGTGGTGATGGATAAGGTGAGACCGCTTTCAATATCGGAGACAGTTTCGGCGATGAGATTGCCTGCTATATCAGTGATGGCGGTGGTGCTGGTTCCTGAACTCACAGAGCCGTTACTCATTTGACCGCTGCGGACATAGGTAGTTTTTTCAGTGGCCGTTTTGAAATAAGAATATGTCTGACCGGTGCCATCGGAATTCTGGTGGGAGCTGATTTCACCGAGGAAGGGATCGTAGGACACGAGCTTGGTGGAGGTGATCAGATTGCTGGAGGCATCATATGCTGCGCCCGGCACGGTGCAGACAATATCCTGAGTGATGTGTTGGTAGTTATTGGAGTTGCTCTTGTAGCTTCGTCCCACTTCCTGTCCGAGGATGGTGTCGATGCGAGTTTCCTGAGGAATCGCGTCCTGATAGGCAACCGTGGTCACTTTGCAGAGGCTTTCTGCAGAGGATGGGGTGGAGTCGAGAAACGGCTCGATGGTTTTCGTGCGCCTGCCGACTGCATTGTATTCGTAGCGTGCCCAGTCACCGCCGGGGCGGGTTTCCAACTTGAGCTTGCTATAGGCTCCGCCGTCTGTGGCGAGGTTTTCGTAAAAGGTATAGGTGGTTGCCAGTGCTGCTCCATCAGGATCGGTGACGGACTGGATCAGCTCCCGGCCCCACGAAAAATCCTTGTAGGTGTCAACTCGCTTGGAAACTAACTGATCGGCGGAATTTTTCACAAGAACGGTGACGGTCCGCGTTTGCGCGATGGTATCAATTATGGTGCTTTTGATTTCCTTGCGCTGGCCGTTGCCCTCGATCAATTCCCACCCCTGAGCGGTGGCGCTCCAGATGAATTCGGTGACAACGCTGGATGTGCCCTGTTGTTTGGTGATTTTTAGGTGGGTGTTAGATGCGGTGTCGATGTTGTCGAAAATCCAGCGAACGTAGCGGGTTTTCCCAGTTTGATCGTGGAGTCCCCCGGAAAGCGGGCCAACATTTGCGGCATCATAAAAATCCACCCGGAAGCGGTCTGCGGTTTCGGTAACGACATCCGCAAAGCATTGGGGAGCGCTCACCTGGCGGATGGCATCGTTAGCATCACGAATCACCTCGACACTATTGAATACGTTAGAAAAGCGGAGAGACGCGGGTGTGCCGAGCACGGCTGAGGGAATGGATTCCACGATGCTCAGAGCACCAACGGCCTGACCGAATTCTGCGCGGCCTAGGTTCATGCTTGCATGAATGCTGCCGTTTTCAAAAGCGCCTCCGCCCGGCTCGCAGCCGCTGGTACAGCCGCCCTCGACCACGACCGCATCGGTGATCGTGGCATAGGCACCTGTGTGATAGAGTCCGTCGGATGTGGCATAAGTGAGGGTAATTCCTTCTTCTGGATCAACGGTCACTTGCTTCGTGACCGTCTTGGTCGTCATGGTGCAACGCGTGTTATTCTCATCGCCGCTGAAAAACAGGATATCATTGACGTAGACGAAGTCGAAAGGAGCATTTTGCGTTTCCACCGATCCTATCACCGTGATCGATAACTTGGGTGGACATTTTTTGTCACCACCGGTGATAGAAGCATGCTGGGTGACGGTTTGGGCGTCGGAATTCGAACCACCGCAGTTTCTTGAATCTTGGACATTCACAGTGAGCCCGATCACCTGTGAGAGATCGAGAGGATTGTCACTTGCCCTAGCAGGCATCAAGCTAGACAAGATAGTAATCAGTCCGCAGATGGCAGAGATTCTAAATGATGGCGCGTTGGTTTTCATCAAACGGTGAGTAGATAAAAGAAGAATTCTAATTTCGAATTTGTCAGTTCGGTTATTTGTCTTTTGCAGGCTGGTTTGCCCTTTCTATCACTCTGACTTTTTCTACGCGCTCGTCGTTGAGAGCTTTTTCCCGCGCCATCGCCCGTGACAATGCATCCTGCTGCGGCATTTGGTGGGATTTGCCACGCATGATCTTGAGTTCGGCTTCGTCCAAATGATTGTCATGATTTAAATCGTTTTGCATGAGCCGGTCGCGGCCGATTTTCGCGATTTCATCCTTCCCAAGCTTGCCATCCTTATCCGCATCGTAGGTCTCCAACAGTTTCTCATTTGAAACCGTCCTTTCGTCCGGCTGCTTTGCACTCGGTAACTCCTCCGCCGTCGCCAACGGGCCGGAAAGCAGGATTGCTAACAAAAGTATCGTGTGCGATTTCATATTTATATGGAAGTAATAGGTTTTTAGAAAGTCATTCCATCGGAGTGTGAATCATCAGGGCTAGGGTGTTTGAGCTGTCTGGCAGCGTGGAAACAAGCGGATTTCTGCCCGATAGAAACATATGCAGGTACCCTGGCGCATTAGTTGCGTTCACTGTGGTCAGATTGCCAAAATAAAACAGCTCCCACGCGTCGGGAACTGCATCCCCATCCACGCTTTCCGCACCGTCCATAATTCCGTTAGAGTCAGTATCAGCCAGCCAAGGTGACGTACTAAGCACCGTCAATTCAAAGTGGTTATTGTACGAATCGCCATCGAAATTCGCCCCTTCCGCCTCGGCGAGGCTCGTAATTTCAGGAAAATCTACCGTGAACAGGCGCACGAATAACTTTTGCGGACTGGCATCCATGAAATACTCATGCCCTCCGGTCCCGAAAGCCATAAACGGAGCATAGTGCCAGGTCACCAAATCAGTTGTCCATTGATAGAAATACGTCCGCTGCGCGACGCCAGGCCATTCAGACTTGAAAGTGCCGCCTGTCCACTGGATGAAGGTCATCTGCTCCTCGAGCGCGTCGGCGGTAATAGAACCGGATGCGAGGAGAAGGCAGGTTGCCGTCGTTTGAAATTTGATTGGAAAATTCATTGGGATTTTCGATTCGATTTATTTGCGGTCCGACTGATCTCGCTGCCAGAAACGGATTACGATGTCCTCGGGTTTCGGCGGGTTCGCCAACAGATAGGCGTGCCTTTCGGCGTAAGCTTTTTCCCTAGCATGATAGGCCTCTTCCATCCTCGTGCCCTCCTTACGATATAACTCATGGGTTTGAATCAGAGTGGTCATCGCCTCCCCCTCTTTTTGGCCTTCGATCACTACGAAAGAAGGTCCGCCCACCGCGAGGTCTGGCATTTCGGGGATTTCCGGCTCCTGATAGTGTCCCTGCTTCTGCCGAGCGAGGCGTTTGCGAGTTTGATAGGTGTCAGTGTTGCCTATGCCCATCAGCAAGCCGATATCTTGAATTCTTCCGTCAGGACTCTTCACCCGGAATAGGGAAAATCCGCAAAAATGGTTGAAGTCGATGTTCGACCAAGCCGTGATCTTCCCTTCGACTCTACCATTTGGATAGATTGTCAGGAGCGTCCGCGAGTGGTCGTAAACAGACGCTGATAAAAACAATATATCCGTCCGTTGATAGTTTTTCTGGAATTCCTGCATTTGTGCAATGACGGCAGGATCATCCGGCGATAATTCTGGTAGAGGCGGAGGCGGATCAGGCAAGCCGGGATCTGCGACCATTTGCACGGTGACTTTGATCGTTCCCTCGATCGGAGGAAGATCCGGCATTTCCGGGGCTTCCGTCACCTCCATGCGCTGCGTTTGGGAAGTCAGAACCTTGAAGTCAATCGGCTCCGGTTTTGGAGCTGGCTCCGATGACTTTCCATCGGAAAGCGGTCCGGGGATTTCCACATCCCATTTCGGAGCGATTTGCTCTTGAGCGTGCAATGGAAACAATCCCACTAACAACGAAAACGGAATCGACAAGAATTTCATACTTCAGTCAGCTTTATTGTGGGTGATCGTGTGTCGAGCGTTTTCAGAAAGAAAGTTGAGACGATTTCGACACTCTATAAAAATTGTGGTGCGAGTGATCCTGCAGGGCACAACCTTCAATTGCTATGCGTTCAGAGTTCATGCGGTGAGATGTTTTTATTAGATTTTGTTATAAAATAAAACATTTTTTTATATTTTCACGCACCTGTCACAGTTTTGGCGTGGTTAAATCCATCTATTCAGCCAATCAAGTTGCCTTCCTAAAAGTTCTGAAGCGTATTCGTAGTGATTCGGGTCTCACTCAACAAGAGCTCGCAACGAGAATGGACATCAGCCAGCCCGTTCTTAGCAACATCCTCCGTGGTCAGCGGCGACTTGACGTAATCGAATGGCTAACCTTCTGCCAGTCGTGTAACGTGACGCCCCAACAATTTCTCGAAGAATTGAAGTTTCTGGTAGATAGAAAATAGACTGTCAGTTCTCGTGATCCCTCGCAGGTCGGCCTGTCCCGGCAACTGAAACTCTCAGTTCATCAGAGAGCCGGATGTTAGAGTATCACTCCTCCACCACCTTCGCCGCTTTCTTTGCGGCCGCTTTTTTGGCGGGGCGGGGCGGGAAGTCGAAACCGATCTTGCCGTCCTTGGGATCAAAGGTGAGGTAGGCGTCGAACTTGCGCTTGGTGCGGTTCGATACAAAACCTTTGAGGACGTCGGTTTTACCAGTGCCAATGAGCTTGAGCATCTGCGCGGACGGAATTTCACACTGAAGGATGGACTTGCCGATACGGATGCCATGCGGATCCTTTTTGGTGACGATCTCCGGGACGTGATAGGCTTTTTCGGTGGCGTAAACTTTGTAGGTTTTGCCTTCTTCGGTTTTCGCCTCGCCGATGAGTTGCTCTTCGGTGAGCTCAGGCGGGCCGTCGCGGTCATCGCCTTCGAAGACGAAGTTGATTTTGAACTTCGCGTCCATTTCCAGCGCCGCGTCGAAGGGTTTGTTGAACTTCGATTTGAATCCGGTAAGTGGGCCGACGTGCTTCGTGGTGAAGAGTTGGGTGGCTTCTTCCTCGGTGAGCAGACGGCCTGCGATGTGCTTCTTTGCCTTGAATTTGCACTCCGGCTCACGACATTCGTAGGTGGCCTCGGTTTGCTTGAGGCTGGCGGCACCGCACATCGGGCAGGTGACTTTGAGGTCGGGGAAAACTTCGCTTTTTGCGAGTTCGGCGGCTTTGCGGGCCTTGGTGCAGATTTCATCGGTGTAGGAGATGATCTCCTTCATGAAATCGCTGCGCTTGAGGTGGCCTTGCTCCATTTGACGGAGTTTGAACTCCCAATCGCCCGTTAGTTTGGGCGAGTAGAGGCCTTCGATTTCCATCTCGCGCACGAGTTCGATGAGACGCATGCCGCTGCCGGAAACGAAAAGATCGCGGCCTTCGCGGGCGAGGTATTTTTGGGAAATGAGCCCTTCAATCGTCGCGGCGCGGGTGGCGGGGGTGCCGAGACCGCGCTCAGCCATGGCTTCGCGGAGCGCTTCGTCGTCGATGAGTTTTCCGGCACCTTCCATCGCAGAAAGAAGGGTGGATTCAGTCATCCGGGCCGGGGGCTTGGTTTCCTCGGCGAGGGCTTCGATCGACTCGACTTTCGCTGTTTCGCCTGCGCTTACCGGGCAGAGTTCGTCTTTTCCTGAAGCCACACCGGGGCGGCGGCCGTAAACTTCGAGCCAGCCGGGTTTGACGAGGATTTTACCGTCGGTTTTGAAAGTATCAGAAACAGGCAGGATGCCTGTGCCCCCTTCTTTAATTCCCTCAATGCGGGTGAGGCGGGTGGTTTGTTCGAACTCGGCGGATGGGTAAAAGACGGCGATGAAGCGTTTGACGATCATGTCATACAGCTTTTGCTCGGCCTCGGAGAGTTTAGCGAATTTACCGGTCGGGATGATGGCAAAGTGATCCGAGACTTTTTTGCTATCGAAAACGCGGCGGGATTTGTGGAGACGCGGGCCGTTGTCGGTGCTGCCGGAAAGCACTGCCTTGGCGTATTTGGAGACGTCGAGGTCGCTGTTACCGATGTCCGCCATCGTTTCACGGACATTTCCGGTGTAATCTTCCGGGAGGTAGCGCGAATCGGTCCGCGGGTAGGTGATCATTTTGTGCTTCTCATAGAGCGCCTGGGCGATCTGAAGCGTGCCCTTCGCGGAAAACGGGGCTTCGCGCTGGAGGGTGGTGAGGTCGTAGAGTTGTGGGGAAATTTGCGACTGCGCCTTCTTTTCCTCGGTGACTTTGCCGACCTTCCCGGTGCAACGGGCGACGATGGCCTCGGCGGTTTGCTGGTCCCAGATGCGCTCGGGTTTGGAAAGCGGGGCATTTTCGTCCTTTTTCCAAGCTTCGTCGATCCACTTGCCGAGATATCCGCCGGCTTGGACGCCGAAATTCGCGTGAACTTCGAAATACGGAGTCGGCTTGAACGCGCGGATCTCTGCCTCGCGCTGGGCGAGAATAGCGAGCGTCGGCGTTTGGACGCGCCCGGCGGCGGTGATGTTGAATCCACCGTGGCGGGAGTTAAAACAAGTAAGCGCGCGGGTGGCGTTAAGGCCGACCAACCAATCCGACTCAGAACGGCACTTTGCGGCATCAGCCAGCGGCTTCATTTGCTCGCCGGAGCGGAGGTTTTGCCAGGCTTCGAGAATGGAATTATTCGTCATCGACTGCATCCAGAGGCGTTTCACTGGCTTTTCAATGCCGCCGATTTCCATGATGTAGCGGAAAATCAGCTCTCCCTCGCGACCGGCGTCACAAGCATTGACGATATTGTCGATGTCCTTGCGCTTGGCGAGCTTGAGCACCTGCTTCAGCCGGGCCTCCGAGTCCGGGATCGGATCGAGGTCGAATTTCTCAGGGATGGCCGGGAGAACGCTGAAATTCCAAGGGAGTTTCTTACCATTCGGTCCCATCGGCATCCGCAGTTCGACGAGATGGCCGACGGCGGAGGTGATGACTGCCTTCTCATTTTCAAAAAACACGTCGCGGCCAGATCCTGATTTTTCGAACTTGCCGAGTTCCTTAGCGAGCACACGGCTGAGGTCGGTCATGACGCTCGGTTTCTCGGCAATGATGAGTGTTTTTCCCATGGTATAAGGTGGCCGTTAAGTGGCTGTGGGCTGAGGGACTAGGCTTGGGAAGGCGCACTTTGCAAGCGGATTGGTAATATTCGTAATTTTGAGTAGGGAGAGCACCTTACCGTAATGCCCCACGAAATCCCACCAAAGCCCTTCACCGCCGCGCATACCGGAATCCGGGAAACGCGCGCACCAGCCGCCGCATTTCTAGTTTCATCAAAGTGGCCGTGACCACGTGTGCAGGCAGGCCGGTGCGCTCGATGATCCGGTCTACCGGGGATTCGTCGCTTGTGACTGCGGCGAAAACGGCGGCTTCTTCTTCCGGCAGCTCGGGGATTTCCGCTGCGGGTTCCGCCGCGCTGGCTTGGCGGGCGAATGGGAGTTCGCCGAGGTCATCGAGAATATGGCTGGGATCGGCAACGAGCGTCGCTCCATCGCGGATCAATTGATTGCAGCCGGCGGAGGTCGGTTTATCAATCGGACCAGGCACGGCAAAAACCGTCTTCCCATACTCCGACGCCAGATTCGCGGTGATCAACGAGCCCGACCAAGCCGGGCACTCCACCACCAGCACCGCCCTCGCCCACGCCGCCACGATCCGGTTCCGCATCGGAAACGTCTGCTTGTCCGGTGCCGTGTTCAGTGAAAATTCCGAAACCACGGCTCCATGGCCTGAGGCGATTTTTTCCGCCAGCGCGAGATTTTCAGGCGGATAGAGTTTTCCCAAACCCGAGCCGATCACCGCGATCGTCCGCCCGTTCGCGGCGACGGCGGCTTCGTGGGCAGCGGTATCAATCCCCCGTGCTAGACCGGAAATAATCGTGAACCCGGCTTGCGCTAGCTGATAGGAAAATTTCTTCGTCGCCTGCTTGCCGTAAAGCGTCGCCCGCCGCGAGCCGACGATGCTGATAGCATGCTTGTCCCGTGCCTCCAGTTTTCCCCATACATATAGCAGCAGCGGTGGATCGTAGGCCTCGCGCAGAGGTGCCGGGTAGTCCTCGTCATCCTGCGTCACTATGGAAATTCCACGACTCGCCGCCTCACGCATCTCGGTGATGGGGTCCGCATGGTCCTGCCAAGAGTGCAGGATTTTTGCAGTTTCCTCACCGATGCCGTCCACCCGCATCAGCCGATCCTTAGCCGCGCCAAGGATCGCCGCAGGTTCGCCGAAAGCCTCTAACAAACGTCGGACACGGATCGGCCCGATTTTCGGCAGTAGGTTCAGGGCGACGAGAGCTTCTTGGTCGGTCATGAGCGTGGTTAGAGTCTGCCCATGGAAAGCGCGTCGCGTCAAAGCTCCATTGTGTAGGAACGTAAAACTTCTGGGAAAGCAGTTGGGTAAAAGCTCAGTGCGCCGCAAGCCAGTTAGGGCCTGTCCCGGCTTCGATCTCGATGGGGACTCCAGCAGGTAAAGGCAGCGCGGTTTTCATCGCATCTAGGATTTTTGGAACCAGCTCCTCCCGTTCATCAAGAGCGAGATCGAAAACAAGTTCATCGTGTACTTGGAGCAGCATCTTCGTCTGATAGGGATTTTCCCGCAGCAGCGAGTCGATGCGGATCATCGCGAGTTTGATCATATCGGCGGCGGTGCCTTGGATCGGCGTGTTGATCGCGGCGCGTTCGGCGTTTCCTCGCAGATTCTGGTTACCGGAATTGAGGTCGGGGAAATAACGGCGGCGGCCACTGATCGTTTCAACATAACCCTTTTCCCGTGCCTCGTTGATCGTGCGGTCCATAAACTCACGGATGGCCGGATATTCGCGGAAGTATGCGTCAATGATGCTTGCCGCCTCGGTGCGCGGAATGGCGAGGCGCTGGCTAAGACCAAATGCGGAGATGCCGTAAATAATCCCGAAGTTCACCATCTTCGCGGTGCGGCGCATGTCGGAAGTGACATCATCCGGCTCGACGACGAAAACCTTGGCTGCGGTGATGGTATGAATGTCAGCATCGTTTTGAAACGCCTCGATCATCGTGGCGTCCTTCGAAAGTGCAGCCATCACGCGCAGTTCGATTTGCGAGTAGTCGCAGCTAAGAATTTCAAATTTCAAATTTGAGATTTGAGATTTTCTGGGAACGAAGGCTTTGCGGATCTTGCGCCCGGCTTCGGATCTAACCGGAATGTTCTGCAAATTCGGATCAGACGAGGCGAGGCGACCGGTGGCCGCGACGAGCTGATGGAAATGAGTGTGGATGCGCCCGGTTTCCGCGACGATGTGGGTGGGCAGTGCGTCGAGATAGGTGGACTTGAGCTTGGTAGCTTCGCGCCAAGCAAGCACGTCGGTAATGATCGGGTGCTTGCCTTCTAGCGTGGCGAGTGTTTGCTCGTCGGTTTTATACTGGCCGGTTTTGGTTTTCTTCGCTTTGTCAGCTAGATTGAGTTGGTCGAAAAGGATTTCGCCTAACTGTTTCGGAGAGGCAATATTGAACGAGCGATCGGCGTGGCCGTGGATGGATTTTGCGAGATCGTTAATCTGAATTTGGAGTTCATCGCCAATCACTAACAAAGCCGCTGGGTCAACGGAGATACCTTCCATTTCCATTCTGACGAGCACCGGAAGTAGCGGGCCTTCAATCTCGCTGAGAATGGATTGTTGATGAGAATCGGTGAGCAACGGACGGAGTTTCCCGGCGAGTTGGAATGTCACATCGGCATCCTCAGCGGCGTATTCAGCGAGAACGGCTAGCGGAATAGCCGTGATATCGAGATCCTTCGAAGCTTTAGTTTTCTCGGCGAAGTTGAACAAATCCTCGGCGGTTTGGGATGCTTCCACTGGGCGCTTGGAGGCCGCTGCCACGTCGGCCAATTTGATAGGAGTATATCCTAGCAGAATCTCTGAAAGGTAATCCATCGAATGCCGGCGCTCGGGGGCAATGAGTGTATCCGCTAACATGGTATCGAAATAAGGGCCGCGGACTTCGATGCCGTGATGATGGAGGATGGAAAGATCATATTTCAGGTTATGACCGATTTTTTCTGCTGGAGAAGCGAGAATCGATTTAACATCTGAAATTTGAGATTTGAGATCGGTGATCGGGAGATACCAAGCTTCGTGGGCCTTCCACGAGAAGGCGATTCCTAGCAGTTTTGCTTCAAAGCGATCAAGGCCGGTGGTTTCCGTGTCGAAGCAGAAGGTAGATTGCCGTGCGAGTTCGGCAAAGAGTTTTGCTTGGAGCTCGGGAGTGTCGGCGAGGTGATAGGTGTGACCGACGTCGCGAATGGTTTTGAAAGTTTCAAAGATCGTTGGGGATTCTTCGGCAGCAGCGAGAGTAGCGTTTTCTCCACTGAAGAGGCGCTTGGTAAAGGTCCGGAACTCGAATTCGTTAAACAATGCCTTGAGTGCCTCCTCGTCGCGTGGAGAGAGGATGAGGTCATCCCAAGTGACTTCGATGGGCACATCGAGAATGATGGTAGCGAGTTCTTTGGACAGCAGGGCTTGGTCCGCATGGGTCTCGACGTTTTCCTTCTGCTTGCCTTTGAGCTTGGCGGAATTGGCAATTAGATTTTCGACCGAGCCAAACTCAGCGATGAGTTTTTTCGCCGTCTTGTCACCGATGCCGGGGATGCCGGGGATGTTATCCGCCGCATCGCCCCAAAGCCCGAGGATGTCGATGACTTGAGAGGGCCGCTCGATTTCCCAATTTGTGAGCATCGTCGCCAAGTCAATGACTTCGTGATCGGAACCCTTTCGGCCGGGTTTCCACATGCATGTTCTGCTAGAAATAAGCTGCGCGAAATCTTTGTCAGGCGTGACCATGAACGAATCAAAATCATCCTTCTCCGCACGGTGCACCAGCGTGCCGATGATGTCGTCCGCCTCAAATCCATCAACCTCTAACACTGGTATATGAAATGCCCGGCACAAGCGCTTCACATGCGGAATAGCGGCGGCGAGCTCCTCCGGCATCTCGTCTCGCTGGGCCTTGTATGCGGGAAATTTAATGTGTCGTGGGGTAGGCGCAGAGGTGTCGAAAGCAACGCCGATGTGAGTGGGGCTTTCCTTTTCAAGAATCGCCAAAAGCGTGTTGATGAAACCATAAAGCGCGGAAGTATTGATGCCTTTTGAGTTGCGAATAGGGCTTTGGATCAGCGCGAAATGGGCGCGATAAATAAGGGCCATGCCGTCGAGCAAGAAAAGGCGTTTCATGGCGTGACTTTGAGCGGCACATCAGAGGGAGTCCAGCGAATGTCCGGCGACCCTTTCCTGCACTGCCCCAACACTTACCAACCAGCGAAAGAAAATAGAGCCAGTAGGGTAGAGAGCAACGGGGCCTTTACGCAAATCCCGTTGCTCCCCCTCGTCCAACCGGACGTGCGGATGTCCCGCATCCGGCTTTCCTGCACGCATTTCGTCATAGGCGTTGAAGTCCACGTTCTTGCAGGTATTGGCAGTGGCTCATTTCTTTCGGATGGTGGTCTTTCCTTTGGCGGCGGGCTGCGCATAGGGTTCAAGCACGGGATGAAATGTCATCATGAAGGAGGGACTACGTGCGAAGGGCTCAGCGTCCCATCGAAGCGCCGCCGACGACTAAAATTGCGCCGTGGACATAGGAAGCCGCGTTGCTGGCGAGGAGCACGCCTAATTTCAGTTTGTGTGGGAAATTGAATTGTGTGGGAAATTGAATTGATCAGAGTTTCCTCGATCCGCCATTGATCGGAAATCTTTACAAGACCGAGATGGTCTATCTGGCACGTAAGACCCTTTTTGTGGGACTTGGCAAATGG
>JAYVNE010000174.1:0-11491 GCA_043758615.1 Akkermansiaceae bacterium
CCGTTCAAATCGTCGCTCAAGTTGTGTGGTGTCGTGCATGGAATACTTCATACACCATGCCCGACTAAAATGCGACACTTATTTCCTGACAATCACTTAGCTCACCGACGGCCTTCGCTTCTTTCCATTTTTATGGGGGTTGTTACACTTCATCGATAAAGCCTTCGTCCCAAGCTATGGCAGTGAATCCGCTAATGACTCGTGGATCCGTGCAGGCTGCGAGGAAATGTCGGCGAGCCCAAGCGAAACCCCTTTCGCCAGGATGGCCTAGCTTACCAATGTTAGGAGCGAGTTCGTTCCACCGCTCGATTTTCTCCGGAGTAACTCCGGGCTGTGCGCAGAACCACCGCGCGACGTCCTCATCCGTGCGCGTCGCGTGGATGACGGATTGCGCGTCAGTTGGTGCTATTCCGAAGTGGTCGAGGAAAATACCGTCGATCCCATGCAGGCTGCAAAAGGCGATCTGGTAGTCGGCAGGTAGAGTTCCGGCGAGATGGAGACGGCACTTGTCGATAAGACGGGGCAGCCAAATGCACCCGGCTAAAGCCTCACGGGGTCTACGAAGTGTGAGCATGGGCGCGGGTTTTAAAGCTGCGTCGGGGGTTGGGCTTTGGGGTGGCTGCCCCTCTATGCTCTTCTCGGCCCGGACGGATGGGTTAGACAGGTTGGCTTTCATGTAAAAATCCTCTCGCAGCGGAGTGAATACTTGGACTTCCTCAGCCGCCTCGATGATCTCGATACTGTGTTCGACGTTGGCGGGAATGGCGTAAGTGTCACCGACGCTTAGTTCATTCTGCGAATCGCGAGTCAGCACACGAATGCGGCCCGAGAGAACATAACCGATCTGCTCATTCGGATGAGAGTGGAACGGGATTACGTTTTCGGGACGGTATCGCATCCTAGTCATCATCGACTGAAGTCCGGTGGCTAACAAATCAAACGCCACTCCAAAGGAGCTTCGCGGTTTGGATTCAGTAGATTTGACGATGTGAATCATAGTTGTGCGCTGCAATCGGACTTATGGATCGATTGAGTATGGATGGTTTCGTCGCTGATGCTGCTGTCCAAGCTTTCGGCATATTTCGGTATCACATCCACGGCTACCAGCCACTCCGCACGCTCACTCCAGTAGATGCTCCGTTCGGGACGAATGGGCAATTGGGAATCTAGCAACCCGGCCGGGATAACCATGTATTCATCAGTCCGGTTCAAACGCGGAACAGGTCCGCCGCAACGGGAGCAGAACCACCTCCTAAACCCAGGGTTCACATCCGTGTCAGTAAATCGTGAAACGAGCGACTCGCCCTCTTCCCAGCGAAACTGCGCCATTGGAATCATGACGTTTGCAGCATTAGACGAACCGGTTGTCTTCCTGCACGACTCGCAGTGGCAATAATTGAATCGGACGTGCGGCAGCGTAAAACTGAAGCGGACACAGCCACATAAGCAACTTCCTTGGATTTGATCTTTATTCATATATGGGTTGTGTCATCTGGTGGCCAAGTTACCCCGGAGAGTTCCTTGGGCAATTGAGTGGGATCGGTGGGGTAGAAAAGCGATAGATCGGCCTCAGACTTTGAGCCCTTGAGGAACTCCAGTTCCTCTGGTGCGCCGATAATCAGCCAGAGCACGTCACTGTCTGTATCATTGAACACCTGTCGTAATTGATCGGGTCCAACCAAGACACCGCCGTAACGAGGCACAGTTAGGGTCTCATCGCCCACGCGGATGCGGCCCGTGCCATCCAGCACAAAATAAAACTCTTCCGAGCGGATGTGCTTGTGGAGCGTATTGGCGCTCAGGGGCGGCAACCGCCAAAGCCGTGCGCCAAGAATATCGCTCCCCGTGCGCTCGAGGTAATCCGCATTCGAGATACGCATGAGGTTCGACGGACGCCAGGCAAGGTCGTCTGGCGTGATCAGCCAATAGCCTTCGATTGCTTTCATGTTTAGTTGGAGAGTGACCCAAGTTTAGTGACCCGGCCCACGCGGGCATTTGAATGTAACGGAGACGCGATTGCGGGGTTGGCGCATGGTTGCTCGTTGCGGATTCCGAGGACTTCGCACCATGACTGGGCGAATACAGCATCGGGATGGCGACTCCACTCCCGGAGAGCTTCTGCCTCGGCGTGCGCATTGGAAGATGCCAGACGCAGCGCTAGATACTCTCCGATGAAAGGCGGCGACTGGTAGCACTCATAAGAGGCCGAGAAAGAACGCGACCGAAAGCCGGCGGAACGCAACAAGCCCGGAAACTTGCGACCTACATAGACATCGCCCCCATTGGCGGTCTGAATATCGATGTAACGGTTGAGGGCAGATTGAAGGCCATCCGTATCTGGAGCGACGATGAAACCACCCCAATCGGGACTGCGCAGTGCGACCAAACCACCAGGTGCAAGGACACGGTGCAATTCCGCCAACGCAGCGGTAGGAGATGAAAGATGCTCGAAAACGGCATGTGCAAAGACCACGTCGAATGAAGCATCTGGAAACGGCAACTCGTAAATTGAACCGACCTCGAAAGTGAGATTTTGCAGTTGCTGGCTGGCGGCTCGGCTGCGGGCGCGCTCAATCTGCGACTCCTCGCGGTCAATCCCGGTGACATGACCGCAGGTAACGATGCGGGCAAAGTCGCACGTCACAGAGCCCGGTCCGCATCCACAGTAGAGCAAGCGTCGCGAATCTCGAAGATGGGGAAGAAGAAAGGCGGCGTGGGTATAAGCAGAACGTTGGGCCATGAAGTCACTCGCGTTCTGGGTATAGCCGGGGGTGTAATGTTCAGAGGTTGTATTCATTCAATTTCAGTGAGCGTTAGCAGCGGCGAACATTGATGTTATCCAGAGTGGCTAGGGGCCACTGGCGATCAGAGGACACCTGTTTCGAGTTCGTTGAGGTAGATGAAGTCGGGTGATTTAACGCCAGCTTGCTGGCGGATTTTTTCCAATTCAGGGGACTGGAAAAATCGCTTGGCGTCAGCGTGCGAGGACCACGCGGAGAAATGAACGATCCTATTGACGTCCTCTTCAAAGCAGAGGAGCTGATATGAGTGCTCACCGGCGGATTTCCGCATCGTGGCAGCGCTGTCGAAAATCTTTTTCCATGCCTGATAATTCACCACCTCGTGAATGATGAGCATGTGATGCGGGCTGGTTTGCTCGATAGGCTGCTGCGATTTGGACGATGAGGTCATGACGTGAGAATATCAGACGCACTTCATACTGGAATTACCTTTATTTTAGATTATTGATACCGATTCAGCATGATTGATTATTCACTCCGAGAACTGGAATGTTTTGTGGCCGTAGCCGAAGAACTGTCGTTCACACACGCCGCCCGCCGCTTGCGACTTTCGCAGCCACCGCTGTCGCGTCACATCCAGTCACTCGAAAGCCGGTTGGGCACGAAGCTTTTTTTACGGACGCCCCGCGCTGTGACTCTAACGACGGCAGGACGTGCCTTCTTGACGGACACAAAAGGAACACTGGCACAGCTACAACGCGCGGGCGAATCAGCCAAAAGGGCTGCCAGAGGGGAAACCTCGCGCCTTGCGCTCGGGTTCGTGAGTGCGGTTTTGAATCCCAAGTTGATTGGAATTTTTCAGCGCTACCGGGCCCGGCACCCGGCGGTGCAATTGACCCTGCAAGATAGCCCGCCAGCAGAGCAGCTAAGCGCCATTGCGGAGGGACGGCTGGACGGCGGTTTCGTTGGTTCAACGCCGGGAAACCCTTCGTCCGGCTTGGTCTTCATTCCATGGAGCCAAGAGCCCCTGATGCTCTTTCTGCCGCCCGGTCACCGCTTGACGAACTCGCGCAAAGTGAAACTAGCCGATCTTTCCGAGGAATCATTCGTGACTGTGGCGACGGAATCCGCTCCCTTTTATGCCAAGCAGATTCAACGCATGTGCGCCGAGGCAGGCTTTCGGCCTAAGGTCGTGCAGGAAGCGGCTCGTGGCCAAGCAGTCGCCGTGATGGTTGCGGCTGGCGCTGGGGTTTCGATCCTTCCGGCTTCGCTAGCGCGCAACTCTGGCGATTCATTGGTTGCTGTGCCTTTGGCGGATAAATCGGCTTCCGTGACTTATGTTTTTGTTCATCGTCCGGGGCAAATCGAAGAACCGTTGAAGGACTTCGTGGTAGAGCTGGGCGCGTAAGACCTTCATTCCTCTACTGAGATTACCACGCGGAACGGACACATCCCGGTCTGCCCCCCCCTTGCATCGGCTTGTCGGGATACATTGTGTGCAGGCAGTGCGCGTCGAATCCGCTCTACTACATATCACATGGATCATGATCTTGAACCGGTCTGCGGCATCCTTGAATCTATTCGCCAGCCTGCGGCGTTTCTCTTTGTTGTTGATGTGCTTCTACCATTCGTGCTGTCGGTGCACACTACAAATTGGGGACGAAATAATTGAAGCTGCTTCGGGCCGATTCTGACGTCGGCTCTTTTTTCCAGAAGTCTCTAAACCATCGCCGGTTTTCCTCATTATGAATCACTAAAGCTCGCTCGCTTTCTATCAATAGCCTATTTAACCAGTCATTTCGGATGAGAAGGCGCGTTCCTGCCGACAATAAGTCTCGGGAATATACCTCATCCTCGTATCCTTCTTGCCATTCCTCAAGACGAGCAACGCAGCGGCCGTCTCGCAATATTTCGCAACCGCTGAATGAAAGACCGTATTGATTCAACCAAAGCGGATGAAGAAACGCAAGACATCGAAAACCAACAAAGGCCTTGCCGTTTTCATGCGAACTAACCAGCGGCAAAAAATCTCCGGCAACATTTCCCGGTGACCTTGCTTCTTGGATCAATCGTTCCCGCGCGTCTGACAGCGTAAGATGTTCGTTTGGATGAAATACAGGTATCGTATCAGACCATAGGGCCGCGCCAGGCAGCACACCCGACTGGTTAGCAAGCTCAGGTGCAACTAGAAGCGAGCGGACGCGGACATTAGAGATAAACAAGGGGTGCGAACCATCGGTCTGAGACTGCAGCCGCTCCTCATACACCGTTGTCCATCCGTCAGATGGCATCACTTCCACGGTTGGTGTCGCAATGGTCTGAATTGCAGCGACCCATTCTGCTCCATCTGTTACGTCCAGAGCGTCAATATCACATGGTTTGACGCCGGGAAGTGTTTCAATGAAAGCAGGGTCACTCGTCCGAAGGACATTTCCTACGACAACGAGGAGTTTCGCACTATAGCGTCCATTCTCCAAAGTCTCGTGGACGAACTTCTGGAGCAACTCTGAGACTAGAGTATGAAACCGCGGAACAATCCAAACAACGCGATTATCACGGGCGTTGCCATCCCAATCGACTTTTAGTCGCTCTGTTTCCTCGTCTTCTGTCCAGTTTTGCCCCCGGAGCGCTCCCTCAATGTAGGAATAAGCGATGCCCGCCTGAAACCCCAGTAGTTCACAAACTGCTTGGATCCGGTGATGTAGATCAAATAGCACCCCCCGTCGCAGAAGCCGCAAGAAATCAGCCGAAGGTGCCGAATGAAAAAATCGGCGGCTCGGGTAGGAAATAATTGGGGTGTAGGCGCGTTCTGCTTCATCCGCCGCCGCCATCACGGCAGGATCGACGGCCTGAGTATCTGCCACGGTGCGGATAACTCTGATCATCGAAAACCGCAGGCGAAAATTGGTTTCTTTCAGGAGCGGGAGAAGTCGCTCCAAGTTCGGAGCTAGCGTGCGCGGGCAGAGCAACGCCAAAGCATCCAGCAATGATCCTAGACGTTCACGGAGCAGAGGCTCTGCATTCATTGTGCGTTGAGTGGTAACACGGCATACTAGTTCTGGACGGCTTCTTGCCAGATGCGCAAGCGCGCGCACAATTCGGGCTCCCTGCTCAATCTCTGGCTCGCCAACTAGATCAATTAGGAAATTGACGATTTCATTGCCTTCATCCAACGCCCCTACCTGATATTCCCGCAGCCATGCATATTGCTCATCCTTCGGCAGATGTGCAAAGAGTTCTTCGCAGTGCGCGAGATAATCCTCAAAGACTTGGCGCAAACCCTTCACATCTTGGGTTGTGGAAAAAAACCTGGCTACCATGCGCGGCAGATCAAAACCACCGTGGTCTGAAAGGAAGGATTCTTCACAGCACTCAACGAAAAACCTCGACACACGTGCTTGGTCCCGCGCACAGAGCTCTTTCAATATGGAGCGCCCACTGTCGGATCCTGAAAAGTATTTGGTAGTGTCCTGATACGCTCGTAGCAGGCACTCAAAACCAGCCTCGGCTTCGTCGAAGTCGAAGAGCCTGTGGGCAATGCCTTTTAGTGATTCAGCACTCACTGAATCACCTGATTCCCGAACCACGTCCCATAAACGCCGAGCAGACTCGGCAGAGCTGGTTTTCGTGGTGAGTGCCACTAGCGCGGTGTTAACAAGTTCTGGTTCATAAAGATACGAACTTCCAGAACGCAATTGCTCAATGGTCTGGCAAAATGAATCCAATGAGGCCGACAATTTTATTGCGACTTGATCACGCTGTGTCGGCGACCCATCCAAATTGAACTCCTTTTGAGGTGCGGATTTAGATGAGGAGTATGCATCGCGAACGTCAGACCGATTACGCTTTTCGCTTGCAACTACTTCTTTCCACACATCGTCAGGCCACCAAGCCGGATCCAAGTTGGTTCGAATGAAAGCAATGTATCGCTCCTTCCTAGCACTATGTGCCGATATATCCGACTGCTGACCTAGATCCCGTAGTGCCTGGACGGAGCGCACCACCTGTTTGCTGTGCCGACCACGCTCATGAAAGTGCGGTGTGAACGCTTCCTTCAGCGCCCATAGCACCTCGGCGTCGCCGTTTTTGCTCGCTACGCAATACTGCTCAAGGCAGTCGAGCATTTGCCACCTTCCCGCATTGTCACGGAAAAAGCGTATAAGCGCAAATGACACCTCGTGGTTTGATTTCAAAACTACAGCAAAGACTGATTGCTTGAAGTGCTTTGTTCCAGCGTTGTCGGTTGCGTGAGGCATCCACTTGACCAATTCAAGAATTGCAGCCGCGCGTCTGAACGCGTGCTCGGGTTCGTGCTCGTTTAGCAATTCCAACACGTCGACCAAGTAGTCGAGAGTGGCGTCTTTACGGTAGCCATACGCCAAGGAACAACACGCACCTTTAGCCCGCCATTTTTCAGCCTCGGTGCGCCACCCACACTCAGCAGCAACAGCAGCGAGCCAGAGAAAATGCTCAGACCGAGATCCCGATTTGAGGGATTTTGCCTCTGTGTAGGTTTGGGCGCATGAATGCAGGATTGGCAACATTCGAGAACGCATTTCAGGAACCGCGCATAGGCGTTCCCAGATGCGTAGTTCAAAGATATAGTCTTCGGTTGTCTCATTAATACCCCAATGCGACGTCCACATCTCGCAATCGCGTAAGCCGAGGAGCTGGTCCCGCCAAAGATCGAGTTTTTCCGAGTGATTAGCTGCGACATGAAAGGTCAAACGGAAAAGAGCCTCTGGTAACATAGGCCGACAAGCGCGAAGCACATCCATCTCGTCTGACTGGTCTTCTTTGCCAGCTTCTGTAAGTTCATCGAGGGCAGCACTTGCCAGCCTATAATAATCATCCTTTGAAGTCGATAGTGGATATGTTGTCTGCCCAAGAAAGATTCCAGACTTTAGCAAAAACCGGAGAAAACCAGAATACATCGTCTTGGCGTTCCCGATGTGTGCTGAAACATTTCCGAGCGCAACTGGATCGTTCTCATAGCCCAAAACAATTGCAGACCATTCAAACTTATCGAAATCGCCCTCCATTTGCTCGGACGGAACGCGAGTGCGAGCTTCTCGCGGGGGAAGGATGACAGAACCCGCCAACTCACGCACACGTGCAACTGGTAAGCCTGCGATTGAGGCAAAACCAGCAACCTCAAGATTCTCCTGTTTCGGCGTATTGGCTAGATAGTCGACCAACTCTTCGGCGAGTTCATGTCGCGTGCGCTGTTGAGCAACAAGCCGTAACAGTATGTGCCGCACAAGATGGTTTGGGAAAAGCCGTCTCACCTTCTTGAATCGGCACCAATCATCGGTCGGGCCGTAACAAAAGCGACTTTCAAGAAAGTCTGCCAACGGTGGCGAATATCCTGGAAGAAAAAGGTCGATGCGCTCCAGCATTTGACGCTGCGATTTAGAGGTCGCCAGCCAACGAAGGACACGTCGGGGACGCTTTGAGTAAATGCCCAAAACGGAAGCTGAGGGAGGCGCGTCGTGAGTATCCAGATATATTCTGAACAACTTCTCGCCCAATGCCAATCGGCCCGTTTCAGCACACCAAATCATCACCTGCTCGGCAACATGCTCATCGACAAGCCAACGTCGCTCGTGGGAACGGTAACAAAATCCCAAAACGTCATCTACGCGCCCAAGGGCCAATTGAATTTTAGCTAACAGGCTATAGCTAAACTGGTCGAGGCCCTCTTTTGTGCGAAAATGCAATGACCCTAGTTTCGCGAGTGAAACAAGATCCTGATTGCGAGCAGCAGACTCGGCAGCGGCGCAGATCGCGGCCAGTATTTCCGTTGCCGGGCGGCAATGTTGGAGTGCAAAATCGACAAATTTGCGATTTACCTCGGCGAGCACGTAATCGCAGTCACCCGCGTCAAGTGCATAGCGAAAGGTGTGGGTAAACCAGCGCGAGCTTCCACGCTCACCCTTAAGCTTTGCCAGTATGTCCCTTGCAACCGACTGTCGCGTTGGTTGGTCTAGTTTATTGTTAACGAAAACTCGGAAGCTGTCGTGAAAGACCGACAAATGCTTCTCTTCTTTGCGGAGAAGATGGGCCACTGCGCGGAGAGCTGAATGTAAATCAACCGTTGGGATCGCCTTTTGAAAGTCTGCTATCTCATTCTCGTGAACGGGAAATTTCAATACCGTGAGCACAGCGCACAGGTGGCGTCCGTGACTCATTCCTGCTTGGTCAAATGTCGACCATAGCCGTTCGTAGTATTTGCGAATATCACCGTCGCCACCCTCAGGCATTTCCGCCAGCGTAGCTGGATCTCCTTCATGGTCGCGAAGCCACTCGGCGACGTAGCGTAAATATAGTGGAAGCCCCTGGCTCCTGACGTGAATGCGCTCAATCCAAGATTCATCAAGAGCCAATGAATGTTTCTGAACTAAATAGGCCTGAGTTTCATTGAGAGTGAAAAGCGGTATGGGCACATGGCGAGCATCCCGACCTTCGCTTAACGCCAACGGTTGCCAATTCTTCAATTCTTGAGTTCCGACTACAATCACGACCCCGCGTGGAAGTGACACGGGCAATGCTCGCAAAACGCTGTCTCGGACCAACAGGTCTCGCTCAGCGTGATCCAATCCATCCAGAAGAATGACAAGCTTCCGATTCTTCGATACAAGGAACTCGCCCAATTCCGCAAGAACTTCTGAGAAGCGGTGTTTGCTGTAATCGTGGCGGCGCTGTAGATCGTCTCGAAATTGCTGGTGTAACTCTGATAGCAAATTCACACGCAATGCCTCTGCCTCCAACCGGAGCCTGCCAGCATCCTCGTTTGGGCTAACAAAGCAGAAATAGCGACATACAACGAAGCGACTATCGCTTTCTAGGCCATCAAAGAATTCGCTGAGTGACGTCGATTTCCCACTTCCAGGCAAACCTGTGACCACAACGTAGCCTCCATCGGTTACCTCGATTTGGCGCTGGAGAGACTCGCCAAAAGTCGGAACTTGAACAAAATGCTCTGCATCCACAGGGAATACCTGTGGAAGGAGAAAACGTTTCTGAGCTGTCCGAAAAATATTGTCCAGGTGCGCGCGAGTAATTGGCTCATGTAGATCGACTGCGTGCTGCTCGACCAATTCCATCAGTTGAAGAAAAACAGACCGATCCGAAATTCCTAACTCATGATCAAGCACTTCCCCTTCTAAATGCCCACGGAGTTCGTTACGGGAACGCTGACCGAGTTGGAAATGAAACGATTCGAGAAAAACTTCAAATTCATTGTCTGCATCGGCCCCTTCGAAAGCGCATGCTGTGATCAGTTTGTCTCTGAATACCTTTGGCTCCTTACGCTGCTTTCCTGCAATGAACTCTGCCGTAAACCTGCCGTCAGCTCCGATGATTTGCTCAAGCTCTGAATCTCGACTTCGGTTCGATAAAAGCTCCACCGTAACATTGCACCCTGGGTGATCGGTTTTGGCCTTTCGCCAGCCTTCTGCATACTTCCCGAAAAAAGTTCGGCTCTTTTCGTCGGTGAAATCGTCCGCCACATAAACTGAGAGCGGATCGACTGCATATTTGGCTTGGACTGCGCGGATGTGCTGCCCTGTGAAAACAACAATGTCATCAATGGCTTCTGTCTTTTCATATTCGAGATAGACGCGGAACTCCGCTCCATCCCTGTAAAGCTCAAGCACAAGGCGTAGCGCCGATAGATCTTGAAACTCATCACCCTTCCGCCGTGAACTGCCCCGTTTGTTACGTATTGTATTACTCATTTCCGTGAATCGCGACATTCTATGGAGGGTGCCGCTTTCATCCACTGGAATTTTTCTTCAATGATTGCCCGTCTTGGTTCGATTGTGTCGGCGGGAAAAGCGTTTCCCTCGCGCCTACGATGTGCGGTGCTACCCATTCAAGCGGGGACACTCCGCAACGCCCCCACCAGCCCCCGCCACTGTGGAACCGCCCGAATTGCAGGCCATCCGCTCGCACTGTTCCTGCGTCTCTATGGCGACTGCCACATCCTGCTATTCGGGCCGTTCCACACCGCCACCACTCACCAAAGAGCAGCACCAAAGACACCAGCACTACGCTCCCGTTCCGTCCTCTTCATGCAAGTGTCTCCCGTGCTGGGTTTGATCAGGCGTGCGCAAGCGCTCTTTCGCCGCGTCGCAGCGGTAGAAATCGGATTTCCACGCGGCGATTCAGTGCAGCGGCAATGCGATTGAGCATAGCGAGTGAGTGCCCTTCATAGTCAGAATCTTCCAGACGGCAGATCACCGAGGCGGTGGTGCCTACCAGCTTGGCGAAGGCCCGCTGTGATAACCCCGCTTTGGTGCGAAGCTGATAGATTTTCCGTGCCACGGCATCATCGGCCCGGATTTGCTCCAGCTCCGCCATCTTTTCTGGTTTTCCGGCCACGTAGCGGCGATGCAGGATTTCGACCGCATCGTCAGTTGGTTTGTGCTTTGTTTTAATCATATCAATTACTCCTCGTATGTGTGTGCTTTGGGGTTGGTCTCGAAATTCATCCGACGTTCAATAGCGCGTGCTATTTCCATAGGTGGCACCCGGTCTTCTTTGACTATTCCATGTGAAACGACTGCCGCTGTGTTGCCGTGAAAGAAATATAATATCCGATAGTGGATTCCCTGAAAGCTGGCTCTGAGTTCATAAATTTTGTCTCTTAGCAAATCAGCTTCTGGCCTCCGCAATTCATGTCCTTCCTGTCTCAAGCGTTCGATTTTTCCCAGGCATTTCAATTGAACTTTGGACGGGAGTTCATC
>JAYVNE010000175.1:0-30203 GCA_043758615.1 Akkermansiaceae bacterium
CCACCTCTCATGGCCTGCGATCTTTGAACTCTCGTCCATGAAAATCACCATCCCCTACAACATGGTCTGCAACAATGCCTTCAAATGAAAAAGCCGTGATGATCATCCCGATCATGGCGCTCGCAGGTTCGCTGGTGAAAAAGAAGGTTTCCCCACCCAGCGCCGGCACATTCCCGGTCTCCGGATCGCTGTTCACCATTCTGCTGCTAGGAACCGTCATCCTCGTCGGCGCACTCAATTTCCTCCCGGCCCTAGCGCTCGGACCGGTCGTCGAACATTTCCTGATGCTCAAAGGACAACTTTTCTAACTTACCGTCATGTCCCATTCCACTCCATCACTCTTCGACAAATCAATCATCGCGCCCGCGATCGGCGATTCATTCCGCAAGCTCGATCCGCGGCTCATGATCAAGAATCCGGTGATGTTCGTCACCCAGATCGGTGCCGTTCTAACTACCGTTGCGATTATTACTTCGCATGATGACCGCAGCTTCGTCATCCAGCTTGCGATCTGGCTCTGGTTCACCGTGCTCTTCGCAAACTTCGCCGAGGCTGTCGCCGAGGGCCGAGGGAAAGCCCAGGCCGATAGTCTTCGTAAAGCGCGCAAGGACACGATGGGCCGACGTTTGAAAAACGGCAAAGAGGAGATTGTCGCCGCACCGATGTTGGAAAAAGGCGATCTCGTCGTTTGCGAAACCGGCGACATTATCCCCGCTGATGGTGACGTGGTCGAAGGCATCGCCAGCGTTGATGAAGCCGCCATCACTGGAGAATCCGCCCCCGTCATCCGCGAAAGTGGTGGCGACCGCAGTGCTGTTACCGGAGGGACGCGCGTCATCAGCGACCGCATCGTGATCAAGATCACCTCTGAAAAGGGCAACACCTTCCTTGATCGCATGATCTCGATGGTGGAGGGAGCGAAGCGCCAGAAAACACCTAACGAAATCGCGCTCACCATCTTGCTCTCTGCGCTGACGCTAATTTTCCTGCTCGTCGTCATGACTTTGAAACCCTTCGGCACCTACGCCGGAATCAATTTCACCATTCCGGTCCTCGTCGCGTTGTTAGTTTGTCTCATCCCCACCACCATCGGCGGCCTGCTCAGTGCCATCGGTATCAGCGGCATCGACCGCCTGATCCGCCGCAATGTGATGGCCACCAGCGGACGCGCCGTAGAGGCAGCGGGCGACATCGATGTGTTGATGTTAGATAAAACCGGCACCATCACCATCGGTAACCGTATGGCCTCCGACTTCGTCCCCGCACCTGGCGTGACAGAACAAGAACTGGCCGATGCCGCGCAACTCGCTTCTCTAGCAGATGAAACTCCCGAAGGCCGCAGCATCGTTGTACTGGCCAAGGAAAAGTTCAATATCCGCGGTCGCGAAGTGGGCCATCCTCACGCCACCTTCGTTCCCTTCACCGCCCAAACACGGATGAGCGGTGTGGACATCGAAGGCCGTAGCGTCCGCAAGGGTGCCGCAGACTCGGTGAAACAATGGGTCGAACAACAAGGTGGACTCTATCCGACCGATGTCGAAAAAGCCGTGGAAGCGGCTTCCCGCACTGGCCGCACGCCGCTTGTAGTGGCCGACGGTCGTAAAGTGTTAGGAGTGATTGAACTTAAGGATATCGTCAAAGGCGGCATCAAAGAGCGTTTTGCACAGCTCCGCAAAATGGGCATCCGCACCGTGATGATTACTGGCGACAATCCAATGACCGCTGCTGCCATCGCTGCGGAAGCCGGTGTCGATGACTTCATGGCCCAGGCCACGCCCGAGGACAAACTCAAGCGCATCCGCGACGAACAAGCAGCCGGCCACCTCGTCGCCATGACCGGTGACGGCACTAACGATGCGCCCGCTCTGGCACAGGCCGATGTCGGAGTCGCCATGAACACCGGAACCCAAGCTGCTAGAGAGGCCGGCAACATGGTGGATCTCGACAGCAACCCAACCAAACTCATCGAGATCGTGGAAATCGGCAAACAACTGCTGATGACGCGTGGTTCCCTAACGACATTTTCCATCGCCAACGACGTCGCCAAATACTTCGCCATCATCCCGGCGATGCTGATGGTGACTTTTCCCGCGATGGCCGCACTGAATATCATGAAACTCGGCTCGCCCCAAAGCGCGATCTTGAGTGCCATCATCTTCAATGCGCTCGTCATCGTCGCTCTCATCCCACTTGCCCTTAAAGGCGTGCCTTATAAGCCGCTCGGAGCTGTCGAAGTCCTTCGCCGGAACCTGCTAGTCTATGGACTCGGCGGCCTAGTCGTTCCCTTCATCGGCATCAAAGCCATCGACCTCGTCATCACCACCCTTCACCTCGTCTGATATGAAAAACATCCTTTCAGAAATCCGTCCTGCCATCGTCTCCACGCTCATTTTCGCCGTCGTGTGCTGCGGTTTCTATCCGCTCGCCGTCACCGGGATTGCCAAACTGGTATTTGCGAAAAAGGCCAACGGCAGTCTTATCATCGATAAGAAGGGCACCATCATCGGCTCCGAACTGCTAGGCCAGAACTTCACCGGCGCAGGCTATTTTCACCCACGTCCCTCGGCTGCGGGAGCCAATGGTTACGACGCTTCCAGCTCCAGCGGAAGCAACCTCGGACCCACATCCCAAAAGCTGGCCGACCAGATCAAACAACGCATCGCCGCCTACCGGATAAGCAACGGCCTTGCGGAAACCCAGCCCGTTCCTGCCGATGCCGTCACCGCATCCGCAAGCGGACTTGATCCCCACATCAGTCTCGAAAACGCCGGATTGCAAGTCAACCGCGTTGCTAGAATCCGTGGTGTCTCGCCGGAAAAAGTTAGAGAACTCATCGTCACAAACACCGACAAGGCAGACCTCGGTTTTCTGGGTGTAGACGGCGTGAATGTCCTGGAGCTCAACCTTGCATTGGATTCACTTTCGCCCCACTAATCAAAAAATCCCACTGCCATCCCGCCCGCGCTACTAGGAGCGGCGATAACCTCCTCATGTTCACTTATCGTTTTACTAAAATTACCATTCGCGTATCTTGCGGCCATGCAAACGAAAATGCCCGAACCGGAAATCATAACACGCAAAGGAAAAGCAGTCTCGGTCATTGTCCCTATTGAGATTTACCAAGAAATGCTCGAACGACTGGAAGATGCCGATGACATCGCTTGGCTCAAAGAAGCCCGGAAAAAGCCACAGTCTTTCCGTAATCTCGAAGACCTGCTCGCAGACCTCGGGATTTAGGATCCATGCTTCAGATCATTATAGAACGTTCGGCGGAAAAAGAACTCAAGCGCATCGCCACTGAAATCAGGCCAAAGCTGGCGAGCGCGATTCGATCACTCGCTGGATTCCCTCGGGAAGTAGCGGTTCCTGAGCTTCTATAAGTCCTATATGACCTCTAGGACATATAGAAAATGCCCCGGTGGTTGGATCCTGCGTCAGACGCGAATGGGCAGCACGAAGAAGGGCATCCCCTTGCGGAAAAACTCCCGTTGCATGCCGAACACGGTGAAGTTATGCAACAGTCGCGTGATATAGGTTTCCTCTTCGAAGACTAATTGACCACCGAAGAACGTCGAGTTCGGATAGGTTTCCATCAGCTCGCAACCGACCGAGAACGCGGTGCTCAAAATTTCCGGGCCAATCACGCTGCGGGCCTCGGCGTGGATGCCACGCGCCTTCATGCAGTCGGCATACTTGCGGACATCACCGCCGATGTTTTCCTCCAAATGTGCGAGTTCCTCCACGCCCTTGAAATTCCCCGCATCCACGATGCCGATTTCCACAAACACATAGTTCTTATACACTCCGGGAAACATCCTGAAAACGCCGAGGGTGGTGTGAACTCCAAGCCCGTTGAATCCGTTGACGAAGATCACTGCCGTTTTCGATTTACGATCCATATCTCCGACTGGTGATTTGCTAGATTTCCCATCGGCTTCGAAGGCATCTATCAGATCGTCCAGCCGCTCAAGGCTCAGGCGCGTTTGTTTGTAGTGATTGCGAATAAAAAACGCCACTGCGATCAACAAACCCGTCACCACGATGGTCACCCAGCCACCTTCATGGAACTTGATGATGCTCAGGGCCACTAGAATCGTTGCGGTCAGCGTGAAACCGATGGAATTGACGGCCAGTTTGGATTTCCACGATGGCTCTATCGCCCGGTCGTTCCACCAGTGGCGGATCATGCCAAGCTGACTCAGCGAGAAGGTGATGAAAACATTGATACTATATAAAACAACCAGCCAGGATACCGCGCCCCGCGATATCATAATTAGGATGAATGCCGCGCCGCCCATCAGCAGGATACCGTTGTGGGCGACGAAGCGATCGCTTAATGAGGCGAAGCGTGCAGGAAACCAGCGGTCCAGCGCCATGTTTGCCAACACCCGAGGCCCGTCGAGGAAGCCGGTTTGCGCGGCGATGAACAACAGCACAGCAGCCGATGCCATCGAGACCACAACGAAAGTCTGTGCCAGCCCATGCGGCCAAGTGGCGGTGATCTGTTCGAACAAGATCGCATTCAGCGTTTTTCCTTCCTGCGGGACCGAGTGGAAAAGCAGATAGGAAAAGAGCAGGCCACCCACCATCAGTCCGAGCGAGACGCCCATGTAGAGCATGGTGCGTTTGCCGGTGGCCACGCGGGGTTCGCGGAGGATGGGGAGACCGTTGCTAACAGCCTCGATCCCGGTGTAGCTGCCCGCACCAAGACTGTAGGATTTCAGGAGAATCAACAGGATGCCGAAAGTTCCCAACTGCGAGTGCGATTCTCCCAGTTCCCGCGTGGTGCTGGCGATGACTCCCGAGGCGTTTCCGAAATGGGTGCAGAATCCGTAGATGATCGCAAAGCCGTGGGTTGCTAGAAACAAGAAGAAGATGGGTGCCCAGATCATCACCGATTCTTTCACACCCCGCAGATTTAGAACTGTTAGCAGAATTGTCGCCGCCAAGGCGACATAGAGTTTATAGGGTAGCCAATGCGGCGGCAGCACCGAAAATAACTGGTCGGCTCCGCTGGAGATGGAGAGCGCGATGGTTAGAACATAGTCCACGATCAGCGCACAGCCAGAGACCACGCCCGCCGTGGGTGAAAGCAGTTTGCTCGCCACCAGATAGCCTCCACCGCCACCCGGAAAGCAGGCGATGATTTGCGAGTAGCTCGCGCAAATGATGATGATCGTCAACACCGTGGCCAGCGCGACGAACGGCGCCAGCGCCATGTGGGTGCCCAAGGCGCGGATAGATTCCTCGGGACCATAGCAGGATGAAGAAAGTCCATCCGCTCCGAGACCTACCCACGCCAGCACGGCGATGAGTGACATTTTGTGAAAGATGCCGTGGTCGTTAATGTCCCGGGATTTTCCGATGAAGATATTCTTCAAGCGGCTTCCTTTTTTTTCTGTTGGATTCATGTGTGGTGTATTCCGATAGGGAAACCGCCACCACCCGGTTAGAGTGGCAACTGCCTGCCTTCCATTCATGCCTGCGAGGTTAGCTGACGGGCTGGAGCATGAAAGTACTCCCTGCGAACAGTTACCTGTTCCGTGCGCCCCATCCGTGGGTTTTTAGTTCCAAGGAGTTCGGTTTCCCCGTGCTGCGTCTCAATGTGAGGAGCAACTTCGGCTGCTGTTTATTGCGGGACTGGGATGAGTTTCGCGACAGCCCATGACAAGGGGAAACAAGCGTTCAGGCGCGGGACGGCGTGATTTTTACGTTTTTTTTACGCGGATGAGCCGCCCTTTAACTATCGAGCGCGTGGCCGGGGAGCATGATGGATTTAGCGACCGCTGGCGACATGAACAAACCTTGCAATCTAACCTCTCTCCCCATGCCCTGAAGGGTAATTGAACATGACTCACGGAATCAAAGTCCTGCTCGCCGCCACATCTGCCGTTCTTGTCGCGGGTGTGATTTTCAAAACTTGGATGTTCAACCTACGGAGCGATATTCCGATCCCCGATGAGAAAGCCGCTGCGATGGAACTCCTGACGCAGAAACTTTCTGGCCCCCGTTATTTCAGTGCACCGGTCACAGGGATTCGGAACTCCGACGGTCCATGGATTGATTTGGAAGAAGCCGTCCTTCAGGAAGAGCGGGTGATTCTTGAACGCCATTGGGGCAAGAGCCAGCGGGCTGTGGTGGACCGGCTGACCTCACAGCTTTCGGAGCCGAAACCTGCGAGAATGGTGGGTGAATACCGGATCCCCCTTGAGCGCTTGAATCTCGCGCTTGATACTATTAAGGAATAGGCAATTCCCTTGTGCCATTCCAACTGCGGACAAGAGTCCCCACGCTTCTTATGAACGACGACCACCGCCCCGATCCCGATGCCCTGCTTGCCCAGGTTCAGCGTGAGGAAAATCAGGAGAAGCTAGGGCGACTTTATATCCTCCTCGGCATGTGTCCGGGCGTCGGGAAGACTTACGCGATGTTGCTGTTAGCCCGGCAGCGGCAGAACGACGGGCTCAACGTGATGATCGGCGTTGTCGAAACCCACGGCCGCAAGGAAACCGCCGCGCTGTTGGAAAATCTGACTTTGTTGCCACGCAAAAGGATCGAACATGGCGGGCATACGTTAGAGGAGTTCGATCTCGATACCGCAATCCAGCGGCGTCCCGATCTCCTGCTAGTTGATGAACTCGCCCACACCAATGCGCCCGGCAGCCGACATCTGAAACGCTATCAGGATGTGCTGGAATTGCTAGATGCGGGAATCGATGTCGTCACCACTCTCAACGTGCAGCACATCGAGAGCCAAGTCGATATCGTGCGTCAGGTAACCGGAGTGGCGGTTCAGGAAACCGTGCCGGATTCGATGCTTGACCGTGCCCATGAGATTCAGCTCGTCGATCTCAGTGTGGAAAAGCTGATGGTTCGTCTTGGCGAGGGAAAGGTTTACATGGGCGAGCGGGCGCGGGCGGCGGCGGATGGTTTTTTCCGCGAGGAAAATCTAACTGCATTGCGAGAGCTGGCGCTGCGATTCACGGCGGAACGAGTGGACCGCGATCTTGAGGATATCCGCAAGGCACGGCGGGTGAGCAGTCCTTGGAAAACCAACGCACGGCTGATGGTGTGCGTGGGGCCGACTCCCTATTCGGAAAGTCTGATCCGTTGGACCCGCCGGGCCTCGGGACGGCACGGCTGCCCGTGGCTGGCGGTGTGGGTGGAGGGGACGCAGCCTTTGAGCGCAGCGGAGCAAGACCTGTTAGCACGTGGCCTTGGTCTTGCGAGAAGGCTTGGAGCGGAAGTCGTTCACGCCACGGGCGAGGATGTGGCGGTGACTTTGCTGGAGGTCGCCCGGGAGCGGAATGTCTCACAGATCGTCGTCGGAAAAGCGAACCGTCGTTCGCGGTGGAAACCAACATTGGCAGATAGAGTCATCGCGGGAAGCGGAGACATTGATGTCTGCGTGGTCCGTCCGGTGATCGGACGTCCTTCTAGCCAGCCGGAGTTGCGGCGGCGGTATTTCACCGCTCCGAAACGGATTCATGAATATGCGATTGTTCTGGGAATCATCGTGGCCCTCACGGCGATCTGTTGGCGGATGGAGCCGGTTGTGGGCTATACGGTTCCGGCGCTGGTCTATCTGTTTGCGATTCTGTTAGCGGCGTTCCAGATTAGCCGGTGGCCGATGGTTTTCATGGCGGCGATCAGTGCGCTGGTGTGGAACTATTTTTTCATACCGCCGAAATTCACCTTCGAGGTCAGGGCGTTAGAGGATATGATTTTGTTAGCAATGTTCTTCGCTGTCGCGCTCAGCATGGGGCATCTTACATCTCGGTTGCGGACGCGAGAGATTGCCGAAAGACGGAGGCAGATCGAGACGGATGCCCTGCTGCGTGTCACTCAGAGCGCCGCGCTCGCGCCGGAAATCGAGAAGGGGCTCTCTGAGGCGCTCAGAATTATCAACTCGGTGATTGATGCGGACACGGCATTGGTCGTCCGCAAGCTCGATCACTCGCTGCCGAGCAAAGCGCACATCGCAAGCAATTGGCAGCCGCACGATCATGAATTTGGCGTGGCGAATTGGGCATACGCGAACAAACAGATCGCCGGTCGTTTCACCGATACCTTGCCACAATCTGACGCCACTTGGTTTCCACTCCAGACGGCGACCTCGGTGATGGGGGTTCTCGGGCTGCGGCTCACTCGTGAAAAAGAATCGTTAGATTTCACGCGACGCCAAGCGGTGGAAGCTTTCGCGCTCCAACTCGCGCTGGTGTTAGAAAAGGAGCATTTTATTCAGGCAGTCAGTCAGGCAGAGGTGATGGACAAATCCGAGCGGTTGCGGAGAAATCTGTTGGATAGCGTTTCCCATGAGTTGAAAACTCCGTTAGCGATTATCCGCGCATCGATCGAAGGGATGGGCTCGGCTGCGGCTAATCCTTACGTCGTCGAAATCGAGACCGCGACCAAGCGATTGCAACGGCTGGTGGACGGCTTGCTGCAAATGACGCGTCTTGAGTCGCAAGTGGTCGAGCCGCAGATGGAATGGTGCGATGTAAACGAACTGGTGGAGGCAGCGGTGAAGGCGGCGGGGGATGCTCTGAAACTCCATGAATTGAAGATTGATGTGGCTCGGGACATTCCTTTAATCAAAACGGATCAGGCTCTTCTATCACAAGCACTGGCAAATATTCTTCACAACGCCGCCGTTTATACTCCAGGATCATCGCCTGTTAATCTAACTGTTCGCTATGCTGAGAAAAAACTCCGACTCACCGTCCGCGATCACGGCTGCGGACTACCGCCCGGCGAAGAATCTCGCGTGTTCGGGAAATTCTATCGGGCGCAAGGCGCACCTGCTGGAGGAACCGGGCTTGGGCTTTCGATCGCGCGCGGGTTCGTGCAGGCACTCGGCGGCGACATCGCCGGTTGGAATCATCTGGAAGGCGGAGCGGTTTTTGAAATCCTGCTGAAGGCGGAGTTTCTGCTGGAAGCGGATGATCACGGCGTTAGCCTCACCCATTGAAACCGGGAAACTGCATACCATGACCGCATTGATCATCGACGATGAAATCCAGATCCGGCGACTGCTGCGACTGGCGTTAGAATCTCGCGATTATGTCGTGCGTGAGGCTGAATCAGGGCGCTTAGGTTTGCAAGAAGCCGCGTTTCACCGTCCGGACGTGGTGTTGCTAGATTTGGGCCTGCCGGACATGGATGGGCTTGAAGTTTTGAGAAACCTGCGGGAATGGAGTGAGGTGCCGGTATTAATTCTATCAGTTCGCGATCAGGAAGATGTGAAGGTCGCCGCATTGGAAAACGGCGCGGACGATTACGTGACAAAGCCATTCAGTACGGCCGAGTTGGTGGCGCGGCTCGCGGTCATTCAGCGCCGCCGTCATGGCAGCGACTCGCCCGAAATTGTCGTCGGGCCGCTGACGATGCATTTGGATCGACATGAAGTTTTTCTCTCGAGCGAGCCCTTGAAAATGACCCCCACGGAATACGCTTTCTTACTCGCGCTCGCCCGTCACGCTGGGAAAATTGTCACCCAGCGCCAGCTTTTGCGCGAGGTTTGGGGGCAGCAAGGGGACGGCCAAACGCACTATCTCCGTGTTTACGCCAACCACCTGCGGAAAAAACTCGGCGACAAACTCATTGTCCAAAACGAGCCTGGCATCGGCTACCGATTGCTGGGGCCTCCGTGACACAGGCATTCCTGCCTGTTCTTTTGCGACTCCAGATGAAGAAAAGGCAGGAATGCCTGTATCACAACAAAACCCTGCCCCGGCATTGACGCATCGCCTTGATCCCGCTGAACTTCCGGCCCGCCGGATGGCGGAAATTCCCATGGACTACACCGCGAAAATCGCAACCAACGTCGCCTCGATCCCGCGCTCGGGCATCCGCGATTTCTTTGAACTCGTGCAAGGCCGTGATGATGTCATCTCGCTCGGCGTGGGCGAACCTGATTTTGTAACTCCATGGCACATCCGCGAGGCCGCGATTTACTCGTTAGAAAAAGGTCAAACGACCTACACTTCCAATCTCGGTCTGCTTTCTCTGCGGAAATCCATCGCTCGCTACGTGGGAGATTTTTTTCATGTGGATTATGAGGCAGCGAAGGAAGTTTTAGTGACTGTCGGTGTTTCCGAGGCAATCGATATCGCACTCCGCGCACTGCTGAATCCCGGTGACGAAGTCATCTATCATGAGCCCTGTTACGTTTCCTACAGCCCGAGCATCATCATGGCGCATGGCGTCGCGGTGCCGGTGGTGACTACGAAGGAGGATGAATTTTCGCTAAAGCCTGAGGCCGTGGCCGCTGTGATCACGCCGCGAACACGCATTATTTTCATTAATTTTCCGACCAATCCGACTGGAGCTTGCGCTTCCCGCGCGGATTTGGAGGGCATTGCAAAACTCGCCATCGAGCATGATCTCATTGTCATGACCGATGAAATTTATAGTGAGCTGCGTTATGACGAAACCGAGGAGCATCTATCAATCGCCTCGCTACCGGGGATGAAAGAGCGGACCATTCTGTTACATGGATTTTCGAAAGCCTTCGCGATGACCGGATTTCGGTTAGGCTACGCCTGCGCGCCGCAACCGATCATTGAGGCGATGATGAAAATCCATCAATACTCCATGCTCTGTGCGCCGATCATGAGCCAGAACGCTGCGATCGAAGCACTGGAAAATGGCCAACCGGCGATGATCGAGATGCGCAATAGCTATCATCAGCGGCGCGATTTCTTGGTGAAACGACTCAATGAAATCGGCCTCGAATGCCACACCCCAGGCGGGGCGTTTTATGTTTTCCCGGATATCCGGAGCACGGGCCTAACAAGTAAAGAATTCGCCATGCAGTTGTTGGAGGAAGAGAACGTCGCCTGCGTGCCAGGCAGCGCGTTCGGCCCATCGGGTGAGGGGTTTCTGCGATGCTGTTATGCCACTGCATTTGAAGACATCCGCACGGCGACCGACAAGATCGAACGTTTCGTCGGGCGCTTGAAAAAGGTATGAATCCGCAGCCACAAACGAAGGATTACGAGCGGCTCAACCGGGCCCACGTCGTCCCGTTTGCGGTCTTCATGGGATTCATGTTAGTATTGATGGTGCTCGGGTATTTGATTGAGTGGAAACACCCAGATGCGCCTTGGTGGCGTCAGGATCCGGCGCAATTTGTTTATCCCGTTCAGACCCTCGCTTCACTCGGGTTTCTGATCTATTATTGGCGGAACTATACTTTTAATTGGTCGTTGAAATGGTCTTTGCTCGGGATCGTATTCGGCGCTGTTGGCATTGGTTTCTGGCTGTTACCGACGACCTTATATGATTTCTGGAAACTCGATGGACCCACTCACGGCGTTCTCAGATTGCTTGGTGTGGCGGCTCGCAAGGAGGGCTTCGATCCCGGGATGTTCCATCACCCTGTCGCCTACTGGACGTCCCTGAGCTTTCGGTTTTTTCGTGCCGTGGTGGTTGTCGCGTTCGTCGAGGAAATCCTCTGGAGAGGATTTATGATGCGCTTCGTCTGTGATTGGGAAGGCGATTTCTGGAAACAGCCTTTCGGACGCCCACATTGGCTTTCTTATCTAATCGTCACCGGGCTTTTCATCATCGCCCATAACTCGATCGACTACGCGGGTGCTTTCGTTTACGGTAGTTTGACCTATCTCTTCTGTATCTGGAGCAAAAATTTAGGAGCCTGCGTCATCATGCATGCGACCGCGAATTTACTGATGGGCATTTACGCGATGGCCTATGGGAAATACGGTCTTTGGTAGGCGGCTATCAGATATCAATTTCACCTTCAAAAACAAAATCCGCCGGGCCAGTTAGAGTGACGTTCTTGAAAGTCTGATCGCCAGTTTTTTCGAAGCCGATTTCGAGAGTGTCGCCACCTTCGACGTCCACCTTGATCGGACTTGCGGCACCGGTTAGGAGATGGTGGATCAGAGCTGAAGCGACCATACCGGTGCCGCAGGCGAGGGTTTCATCTTCCACGCCGCGCTCGAAGGTGCGGATGGAGATATGGTCGGGCGCGAGGATGGCAGCGAAGTTAGCATTTACTCCGGCAGGTGCGAAGGCGGGGTGGTGGCGGATTGCGCCGCCTTGGGTGAACACATCGAAGTCATCGAGCTCTTCCGCACTTCCGAGGAAAACGACGACGTGCGGGACGCCCGTGTTGACGAAATGGAGTGGTGCGCCCACGCCGGAAACTTTCGCGTCGGTATTGAGTTGAAGGTCCTTCGGTTCGGACATGGCGATGCGGACGTCGTCACCGATCATCTCCGCTGCGAGAGTGCCAGCGATGGTTTCAAAGGTCACTCGCTTGAGCACGATTTCCCCGAGGTGGGCGGTGAAGCGGCCGAAGCAGCGAGCGCCATTACCACACATTTCCGCTTCGCCACCATCGGCATTGTAATAACGGAATCGGAAGTCCGCGCCTTGGGTGGCAGGTTCAACCGCTAACAGACCATCCGCGCCGATGCCACGATGGCGGTCGCAGAGCGCGGCGATGGTATCAGCATCGAGTTCCTTGGAGAGCGAGAGATCGCGATTATCGACGATGATAAAATCATTGCCGGCACCGTTCATTTTGAAAAAGGGAAGAAGCATAGTAGATAGAAATTTTGGAGGGTGAATAATTAATGTTAGATTTAAAGCGAAGCCTTGGTGGCTGCGATAAGAGGAGCGGTGAAGTCGCGAACGGCTTGGGCGGCGGTGGTAGGGTGGAGTTCGACTTGCTTGACGATTGCCGAGCCCACGATAACACCATCCGCAGCGCTGGCAACCATGGCTGCTTGGTCGGGTGTGGTGATGCCAAAGCCGACGCAGACGGGAACGTCCGTGTGCACCTTGATCGAGGCGACGAGACTTGCGATGTTAGCGGATGGTGCGCCGTGGGATCCGGTGACCCCGGTCCTTGAGAGCGCGTAGATGAAGCCCTCGGCGGACTCTGCTAGAATTTTCACGCGCTCCGGAGGAGTGGTCGGTGCGATCAGGCGGATGTGCTTGAGGCCTGCGCCGATGGAGAGATCCTTGTTTAACGCAGCCTCATCAGGAGGAAGATCTAGCAAAAGAATGCCATCTGCACCAGCGGCCGCAGCATCGTGGTGGAAGGCCTCGAAGCCGTAAGTGAAAATGGGATTCAGATAGGTAAAAAGTACAATCGGAGTTTGGTGCGTTTCGCGAAAGCGGCGGATCAGTTCAATTACGCGGATCGTGGTCATGCCCGCCTTGAGCGCGCGGTCGGCAGCCAATTGGTTCACGATGCCATCGGCGAGGGGATCGGAAAATGGCAGGCCAAGTTCGATGATATCTGCTCCGGTGTCTGCGAGTGTTTTGATGATTTCAAGTGAGGTTTCGAAATCAGGATCACCAGCGGCAACATAGGCCACAAAGGCTTTCTGTTGGTTTTCGCGAAGGCGGATGAAGGTAGAATCAATGCGGTTGGTCATGGGAAGAAGTTGATGGTTGAGAGTTGATAGAAAGATGAAGAGAGGGAGGATGATGATTCTGACTATCAACCATCAACCATTCACTATCAACTTCTTCACGCGTTCTGCTTGGCAAGTGATTCGCACGACTTGATGTCGAGCTTGCCGGAGGCGAGCACCGGGATTTCGGTGACGGGGATGATACGCTTCGGGCACCAGAGTGAGGAAAGGCCCTCGTCCAGCAGCTTGTAGCGCAGATCGATGCATTCCTGTTCAAGCGCGGGGCCGGCGATGGTGGAAAGCAGAAGGATCGCCTCGCCTTTTTGTTCATCCGGCACGCCAACCACGGCGATTCTGCGCTCGGCTTCAGAATCGAGGCCGAGGACTTTGTTGACGGCAGCCTCGACCGTTTCGTGCGGCACCATTTCACCGGCGATTTTCGAGAAACGAGAAATGCGACCTTCGATGTAAAGGAAACCGTCTTCATCCATGCGGCCGACATCACCGGTGCGGAACCATCCATCGGACGTTAGAACTTCCGCTGTTTTTTTCGTATCGCCGAGGTAACCCGCGAACACGTTGGCACCCTTGAACCAGATCAAACCTTGTTGGTTGATAGGAATGGACTTCTCCGTTGCGGGATCGGTTAGTTTAATCGCGAGACCCGGTAGCAATTGTCCAACAGAACCGTGGCGGGACGATGGCAGTGTGACCGTATTTGCGGTGGGTACGGGATCAGGCAGATTTACGTTCGTAGCTGGCGAGGTTTCGGTAAGGCCGTAACCTTCCTGCGGGCGGATGCCGAATTTTTCTTCAAAGGCGTGGGCCAAAGATTGCGGGAGTTTTTCCGCGCCGGTGACGACCAGTTCCAGTGAGGATAGCTGTGCTGGCTCGATCCGCTTCATATAGCCGCGCAAGAATGTCGGGGTTGATAGAAAGATATTAATTTGATGGAGCGCGATGAGCTCCGCAAGGCGCTTTGTTTCTAGCGGACTTGGATAAGTCACCAAGTTAATGCCTTCGATCACTGGAAACCAAAGCGTGACGGTGCAGCCAAAGGAGTGAAAGAGCGGCAGACATCCAAGAATGGTGGAGCCGTGTGGCATGTGGAGCCGCGAGCCGAATTGGCAAACGTTCGCGAGTACATTGCGGTGGCTCAGCACGACTCCTTTGGGTTCACCGGATGAGCCCGAGGTGAAAAGTAGCGTGGCCTCGTCATCGCCGCGACGCTTGTTGAGTCCTAACAGTAATCCGAGGACTGTTGATGGAAGAATTTTTGAAATGATGCCCCAAGTCATCATTTTCTTCCTGAGTGCGGGAAGCACACGCTCGATGAAGATAAGGTCGCGGTTAGGTGGCCACGGAAATGATGAGATTTTTCTAACGAATGGGTCCGCCGTGATGAATCGATCCACATCTGCTTGGCGAATGCTGGACTTGATCGCTTCGTGCCCTGCGGAAAAGTTGAGGTTCACGGGGGTTTTCCCGGCGAAGACGACTGCTAGATTTGCGATCAGTCCGGCTTTCCCAGGCGGGAGTACGATTGCCACGCGAGACTTTTCGGTTTCTGCGCGAATGAACTTTGATAGAACGATGGAAGCTGCTAGAATTTTTCCATAATTGAATTCGGCATCATCGGACCCATCGATGATACGATTCTTGGAGAAGTTTTTTTTGAGCCCTTGAAGAAGGACCATCGCAAGTGAGCTTTTTAAGATAGTGCGCGTGCTATAAGCTTCTTCAGCAGCAGCGAAAAGTGCTTGTTGGAACGCGGCGACGCTGGAGTCCGCCGCCGCGATGAGGGGGGCGATGCAGATAACTGCTAGGGGAAGAGAGGACAGCCGCTCCACGCAAAGACTGGATTCGCGGGGGCAGTCGATGGCAACGGGTAGGATCGGCAGGCCGAAAGCACAAAGAGCTTTCAGGTGGGAAGAGGGAATGTGGCAGGTCGTGGCATTCTGGGTGGTGGAATTTCCTGGAACGTAGATGAGGACACCACCATTCGTTAGATATGATTGGAGTTGAGCCCCTGCGGCGGCCGGAGCGGCGTCGATGGCGGAGAACATCGCGCCGGAGCCGGATTTTTGCAGGTGGTTACTGAGGGCCGGATCGTAGTGGGCGCTTTCTTCGATGAGCCAAGTGATTTGCCGACCATTGAAGAGTTTTTCAAAGTGAAGGAGCTGGTCAAGCCCGAGGCGACCGGGAATCACGAGGCAACCGGTGGATGGAAGGCGCTCTTTGTGAATGCATTGGATGGGAAAGGATGACATCGCGTGAGAATCGTTTGAGTGAAAAGGCCCGAGACCTTGGTTCACGGCGATTTAGACGAGTTTTCCCCGAGGTGACACGGATAATCTCGGGGAAATCGCAGGTCCCACGCGAACAGGCCGTGACCTTCTACAACCCATCCCTTGGCACGGTGATGAGAAACTTCGTCTCACGGCCGGGCACTGAGGTGACACCGATCGTGCCATGGTGGGCTTCGATGGCGCGCTTCACAATGGAGAGACCCAGACCGGTGCCCTTGATTTCCTGCTGTGAGTGGTGTTTCTCCACACGGTAGAAGCGGCGAAAAATGTGCGGGAGATCGGCGCTCGGAATCCCCACCCCATTGTCAGAGACCCAGATGTGGTGATTCTCACCGACTAACAGGCAGCCGATCTCGATGCGGAGGCCGCTGTAGGGGTTTTGTTTGAGAGCATTTTCGACGAGATTGAAGAGCACTTGGGTCCAATAAAATCGGTCGCCTTGAAGGGTGATCGTGGGGTCCGGCATGGTGATCAATATTTCAGCCTTCTGATTGCGGATCACGGATTCTAACCGCTCCAAAATATCATTGATACAGGAGCGGAAACGGAAGGGCTCGACCTTCAGTGCGTTCGCCTCACCGGATTCCAAGCGTGAAATGACCAGCATGTCCTCGACAATGCGGGAAATGCGGTCGGCATGTTTGCGCATCACCGTTAGAAACCGACGAGACATTTCCTTGTCATCAAGCATGTCATCATCTAACAAGTTCTCAAGATAGCCGTTGATGATGGCGAGCGGCGTGCGTAACTCGTGGGATGCGTTAGCGACGAAATCCTTGCGGACTTGTTCTATTTGATGCGCGGTGGTCACGTCGCGAATAATGACACGGGTGATAGGATCGCTGTCCGGTGGATTGGAAAGCTGTGCGGCATCGATGATCCAAGCATTGACGCCGCGGGTTTCGAGGTCGCCGCGCGGGGACGTCTGTTGGGGAAGGACCACGCGGGATTGTACCGGTTCCCCAGTTTCAAGGCAGCGGAGTAGGGCATCGGCGAGGCGAGGATCGATGAAGGCTTCTCGAACGGGTCGATTAACCAGCTCGCGGTTTCCAAATAGCGCACGTGCGGCTTCATTGGCGAAACGGATTTCAGCGTGTGAATCCACGAGTAGGAAGGCGTCTCCCAGGGCGTCGAGTAGGCGATTGCGCTCCTCGCGGGCTTGTTTGAGGTCGAGTTCAAGGCGAAGTTTCCAAGCGTTGACTTCGGCAGCAGATTCCTTACGGGAATGGCGGTGACGGAAAACATAAATCGTCAGTGCGGTAATGGCCGAGAGGGTGGCAAAGATGGCGATTTCGTTAGTCATTCGTCGGCTTTGGCTACGCAATAGCCGATTCCGCGCACCGTTTCAACCCACGATCCGTCAGTTCCGAGTTTTTGACGGAGGCGTTTCATGTGGGTATCGAGGGTCCGGCTATGGGTCGCATCGCTGTATCCCCAGACGGTGCGAAGAAGATCGTTACGGTCTTGGGGTTTTCCGGGCCGTTCGCAAAGAAACAGTAGCAGCTTAAATTCAGTTGCTGTTAGTTCGGCTGGTTCGTTATTGAGATAGAATTTAAGGGAGTTTTTATCGAATCGGAAAGGTCCGTAGGTGAAATCTACTTGGCCTGGTGACGAGTCCGTCCGTTTCAGAATGGCTTGAACTCGCAGCATCAGTTCTTTCGGGCTGAAGGGTTTGGTGAGGTAGTCGTCAGCTCCGGCTTCGAGGCCCTGAATGCGGTCCTCGGTCTGCGCGCGGGCGGTCAGCATGATGACGGGGATATTCACGGTCCGAGCATCGCGGCGCAGCTCGCGAAAAACGGAGTAGCCATCGCGTCCTGGCAGCATCAGATCTAACACAATTAAATCCGGGCGTTCTCGCAGGGCGACTTCGGTGCCTTCGATTCCGTCGTAAGCCTTGATGACCTCGCAGCCGGCTCGGGACAGGTTGAAGCCGATTAAGTCGGCAATGTCACGTTCGTCCTCGATAATCAAAATTCGATTCATTTCGAGGACAACATAGCGGGCGGGTTGTCACACAGCGAACTTCTGGCGTGTGACGATTTGGTCACAATATATCCTTGGCGACGTAGCTCCCGGGGGAGGTGGTGCGGGCTACACCTATTTTCACCCCCGCAGCAAGAGAGGTGTTGACGCCGGTGCGGACACCGTCACCGAGGATCGCTCCCAGTTTCAGGCGGCCAGTATCCACGGGTATTCCTTTAATAATCGAAATGTGGTGGCGTCCATCGGAGCGGTGATTTTCCGTGCATGTGCCTGCGCCAAGGGTCACGTGAGTGCCGATGACTGAGTCCCCGACATAACATTGGCGGGAGATATAACTGTTGTTATAGATGATTGAATTTTTCACCTCGGCGCCGTTTCCGACGTAACAATTCGCGCCGATGCTGGTGGCCCCACGGATGTAAGCATTAGGCCCGATCTGACTGTTTGCTCCGATGATGACGGGCCCTTCGATGACTGTGCCGGGAAGAATGCGGGAGCCATTGGCAAGTCGAATATAACCGGAAAGGCTCGCCAGTGGGCTGACATCACCTAACAGCGAGGTTTCATCCATCAGCGCGAGAGCTTCTTCGTTCATCCGGAGAAGATCCCACGGATAAAGAACAGGAAAACAATTGGCATCGGTGACGATTCTATCAGCGCAATCCTCAGGGCGTTCAGCACCTTTCCACGCGAGGATGTTGCCTTGGGTATCGACTAGGCATGTACTAATTTGGTTGCTGCCTAACAGCATCAGCGCAGCCATATCGATCCAGTTGTCGATCGGGATTCTGAGAGTGTGTTCGCCGGCATCAAGGGGATCTACGATTTGCATGCCCGCTTGGCGGAGATCTGCGGAGAGCAGTTCCTTCATCGGGATGTTTGCAATCAAACAAGCACCGAGATCGCGGTTTGAGGTGATCGGTGCACAGAGAGCCGGATTGCGGGGTGGTAGGAGAGTTGCCTGCATGGTTTACCTATACTTCATCACGATCATTTTACGGATACACGAAAATTCTCCGAAAAATGGAAGAACCGCTCTGATTGCCAACGATGAGGGCGGGCCAAGTGGGGTGGACCGCCTCCTTGGAGCAAGTGGACGAAGATTTAAAAACCCGCGTTCAAGCGTGTTTCGCGTGCCACTTGGAATAGACTTTGGGCGAGATTTCCGAAGGCTTGATTTCTGAGCGGCCTCCCCAGAAAACGTTGGTGTAAGAGACGGGGATTCCGACGGATTCGAGGTGCTTGTCGATCGCGGCTTTATGTTCGAGCACGCGTGGCTTTTCGGTGCCGTGGACGACGCCCATGACGTTCACATCGCCGAACTGGGGACCGCCCTCGCGCCAATAGCAATGAGTCATGCAGAAGTGCCTGCCGACTTGGGCACCCGCTTCGATCTCGCGACCTTTTGGCACCGCCCAATGGAAAAGCCCGTTGAAACGGGTGACTCGCTCGCCCGTCGCGGAGGGCTTGACGTGTTCGAGGAAAGTTGAAAAGCGACCGATGACTTTTTTCGCGTTGAGTGTCTCGGCCACTTCGCAAAAGCGTTCCAGAGAAACACCTGCGAGTTCCGCCCGTTTTACCCATGGTTCTTCGCAAATTTCAGCGGGGGTGAGTTCTTCTTTGAGCGCGAGCAGGACTTCCCATTCCTCCTGGGTGAGCTCCACCGGAGTGGTGGTCATCATTTCCGCAGGGGCGTCCGACATGTCTCCGGGCTCTAAAGTCTTGCGGCGCGTGTGGCCGACCCCGAGGGCAAACACCCCGTTCGCCGGCATCAGCAAATACTCGGTGGCACCTGTTAGCCGCAGAAGGGTGGTGGCGTGCTTGTCGAGGGATTCTCCGACGGGGACTTTCAAGGTGGTCCAGAGTCGGTAACCCGAGCCGGAAACTTCGGTGTCGGTCGAACGGATCACCACATGTCCGGAAAATGGATCCTCCTGCGACATGAAATCAAACGCCGCATTCAGTTTTTCCTCAGGCACTTTCCACGCGACCAAAGCGCCGTGTGCCAGCTTCGTGGAAAGCAGTGTCTGGCGGACGCGGCGGACGACGCCTGCCTCGACCATCGCCCGAATCCGTTCGATCACGATTTCAAGAGGCACCCCGGATTTTTCCGCGATCATGTGAAACGGGTGGCGTTGGAAACCTGCGATGAGGTCCTCGGAAATTGCCAGGATACTTGCGTTGACCGCTTCGTTGTGTTCGACGGGGATCGTGGAGCTCATAGGGAAAATTTGGGCGTCGGGTAGGGGCGTTACGCCGCACCTGTGACCGAGTTTTCGGGAAATCACGAGGAAGTTTCGGCGGCGAAGCGCTTGAGATAGTCCAAGGCGGGCTCGCGGGCAAGGATTCGTCCTTCGAGTTGCTCGGTTTGGATCGCTTCGAGAATTTCCTTAAAACGCGGCCCCGGCTCTAGGCCCAGTTCCATCAGGTCCCGCCCGTTGACAAGCGGCGGAGGAATCAACGGCTCCGCGGCGAACTCCGCTTCTTTTTTCTGGAGAAACTCGTAATTGTCGGTGAAGCCGTTCGATGAACCGCAATCCACTCGGTGCAATTCCATTTCCTGCTCGAAATTTGGCTCCGCCATGAAACGCTTTAACTTGGCCGTGCGCATTTGTTTCACGTTCATGAACTGCATGTGCCGCGCCACCATCGGCACCACCGCCGCGATTGTTCCGTTAGAATATTTCAGCCGCCGCAGAATTGTTTCCGCCATCTCCGCACCCATCGCATCGTGGCCGTTGAAGCGGATTCGTCCGGCCTCGTCGTCGAAGGTCTGGCATGGGGGTTTTGCGATGTCATGCAGCAAAACGGCTAGGCAAAGTTCCAGCGGCGCATCCGGCTCTAGCATTTCTAACATGATGCACGTGTGAGTGTAAACATCGCCTTCGGGATGCCACTCCGGCGGTTGCTCACAGCCGATCAATTTTAAAAACTCGGGTAAGAAATAATCGATCAGCCCGGTTTTAACTAACAATTCAATGCCAGCCCGCCGCCTCGGCGATAACAGAATTTTCGAAAATTCATCCCTCACCCGCTCGGGCGAAATTCTTTCTAACAATGCCGCGCAATCCTTAATCGCCGCCAGCGTTTGTGGCTCGATCTTGAATCCTAACGTTGTCGAGAACCGCACCGCCCGGAGCAGTCGCAACGAGTCCTCTGTGAAGCGCGCTTGTGGATCGCCGATGGCCCGCAGTGTCCGCGATTCTAGATCTGCCCGACCGCCTACAAAGTCGATCACCTCGCCGGTTTCTGGATTTTCGAAGAGGCCATTGATCGTGAAATCTCGCCGCTGTGCATCGTGCTCCGGCGTGGAAAATTCCACCGATTCGGGCCGCCTTCCGTCTTTATAACTTCCATCCGTCCGGAACGTCGCAATTTCGACGTGTTGCCCATCATGCTTCGCGATCACGACCCCGAAGTGGGCTCCCACTTCGTTAGATTTCGGAAACAACTTGACCACTTCCAGCGGTTGCGCAGAGGTCGCGATGTCATAATCTTTCGGCACCAGCCCGAGCAATTGATCTCGGACACAACCGCCGGCGAAATACGCCACATGCCCCGCCGCAATCAGGCGGCGCGCGAAAGAGTCAGCAACATCACGGGCAAGCATTCGCAAAAGCATCCGCCCTCATGCCCAGAGATTCAAGGCCGTTAGTGCGAGGAAAGTCGAGTCGCTGCCGCAGGGCGGTGAAATAATCTGTGAGGATAGCAATTTCAATCTCATGCGAAAAATCCCGATTAAAGCCGATGCGGAAATAAGGAGCACGGACATTCTTGTCTCGACTTCCATGCCCCCGCGCCCGTATATCTGCTAGATTATCTCACCCGTAAAGGCCCGGCCACAGTTAGCCTGATATAAGCATCTCCCACAAAATAATCCTTTTCAAATCAGGGAATTACAGACAATTCTTAGGAGTAGTCTTTCGCTGGATATTGTTAGCTGAGTCGGGTTCATCTGTGAGCAATGACCGCATTTATATAATCCGCGAAAAATGTTAGAACGAGCAGCCTGACCCCGACCACTGTAGAACTAGGTATTCAAGTCTTTGCCTGACGCGAATGACTTCCATTGGCTCCATAAAAGTCTACGAAGAGATATTTTTTTCTTGCGGGATCACTGTCTAGCAGTTGGAATGCCCGTAGTTGAGTGAAAAGGATATTGTTATGCCCTTCATTCTTCGGAAGCAAAAATCATTAGAAAACCAGCAGTATGAAAATATCCAATCTGTTTACAATAATATCCGTCCTTATTTTTACAAATGCGATCTCATTTGCCGAGGACGGCAAAACTAAAGCCGGAAAAAACGATGCCAAGATGGAGGGTAAGGCCGAAATGCCTGTCGCTCCTCAGGATCCCAAATTCAAACCAATCCCACTTCCCAAAGGTTATATGACCGTTGAAGGGAAAATCGTTAAAAAAGTTAAATTGCAAGGTAAGCTCGTTTACATTCAATGTATGGGAGGTAAAATGCAATATAATGAAATTAATAATGATGGAACTTTTGGCAAAGAGGTTTCAGGCCCACAAACAGGTCAATCCTGCACTGGTGATTGGGTTCACAAAACTGATCAGAAAGTAAATTGAACCTCATTTTAGTATTCTTTGACTACTAGCTTATGACAGAAAGACAGATCTTCTGTCATAAGCTAGTTGGCCAGTTCGCTTTTGATAAAGGGACAAAAACTTTGATCGCAGTAAATGGTGTCATTGCTCACGGATTAACATTGATTCGAGCTGAGGAAGCTTGCTTGTCATGGATATATCCGTCCGCCCGGCAGGGACCACCCTGCTCACCGAACCGGGATGTCCCATCGCCAGCTTCGCCGCTAGGTTAGAATGACGCGAGCAGCGGACCCGGTCATGTTGAACATGATCGGCGATAGAAGAGGCGACCAAAACATTTCCTTCGAGTAGCCAAGTAGTCATCGCTCGTGGGGTGGATTCGGAGCCCAGCCGGCGATTTCAAGGTGACGAAAGTCATCATCATCGATCGCATTCTGGACATCTTGGTTCGTTACTGTGCGGCGGCTGCGGCTTACCTGAATCCCCAAAACCGGATCAAAATAGCTCATTTCGCTCGTGTTGGAAGATTCAGGTGCGCTTGGGATCACGGATTTACGACGCAACAAATCGCTAACCGCCTTGCTGATTGAAGTCTTAGTGGCCACGGCATGGGAGCGGGCCATCGCGTAGAGGTCGTCGTCCAGATTGATGGTAAATTTCATGACGATAGTATGGTGCAGTGGTGCGGTGGTGTCAATTCTCCGTCACATCGCACCAACCGCCCCATTTTTCACCCGGAAGCGGCCGATGTTTGCTAGCTTGGGGGTTTCGTTGAGCCAATCGAGGTGGGTGGTGGTGATCCACTTTTGCGCACGCGGCGGAAGGTGGTTCATGAGAGCATTGCGGCGTGAGGGGTCGAGCTCGCCGAAGATGTCATCCATCAGATAGATAGGGAGCTTGCCGCTGCGCTGTTCGAGGAGTTTCCCTTGGGCAAGCTTGAGGGCGAGGGCGAGGGTGCGTTGCTGGCCCTCGCTGGCGAAGTCGGCGGCGGGCATGCCGTGGAGGCGGAGGTCGAGATCATCACGGTGCGGGCCGACGACGGCCTGGCGCATGCGGGTTTCGCGCTCCTTGGCCTGGAGCATGGACTCGCGCAGGTCGTGGCCACTCGCCGGAAGATAACGAAGGGTGAGGGGCTCGTCTTTTCCGCTGACGGTCTGTTGGGCTTCGGCGGCGAGTGGATTGAGTTCTGCGACGAGGCGGGCGCGGGTTTCCATGAGGACCGTGCCGTGTTCGACCATGATTTCCTCGTAGGATAAAACTTCCGCGTCGCGCGGGCGGCCTTCTTTGAGCAGGAGGTTCTTCGCTTTAAGGGCGCGGCGGTAGCGAGACCACGAGCGGCGGTAGCTCGAATCGATCTGTGCACCGAGAAAATCCAGATAACGCCGACGTCCTTCGCCGGGGCCGCGGACGAGGTCGAGGTCCTCATTTCCCATCCAGACGACGAGGCCACCCTCTTCGAGGTAGGCGTTTTGGCTGCTGCGGTTTTCGTCGTCCACCTTGAGGATGAGGCCTTCGCGGGAGTAGCGGACCTGGCGCTCCTGGCCCCACGGATCGCCCGCGATGCCGAAGCCTTTGCCACCGATGCTGGCGAGTGTCATCATCCGGTGGCTGCGCGGCGAATGGAGGCGGACGAGCACGCAGAGTGCCTCGAGAATGGACGTTTTCCCCTGCGCGTTATCCCCGATGAGGATGGCTCCTTCGGCTGGAACGGAAAGGTCCAGCGATTTGAAGCAGCGGAAATCTATCAATCGCAGGGAGCGGAGCACCGCGAAGGAGTAAATGGAATTTCGCGGGCTGGGAAGTGGTGAGTGGCGGGAGTCGGAAAATTTGGCCTTCGAGTGCCCTATTGAATGCAATCCAAGGGATGATCGCCAGAAAGATGATTTGACCCATATTTGATCGTCTGGTAAATTTAGTTTTCTATTATGTCCCTAAAGCAAAAGCTTCTTTTCGCTGTTCTACTCGCTCTAGCAGGTGGGTTGTTTTTCGCGGTTTTCTCGAAAGATCATCAGCGAGGTGCGACAGGACAGGCGGTAAAATCAAACCACAATGCGCCTATGCGAGCCGCCCGGGCCGAAGTCACGACTGCTGGTGTCGATGTCTTTGAGAGCTTCAATAAGTGGCGTGAAAATTATGGCAAAGCAACACCCAACGAGCACATAGCGCTGGAGGGGAAAGGTGTAATTCTCGCCGCTGCCCGGCAGAAGGTGTTAGCCGATCTTGCGAGGAATGACCCCTCTCGCGCGCTCGGGCTCGTGCTTTCCTTGGCAGAGCTTGCGGACCTTCCTGAAAACATCCGCACGGCTTGCGAACAACCGCTCAACACGACCGGTAGCATCGACTTGCGCTGGCTCACTGGGATGGGCGGTGGCGACAATTCCTCATGCCACCATCAGAACGTGGCATTTGCCGGTGATCGCTCGTGGAAGGTTAATGGCCCGGATTATATGGATGCCCGGCCTCCGCGCGCCGATGTACCGATCGACGGTTACGTCATCGACAATGAATTGTTAGTAGAGCCTGTTTCCGTCCGTAAACTTGATCGTGCGAATCTTGCGGCAGCAGTGAAAATTTTCCCACGAGGCAATCCCGTGGGCGTCGATCCAGTCACAGGCAATCCCGCGAAGCCAGACTTTGCAGCACTCATCGGCGGGAAGGTTTTTCTATTTGAAAATGATGCCGTTATTAACCATGTCATCTCCCGCTTAGATCAAGCTGATAGAGAGGCGACTGCCAAGAATGTCTTCAAGCCCGATTACGGATTTACATGGTTAGAAGCTGACGGCGGCTCGGGTTTTGTAAGCGGGGGTGCGCCGGTGGAGGCCACGCCATTTCTAGCAGATACCATCAACGTGCTATTCATTCGTGTGGATTTCACGGACAAACAAGGCGAACCTGTTACCCAAGCAAATCTCCAGAGCTCGCTGGCATCGGTGAGTTCGCATCTCCAAAATTACTCGTATGGTGTGGCGAGTTTTTCCCCTACACCTACCGTCACGAGTCAAGTCTATCGGCTAGGTAGCAGCACGACCTACACTTCTAGTTCAAACGGTAGCAATAATCTGATGGCCGCTGCGCGCAGCGCCGCTGCGGCGAATTATACATTAGCCAACTATAATGTGGTGGCCATCTATTTTCCGGCACTTACGGGGACGGATTTTAATTACTCTGGATTGGCTTCGGTCGGGGGCTCGGATCACTGGATCAACGGGCTAACGACGAACTCCTCGCGAATTCAAGTGATGGTGCACGAGTTCGGCCACAACTACGGACTCTATCACGCGAACTATTACGATCCTTCCCATGAAATTGGTGGCGCCTATAATGATCCTGCTGCTGCCAGTTTGGAGTACGGTGATATTTTTGATCGTATGGGCGGCGCGACTGATCCGGCGACCGGGTATTTCGGTCCCTTCGCCACCGCGCGCTTGAACTGGATGCCTGCTGGAAAAATCGCTCAGGCCACTGCTAACGGCACCTGGCGAATCTATCGGTTTGATACTCCTACTGCTCTGGGTAATCCGCTGCTTTCCTTGCGTGTGCCGATTGGCGGTGGGGCATCTTGGTGGGTGGGCCTCCGGAAACTTTTCCCCCTGATTGCAAACTCGGCTTACGTCGTGTCAGACGGAATCTACACCAATCGTCCGACCTTAATCGACATGACTCCTAATTCTCTATCACCGGAAACCAGTGATCGGACAGACGCCGGTTTACCTGTCGGCAGCAGTTTCTATGATGCCGCGAAAGGGGTGCGATTGCGGACCTTGGCCAGTGGCGGCACTGCTCCTAACGAGTGGATCGATGTGCAGGTCGAGTTTGATAGCCAACTCCAACTTGTTTCTAACACTATCGAAGTGGATGAACAGGCTGGCTCCGCGGTTATCACCTTACGTCGCACTTTCGGTTCATCAGGTCCGGCAACGGTGAATTACGCCACCGCAAATGGAACCGCGACTGCGGGAAGCGATTATTATGCTGTTAGCGGTTCGGTGACATGGGCGGACGGCGACTTATCGGACAAGCAGGTGCTCGTGCCGATCCGGCCAGATACAATAAATGACGGTGGTGAAACTTTTACATTTACCCTCAGCGGAGCTACCGGTGCTACCTTGATTGCTTCGCCGTCCGTGGCCACGGTCACTCTACGAGATCCTGGCCAGCGACTAACGAGTTTTCTAGCAGATTTTTTCAATACGACCGTGAAAGCCATTGCACGACTTTCTAATGGATCTATTCTCATTGGAGGGAATCTCGATAGCGGCATCACGGGAAATATCGCCCGCTTGAATCCAGATGGTACGAATGACAGCACCTTCGTCAAAGGCACCGGCTTCAACGGCGAAGTGCGCTCGATCGTGGTGCAGAGCGATGGTAAAATACTTGTTGGCGGGGCCTTCACCAGCTATGGGGCAACTCTTTGCAACCGACTGGTGCGGCTGAATGCCGATGGCACGGTGGACGCCGCATTCGTCACCGCCATGGGCACCGGAGCGGATGCGACCGTGAATGCCATCGCCATTGAAGCGACGGGAAAAATTCTAGTAGGTGGTGATTTTTCTAACTTCTCGGGTAATCCAATGGAAGGTTTAGTTCGTCTAACGTCAACGGGAGCGAGAGATACCGTGAGCCCGCTGAGCCTTCCTTTTGAACCCACCTTTGGCAGCAGGATCATCGCGCTGCTCGTTCAAGACGACTCTAAAATCATGGCTGTCGGTTCGTTTTATGGCCCTACCACAGCGACGGGATTCCGCTCCGGCATCGCCCGACTAACGGCTACTGGAGCCCGTGATGCGACTTTCGATCCGGATGCGGGGCTGCATTTTGTAGGAAGCATCGGCACATTGGGCAATGCAGAAACGATCATCCGGCAGTCTGATGGAAAATATGTCGTTGGCGGTTTTTTCAGCGCATACGATGAGAATCCTGCACCGAACATCGCTCGGGTGAACTCGAACGGGACCTTCGACAATACTTTCGTGCCCCCAGCATTTAACAACTCGATCAAGTCTTTGTTAGCACAGCCTTCCGGAGCGATCGTGGTTGCGGGGACGTTTAACAGTCCTGTGAGCGGCCTTGAACGCCTGCTCACTAACGGTACCGTGGACAACACTTTCCAGCAAGGCACTGGACCGGGTGGGACGCTTTATTCCATAGCCGCTGATACAGGGGGGGCCTTCTGGGTGGGAGGAAATTTCTTTAGCTATGATGGCGCGTCCGTCTGGCCGGTGGTCAAGGTCGCGGGGGGCGTCTCTGCTTATGATGCGTGGGTTTCCCTGAACTTTACCGCCGCCCAGATCACTGCTGGAATTGCTGACCCTGAAGATGATTCTGACGGGGACGGTATCAAAAACATCGCGGAAATGGCGCTAGGAACCTCACCTACGACGTTTAATACTAACAAATTATTTACCTCTTTGGCAGGCAGCACCAGTCTCGTCACGAGCGGTCCGGCATCCTATTTTCAATCGACATTCGCCCGCAGCTCGGCGAATCCCGGTGTTTGGCTCAGCGCGCAGTTCAGCACGAATCTCACGACATGGCTACCCGCCAATCCGCTGCCGGGCACGAACTCCACCTATGACATCATTGAGGACAGCACGACCCGTTTCACAGTGCGTGACAAAACTCCTGCTAACACCGTGAACCCGAAACGCTTCCTCCGCTTTGTTGCGAAGAAACCTAATTGATCACCTCACTTTTTGTCGATCACATCCGTCGCTAGCTTGCTGAAGGTTTCCCGGTCTAGCAAAAAGGGATTTGGATCCGAGTCAAGCCGACCATAATAAAACCCAGGATTCGGCCCGCGAATGTTAGGGGCAAAGCGCACGGTTCGGGTGATGAAACCCTTGAAGCTATCCATCTCGTCCGTGGTTTTTTCCATCACCGTGAGTGTGAGAAGTGGAGTTGCGAGAGCGGCATTGGCTGCCTGGTCGCTCGGTGAGAGCCAACGGGAAACTTTGAGTCCCTCCAAAATTCCCAGCACATAGTTTGCATGATCAGGATCAATATCGACCACTTTTTCATCGCGTTTACCCCTCCAAGTATCGGCCTTGTTATTATAATTGATGAAAACGGGAGAGTCCATACCACTGGTTCTAACGATGGTGATTAGATTCTGACGATCCACGGACCATAGCCGGGCCTGCCGCCACTCGAAGGGGCGAACGGCGATGGAGGCGACGAGCGATTCATCCACCCGCACAACGGTGGGGGTTCCGATGCGGTTGACGAAATACCCTCCCTTTGCGTCGATGCCGAAAGCCAGTTCCAGAACTTGATTGCCCTGTCCCAGAAAGCGCAATTTCATGAAGGGATGATCAAGTCCCCATGGGGTGAAATCCGTAGCGGCGTCCGACTCGTAACTGGTCGCGCGGCCTTCGGTGACTGCCTTGAGCAGTGCGTAAAGGCGTTCTTCATTGGCTTCGCGTGTCTGGCCATCAATGGTGGCCATCCACGGCTGTGGCGGGGTTCGTGAAATCACGATGCCAGTTCCAGTTCCCGACTGGATAGAAATGCCGCGAAGCGATTGGATATTGAGATTTGTGAGCGATGGATCACGCAGTTCATTCACGGAAAGCGGGATATCTGCTAGTGAAACAAGATTGGGCTCGGGCTTCAAAGGGAGATCGAAAATAGTGCCTGGACGATCACTAACAGTGGCCTTGGCATCGCCTGCTCCCGTGGTTTCGGGTGGGGAAATATTTAACACGGTTTCGACGTCGGAGTCGAAGGAGGTGATTGCAATCTGAGTGGATTGCGCGGCGGATGCGTTGGTAGGCACTGTGACAGAAGCGCGGTCCGAAACTTTTACTGCCTGTAATTCGTAGATGCCTTCGATTAGAGATTTAATGGCCTTAGGATCGGTATGGAGTTCGAGTGGCTTGACCACCCGCCATGGGCTTTTCGGTGTCTCGCGGGAAAGGGTGAACTCCCCTTGAACGGCACGAATACGGATTTTCTGTAAGGTGATCGGATTAAAATAAAACGGGCGGTGATCGCGAAGGAATTTTAAGCCATCCTTAAACAGCGGCGTAATATCTCCGGTGCAGGCGTATATATAACTTTTCCGGTTTGAATCACGCGGCCAAACGAAAACCGTGGGCACGGGTTTTTCGATGTCCTTCACCTCAGCCATCCATGGGGTCCGACGGCCGATTTTATAGCGCGCCAATACTTGATGGTTTTCATCTTCCAGTCTGATATCGACACCGCTTTCACGAAGTCCGGCTTTCTGGGGATCAATTTCATCAACGGGACTTAGATCCTCGACACGCATGCCAAGCGTGAAATTGATAATCCCGACTGCGGCCCGCGCATCCATGCGGTCTTTCCAGGGTGAACTCGATTGCCAGCCGTCTGGCGTGAGGGAAAAAATGGCCCTCATATTATTTTGTGAAACCTTGATAGACTTCACCTTGTCAGGTGTAAAAGTCGAATACAACGACTGCCCAACCGGCGTGGGAGGGACACCGCGAATGGAATCGAGACTCCCGCCCGCCTTCAGCCAGAAAGCAAAGCCTCCGACCAGCGTGGCTAAGAGCGCGAGAATCAACGTGAGTCCGAGGGAGCGCATGGGAGTTAGGCGCGGCGCGAGGACCAAACGAAGGCTCCTGTCAGAATCAGGAAGGCAGGCAGGAAAAACAAATTCACCCGGTTGATGAAGGATACTTGGGCATCCAGAATGGGTAGCTTGTAAGTTCCTAACGACCGCGGGCCGATGCCAGCGAGCGACTCCCGGCTGATCAGCCAATTCACCGAGGAGGCGAGGAAATCCATATTTTCAGCTCGTTGGCTCTCGGGGTTGAGGAAATCCGTGTTAGAAACGACGACCATCCGCGAAGTGTTTGCTGAGAACCGATCATCGCTGGCGGCCCCACGGGTGACACAAGCGGCCAGATAGAGTGGGCCTTTGTGGTCCTCTTTTTCGTCAAACGCTTCATGGCCCTCGCCGAA
>JAYVNE010000176.1:0-11259 GCA_043758615.1 Akkermansiaceae bacterium
CGTCGCCGGCGCGGCGGTTCCCGGAGTGTCCGCGCGCTACGTCAAGTTCATCGTGCGCTCCTCAAAGGCGTCGTTGGCCCTGCGTCATGTCCAAATTTATGGAAAATAATCCAACCTGGGTATGCACTTTACTCCCCTAGGCGCTATCGGTTGTGTTTTCCAAAGACCTGCCGCCGATCAGGTCCTTCCCTCTCACAGGCTCAAAGTTCACGGCCTGCTGCAACAGGCGGTAGAAAAGTAGGCCGCGAAAGGTTGAGGTGCGCCGGTTGAACCTGAACCTGAACTCGTCGAGATAGTAATCCAGGTGCTGGGGACGAACGGAACCCTGATGAGTGCCCAGCAACCATCGCTTGAGCAACGAGATGGTCAGCTTGATGCGGGGAAGCAGGTTTTCCCCAACCTCACCCGTATGATGGATTATCTCATGGCTATACCCGAGTTTCCCCAGCCCGCTGTAGCCTTTCCATCCATCGGTTTGGATGGTGGTGCCCGGCTCAATGGTTTGGGAGATGGCCGCAAGCAGGTTTGCCGCCGAGGCATCGGCGATTCGAACCATCCGGATCCTGCCGATTTTCCTTCCGTCCGCCTCTGCTGCAACCAGCACTAAACTTTTTCCAGCCGCCCCGCGTCCCCGCTTGCCAGGGCGGGAGCCTCCGATAAATGCCTCATCGACTTCAACAACGCCAGGCAAACGATCCCGCCCCGGCCTGACCATTGCCCGGCGCAACTTATGGAGCCAATTCCATGCGGTCCGGTAACTCCCCAAGCCCAATGTCCGCTGAAGACCCAAGGCGCTGGCCCCGGATTTCTGGTTGGTCACATCCCAGATGGCTTCGAACCAAAGCCTCAAGGGTTTGTGGGTATCGGCGAAAAGCGTGCCCGAGGTCACTGAAAAGTCATGCCTACAGCTTGCGCAACGGTTCAAGGGAGGCTTCTTGACCCATACTTTCCTCGACCCGCAAGCGGGGCAAATGATTCCGTTAGGCCATCGCAGCTCTGCCAGATAGGAGCGACACGCTTCCTCCGTTGGAAACCTGTCCCGCATTTCCACCGCCGTTTGCGGATAGTCACCCATGCCTAGAACCTACATGTGGTGGTAAGGGGAGTAAAGTGCATACCCAGATATTATAATATCGCCATGGATGCGGAAAAGTAATTAAGAAATCTTAATTACTTGAATAGTTGCCATTTTTGAACGGCCAAGCAGGGGCGAACGGTGGCAAGACAGATGGCTTTGCGGCGAGGCGCCGCAACCACGTTTTGCGCTCTCGCCGCCGAATCCAAATTTCTGCTAGTTTGGCTACCCTCGGGAGTCATCCCGGAGGATCACATTTCCAACAGTAGGCGCGCAGGGGCTTCGAGGCAGTCCTTGATGCGGATGAGGAAGGTGACCGCTTCCTTGCCGTCGACGATACGGTGGTCGTAGCTGAGAGCGAGATACATCATCGGACGGATGACGACCTGGCCGTTGAGCGCGACCGGGCGCTGTTGGATAGTGTGCATTCCAAGGATGCCGCTTTGAGGCGGATTGAGGATCGGCGTGCTGAGGAGGGAGCCATAGGTGCCGCCATTTGAAATAGTGAAAACGCCGCCTGATAGATCTTCGATCGTGATTTTACCGTCCTTGGCTTTTTTCGCGTAGTCGAGGATGTCCTGTTCGATCCGGGCGAATGATTTTTTGTCCGCATCACGCAATACCGGAACCATCAAGCCTTTGTCCGTGCCGATGGCGACACCGATATCATAGAAGTGATTTTCAACAATATCTGTGCCATCGATGCGGCCGTTGACCGAGGGCACATCCTTGAGGGCCTGTGCCACCGCCTTCACAAAAAACGACATGAAGCCGAGTTTTACTCCATGTTTTTTGATGAACTCATCCTGAACCGCCTTGCGCAGATCCATCACGGCGGACATGTCCACCTCGTTGAAAGTCGTTAGAATCGCAGCGGTCTGCTGCGCGTTGACGAGGTGCGTGGCGATCTTGCGGCGCATCATCGACATTTTCCTGCGCGTGGTGCGGCCATCCGCAACCGCTTCGGTCGAGACACGCTCGGCGGGAGCTGTGGGGGCACTAAAATCAGGTTTCAAAACAGCGGCAGGGGCGGTAACCGACGCGGGGGCTGGAGCTGATACCGGAGCGGCAACGGGTGCCGCCACAGCGGCAGGAGTTGCCACTGGGACCGCAGGCGCGGCGGTTCCCGGCGTAGCGCTGGAATCAATGGTGGCGATGATCGCACCGATTGCGACTTCATTGCCCTCAGGGGTGATCACTTTCAAACGGCCAGACACGGGGGCTTCGAGTTCGTTAGAAACCTTGTCGGTTTCGAGGGTGACGAGCACTTCGCCAGCAGTGACGAATTCCCCCGTGTTTTTCCGCCACTTCGCCACATTTGCGGAGGTGATGGATTCACCCGCTGCGGGCACCTTTAACTCGACGATGCCACCGGAAACCTGAGCTGGAGGAGAAGTCGTGACGGGAGCGGGAGCAGCCTGGGCGTTAGAGGGGGCGGAAGCAGGAGCCGCAGGTGCGGCACCACCGGTGATGCGGGCGATGAGGGTGCCGATTGCGACTTCCTCACCTTCGCCGACGAGGATTTCAAGCGTGCCATCTGCGGCTGCTTCAAGTTCGTTAGAAACCTTATCGGTTTCTAGGGTGACGAGTATCTCGCCTTTTACGACGGGATCACCATTTTTTTTATGCCAGCGGGCGACATTGGCAGAGGTGATAGATTCGCCGGAGGCAGGAACTTTGACGTCGAGTGACATGAGTAAAGCGGATTGAGAGTTTAGAGAAACGTTAGATATGATCAAACTTCGAATGCTTGAACGACCAGTGCCTTCTGTTCGCGATAGTGGATCGCCTTAGAACCGGCGGCGGGGCTGGAAGCGGTGCCGCGCCCGGCGTAGCGAATCTTGGAGCCGACGGCACGTTCGAGGCGCGGGAAAATGTAAGACCAAGCGCCCATATTGAGCGGTTCTTCCTGGCACCAGACGAAGTTCGAAGCGTTGTGATATTGGCTGATGATCGCTTCCACCATTTCGCGGTGAAACGGATAGAGCTGCTCAATGCGGATGATGGCGGCATTTTCAATACCCATTTCCTGACGGTGTGCCATGAGGTCATAATAGACCTTACCACTGCAGAAGATGAGACGGTTCACATCCGATGGGTTGCTGAAAATTTTAGTATCTGGCAGAATCTCTTGGAAGCAGGTGCCTTCGAGAAAATCATAATCGTGGGAGATGGCTTCCGGGCGTCCTAGCAGGCTCTTAGGCGTCATGATGATGAGCGGCTTGCGGAAATCCCGGTGCTTCTGGCGGCGTAGCGCGTGAAAATATTGCGCCGGCGTGGAGAAGTTTCCAACGATCATGTTCTTCTCGGCACAAAGTTGAAGGAATCGCTCAAGGCGAGCACTCGAATGCTCCGGTCCCATGCCCTCATAACCATGGGGCAATAACATGACGAGGTCACTCGGGGTCTGCCACTTGGATTCGGCGGAGGAGATGAATTGATCAATGATGACCTGGGCGCCATTCGAGAAATCACCAAACTGCGCTTCCCAAAGAGTGAGCATTCTCGGATAGGAAAGTGAATAACCGTAGTCGAAACCTAACACTGCAAACTCAGAAAGGAACGAGTTGTGCACGCAGAACTTTGCCTGATTCGGACCGAGGTGTTCTAACGGGATGTGACGTTCGCGGTTTTCGTAATCGTAGAAGACGGCGTGGCGTTGTGAGAAGGTGCCTCGGCGGCAGTCCTGGCCAGACAGCCGGACGGGAGTGTTTTCTAAAAGTAATGAGCCGAACGCGAGAGCCTCCGCAAACGCCCAATCAATGGGGCCGACATTCGCGAGCGATTCAACTCGGCGGGGCAGGAAGCGTTTCTCCAAAGTCGGGTTCAAATGAAAGCCCTCGGGGACAGTCGTTAGAACTTTGCCGATGTGTTGGAGCGTTGCTTGGTCGATGCCGGTTGGAACGGGAGCATGAGAATACGCAGGTTGCACAACTCCCGTCGATCCACTGAATGCGGTGCGGTCACCGGCCTCTTGAAGTTGCAACATTTTCTGATAGCCTACTTCAAACTTGTCCCAGATCGCTTGATCGAGCGCATCCGCATCCGCTTGAGAAATGATGCCCTGCTCGAGCAACTGGCGTTTGTAAATTTTCCCGAAGGGCGTGCGCTCGGCAATTTTCTTCGCGATGATCGGCTGAGTGAATGCCGCCTGATCTGCCTCGTTATGGCCTTGGCGACGGTAACAATACATATCTAACACGATATCCCGTCCGAATTTCTGACGGAACTCAAGCGCGAAAAGAGAAGCCCAATAAAGTTCCATCGGCTCCTCACCATTGATATGGAGTATCGGTGCCTCGACCATTTTCGCGACATCGGTTGCGTAGGCGGTTGAGCGGGCATCTGCGGGCGACGTCGTGAAACCGATCTGATTGTTGATGATGAGATGGATCGTGCCACCGGTGCGATAGCCTTTGAGCTGGGAGAGATTGAGAACCTCTGCCACAGAGCCTTGACCGGCAAATGCAGCATCGCCGTGTAGCAGAATGGGCAGGACACCGTGGCGGTCAATTTCCCCGTCCGATCCTTCGTTCAGGACCCTTTGGCGGGCGCGGGCTTTGCCTTCGACGATCGAGTTGACTGCTTCCAAATGACTCGGATTCGCTGCGAGGCTGACGCGGACTTTTCCGCCGGACACTTCGCGAATGCTTTCATAGCCCAGGTGGTACTTCACATCGCCATCTCCTGCGACGAGATCCGGCTCGTAGTTAGGCGTGAACTCGTAAAGCAGCGTGGGAATCGATTTTCTAACGAAATTTGCGAGGATGTTCAAACGCCCGCGGTGAGACATCCCCATTTCGATTTCCTTCACGCCCTGTGAAGGACAGGCTTCGAGGATGGCGTTAAGGATAATCATCGCGCCCTCTCCCCCTTCGTTAGAGAAACGTTTTTCACCGAGAAAGCGCTTGCCTAGGAAATTTTCAAACGCTTCCGCCTCCAAGACCCAGCAGAGCGAGTTGAGTTTTTTCGCTGCGGTTTCTTCCGTTCGTAGCGCATGCAGCTCGATCCGTTCGCGCACCCAGTGGCGGACGGTCGTGTTATTGATATGCATGAACTCGAAGCCAATTTTTCCAGAATAAGTTGCCTCAAGTCCGGCCACCATTTCGCGAAGCTTCATCTTATCGCCATGGCGGAAAAACGAATTATAAACTTCGCGATCGAGATCGGACGTTTTTAGCCCAAATTGTTCGATATTGAGGCGGGGGTTTCTCTCAGGACTTTCCTCTAGTGGATTGATGTGCGCCTGAGTGTGACCCAGAGTCCGGTAATTATAAATCAAACTCGTGACTCGTCCGAAAAACGCGGTATCAGCATCGGAGGACGGGGCGGAGGAAGTGGCTCCGGACTCTTCCTTGCGCTTTAATTGGGCGGATCCTAACTCAAATCCTTCAAAGAACGCCGCCCAGGTCGGCTCGACTGATAGAGGATTTTCGCACCACTCTGCGTATTTTGCTTCCAACAAATCTGCGTTCTGTCGCACCGAAACCGAGGAGTTCATGAGAAAGGAATGAAATTATGAAGCGAGCCAGCGAATTTACCGCTTGGCCCGCCACGCAAGGCGATTCATTAAAGGGCACACACCGCCGCGTCAACCGTACAAGCGGGAAAATCATTCATATCCAAAGGTCCGGAGAATCATGATCGAAGTCAATCACCTCACGAAACGCTACGCCCGTCACGAAGCTGTCCGTGATATTTCCTTTTCCGTGGCGCGGGGTGAGATCGTCGGATTTCTTGGTCCCAACGGCGCGGGAAAAACCACCACTTTGCGCATGCTCACCGGCTACCTGCCGCCCACTGCGGGCACCGCGAGTATTGCCGGCTTCGACATCTTCCGCCAGTCGATCGAGGCGCGGCGCAAAATCGGCTACATGCCGGAAAACGTCCCCTTGTATGACGACATGCGCGTCCGTGAGTATTTGAAATTTCGCGCCCAGCTCAAGGGCTTGAGCGGCGGTGACACTCACCGCCGCGTGGGTGAAGTCATCGAAACCTGCGGCCTCGGCAATGTCCGGCGGAAGATGATTCGCACGCTCTCGAAAGGCTACCGCCAGCGCGTCGGCCTCGCGGATGCACTGGTCCACGATCCTGAATTGTTGATTCTCGACGAACCGACTAACGGCCTCGACCCCAACCAGATCCGCCAAATCCGCGAATTGATTCGCCAGCTTGGCCAATCCCACACGGTGCTCATTTCGACCCACATTCTTCACGAGGTGGAAATGACCTGCAACCGCGTCATCATCATCGACGGTGGCCAGATCAAAGCTGCCGATACACCCACCAACCTCGTCGCCCAGATGCGAGCGGCCGGCCGCATTCATGTGGAAATCAATGCCGATCCCGAAGTTGTGGGGCCTGCCATCAATCGCCTCGATAAGGTAAAAAAAGTCACTTTAGAAAAACTCGATAGCAGCTGGACCCGCTACACGGTGTGGGTGGATTCCGGCACCGATTCCCGAGAACGCATCAGTCAGCTAGCCGCCCAAAACGGCTGGCCTCTCCGCTCGCTTTTCCGGCAAGTGGCCACGCTGGAGGATGTCTTCGTGGAGCTGACGCGGAGGGATTGAGCCCGCCTAACCGATCGAGGCGCGGGCTTTCTCATTTTTCTCCAACAGCATCGCAATCACCCCGAAGGCCAAGATCAAAAGAATAAACGCATAAAAGTAATCGAGCGTGTCCTTACCGGCGGTGAAGCCATAATTATGAAGTCCCACGCCAAGGAAATTCACTCCCCACCATGAAAAAGTCACGACGATGGCGGTGAAAACGGCGGCAAAGTGCAAGCCCCACTCCTTGATGAAACCACCGAGGCGGGCGTGGAGGATCGCGAGCGTCCAGAGCACGATGAGCAACGCGCCGTTTTCCTTCGGGTCCCAACCCCAGAAACGGCCCCATGAGTAGTTCGCCCAAATGCCGCCTAACACCGTTCCAATCAGCGCAAGGAACAGAGTGAGACAGAGCATCCCATAAACAGCGCGAGTCAGGGCACGGCGGAGGTCTTTATCGCCACCATCGAGCCGGAGTCCGCGTAATAGCAGATAAGCGCATGAGAGAAACGCGCTGAGCAGACCCGCCGAGTAACCGAGTGTGATGGTGATGACGTGAATGGTTAGCCAGAAGTTAGAATTCAAAACAGCAACCAGCGGATCCATGTGATCCTTCGCGTCCCCGAGCTCGAAACGGCGACCGAGAATGACGAGAAGCACCCCAAGAATGGGTGCGATGCCAAGCGCGAAACGGCGGCGGGTCATCAGCTCGACGAGCAAGGAAATCAACGTCACTGCGGTGGCGATAAAGATGGTTGTATCATATAGATTTCCGATAGGCGGCCGCTCCATGATGATGCAACGCGTGGTGATCGCGGTGATGCAGTAGCCCAAGCCCAGCAGGGTAGGAATCAAAGTCGTCCACGCGAGCAGCGATCCAAGCCGGGTTCCGCCCAAGCCCCACATGGCGAGGGCTGATAGTGTCCCGATGAGGAAAAAGATCATTGCATACAAAAACCAGTTTTTCCGATAGTATCCCGCTTCCTGAACGATATGCTTATACTCACCGCGGGCTTCTGCACGCTTAGCGAGGGTATCACGGAGGACGGTGAGCTCCCCACGGAAAGTCGCTTCATCCTTACCGATCGCGCGGGCGGCGGATTCCATCAGTTTGATATCGGCGATGGCGAGTTCGGATTCATCGGTCGCGGCGCTCATGACATCCATGATTGCATTTCCCGCACTCTGCCATGTTAGGTTTTTCGCATCCGCAGGCGGCAGGATGAAGAGTCCGAATTTCGAAAAATTCGCAGCATCAAGCACTTGTTCAAGCAGTCCTTGGATGCGTGGCTCGAGAGTCTTTCCCTGGCCCCTCGTTTCTTGGATTTGCTGGCGGATCTGTGGGGATGTCTGCATGACCGCGCTGATGTCCGCGCGTTGATCAGGAGTCGCGCCACTGCTGCTGCCGACAAGTGTAACTCCGAAGCGGGCAAAGCCGAAATAACCTAGCAGACTTTCATAACTGCGGAGATTTAAGGCGAGATCGACGATTTGATTCTGCACGGGCTCGCGCTTCTTGGCATCGGTCGCTTCATAGGATTTCGCGAGTTCCATGAGCTTTTCACGCCCGGACTCAAGATCGGCGTAGCTGTAACGGTCGCGCTTGCCGCGAGGTTTCACACCAATGGCTTCGAGGGCGGCAGAGTTATCCACACGGAAGGTCGGCTGCTGGATGGAGAACTGCGGGCGGAACAGGGCATCCAGCATCCAAGCCATCGGCTTAAGCTTAATCGTGGTCCCATCCTTGCCTTCAATCTCCATCGAGCGGGCACCATGAAATCCTAACATCGTAAATCCAGCATAAGTGGAAAGCGGCTTAATGCGACCGCCGTTTTGGATAGGAATGGTCTCTGCGATCTCCACCGTTTCCGGTGTCCACGGAGTATAGTCCGCGATTTTCCGGACCTCGCCTTTTGGCATATTATCCGCAACCACATTATATAAAACTGCGGCGAGGCCGACGATGACAAGGACGGCGGCGATCAAGCGGCCAGTTTTGTTAGTAGGATTTTGCATTGCGATTCTTGCGAGATGATGCGGCGAGATAAGAGATCAGTTTGGTGAGAAAAGTTACCGCCATTCCGAATGCGACGATGTATAAACTATACTCCGGCCACTTATCCGCGGGATTCCTCACTACTTCGAATACGGAATACATTTTTTGCCCCGGACCCGCGCCGGGCGGGCCGTAACTGGCTTGGAAAAACGTGAGGCCCTCGTAGCGCATCGGCTCGTTCATTTGGATAGTGACTTTCGCCTCACTGCCATTTTCGACCCGGGTGATTTCACTAACAAACTTGGACGGCTTCATCGTGCCGGGGTGGAACTCTGCGGTGAACTTATCGAGCTTCAAGGTGAAAGGCATCGGCCACAGGCGTTTGCGCATATCCACAGTGAAGATGCGGTCTTCTATGCGAATGGAAAATGGATGGAAACTCGCACCCGCGAGAATGAAAGGAGCGCCCTTTTTTCCATCGCGAAAAATAACCCGCGCATAACAAGCCGCGGTGTTAGCCTCGGCATTCTCTTGGGCAGGCTTGTCTGTGAGATAGTATCCATCCGCTTGCTGCTGCTGGTGGTCCGGCGCACGCTCGCTGATAGAAACGGGCTGGGCATTATCCATGTAACCTCCAATTTCGAGATCAAAGGGCAAGTTAGGAAAACGGAATGCACGCGTTTTACCCTCACTCAGATCGTCAATCTCGTTGCCCCGAATGATGTGGATGGCACCTGCTTTTGCATCCTTGATTTCAGAAACTTCGACCACATATTCAAAGTAATCTTCTGCGGTGTTGCTTGCCTCGCCCTCGCCAACCGCCATGTTTCCCCGCTCGGAAAAATGCTGCGACACCCCGGCACCTATCAGCATAAAAATAATGCCAAGGTGAGAGATGAGATTGCCCGCATGTTTCCAGCCTTTCCGGATACGGATGATACCGCCGAGGATGAGATTGAGCAGTAAAAGCGCTCCCACCCAGTAGCCGCTGAGCAAAGGCAGCGGGACCATTTTCCCTTTAATTTCCGGGAGGAGAAAAACGGATTTCCAGTAGAAATACTTTTTCAGCGTCGGATAGAGACCACTGTCGATCTGCTCCAGAGTGGCGAACCAAGTGAGCAGGCCGAGCAAGAGGAGCAAGATGGTGGCCAGCCCAAAGCCCGAGAGCACATCGAAAATTTTCCTGGGCAGAGTCTTGGAAGCTTTTGGCAAGGGTGGCGTATCGGGATTTTCCATAAGCAAGTCAGCGGGGCGCGTTACGAAGGGCGGCGAGGGATTCATTCAGCCATGCGCAGGCTTTTGGCGAAGATTTCGAGCACTGGCTTGGCAGCTGCGACTTCGTCTTTTGGCCCGACCATTTTCAGAGTGAGGATCTGGCCCTTGATCGAGGTGACGATGCCTGCGAGGGCAAAACCCGTCTTCGGAGGCGCCCCCATGCCGCCCGCGTAGTCACCGGCACTCTCCACCCATTTTCCCGTGCTTCCGGCGATCACGGCAGACCGAAGTTTCTCCAAGGAGGCGGCATCCAGCTTGGTCGCTCCGAACTGCCCGAGCCAGCGGTTCACATTGTCCAGCACGCTGCCGTTGGCGAGGGATACCCAAACTTCACCTTGGCCGCTATCGCCAAATCGGTAGTTTAGCAGGCGAAATTGCGAGGCAGGCAGCGCTAGCCAACCGTCCGGGGTATCGCCTTTGACAGGGCTGGGTTTCGCATCGCGGAAACGTTCGTCACTGGTCGCGAAAAGCTTCGGCGATGTGTCCCGGCTGGTTGCCTCCCGCGTCTCGGTTACAATCACTTCTTTTTTCTCCTGACACGCGGAAAAAATCGCAGCACTGGCAATTAAACATGCGATCCGGCTCTTCATACCAGCGGCAGTAACGCCGCCCCCTCTCCCGCGCAAGGGGAAACGGGAATGCCACATCATGGGTAACGGACTGGTTACGGATTGCTTGCAGCCATCCGTTTCCGAAAAATCAGCGCAGACCCGCGGCAATATCCGCAGCAAGCCGGGCTAACAGGCGAGATTCCGCCGCGACCATCGGGCCATAACCACTCGACTCCAAGGGCTCACGATCGGCGAAAGTCTTTGATACTTTGAGTCGCTTATCGGGAAACGAGTAAACGCGCCAGCCCGCCTCGATCACCGCGTAGCCGTCCTCACCGCTGTGAAGCTGGCGGATGTCCAGAGTGACTTGATAGCTGATTTCATCGTCATGTTGCCATGGATAAACCCGCACATTTCCCGACTTCATGCGGCGCCCCAAATTTGCCGCCATCACTCGTGAGATGCCTTGCGAAAGATCGCCCGCCCAACGATGACTTTCCGCCACGCCGAGTTGATTCACGGTTTGCTGGACGACGAGATTCGGACGATCAATGTATTCCGCCAAAGCCACTGGCCCCACGCCGATTCCCACACCGCCACCCGAGGGTGCCGGGCCTTCTGGAGTGAGGACGTAGTAGGTTTTATCGGGCTGCGAACAACCGACAAGTATGAGCACACTGAAGAAAATGAGAAGACGGTTCATTGGAGACTGAAGGGGACTTCCAAAAACTCGCTTTTTAAATTTCGGTTTTGAGATCATGTAGGTTTTTCAAGGGGTTTGGCGCGATTGCTGTGCTCCGGTGGGTGGAT
>JAYVNE010000177.1:0-11205 GCA_043758615.1 Akkermansiaceae bacterium
GTTTGGAGCAAAAATCTCAGTCAGTCATGTGGACGGATACCTGTTCTTAGAGCGATTTTCATGGGATGCCTACAACGAAACCGTTGACCTTGGCCCACAAGCTGAATCCTTCCGGCAACGCTTTGGCCATTACCCAGCCAGCATTCATGCCGACAAAATCTATCAGACCAGAGCCAACCGAGCTTGGTGTAAAGAACGCAACATCCGGTTAAGTGGCAAACCGTTAGGTCGTCCCCGAGTAATGACAAAAGAAGAGAAAAAGCGGCAACGGCAGGACGAAAAAGATCGCATCCCCATCGAAGGCAAGTTTGGCAACCTCAAACGCAAAGGAACCCTACAACGAGTGATGGCCAAACTAGCGATCACCAGCAGAACCGTGGTCACCACGACTCAAAAACCAGACTCCACCACCCCCACCCGAGGCATTTGGCCAGTTTTCCACGGTTCCCGCCCGCGCCCATTTTCAGTCATGTAGCGAATTTCAGACTTTTTCAGGAAGCTCTAAGTTAGTGCTATTCGGGTCAGTGCTCTCGGATTCACATTGATGAATGAATTTGGTCAGTCCTCGCGGATTAACATCACCGAGCCTTGGCCAATTAAAATCGAAGTCGAATAGCACAAGCTCTTCTCCACCAGGATCGATCCATTTCTCGACCAAGGTCTTGGCTCGTGCCTGCTCGGAGATTCTGCGAATGCCGCCTCCGTGGCGAATGCGGAGGTTTATGTTCCTGCTTGATGGGAAGAGATAGGTTCTATAAGTCCTCTAGGACTTATGAATTCAGAGACTCCAGATCCCGGCTTCCTCCCCGCAGGCGGAAACTATCAGGAGCTTCTCTCTTACCAAAAATCTGAAGTCATCTACGACTTTACCTTCCGCTTCTCCGAAAAGTTCCTCAAGCGCGGGGACCGCACCATCGACCAAATGGTCCAAGCCGCCCGTTCTGGAAAACAAAACATCGCGGAAGGCAGCAAGGCTTCCACCACCTCTACTGAGATGGAGTTGAAGCTCACCAACGTCGCGAGAGCAAGTTTGGAGGAGCTGTTGCTAGATTACCAAGATTTCCTCCGGGTCCGGGATTTTCCGCTCTGGGAAAAGAACTCTAAGGAAGCGCTGTATGTCCGGAAGCTTGGGAAATTAGAAAATGAGTCCTATGAAACCTATAGGACTTACATCGAGACAAGGCCACCCGAGGTGCTCGCGAACATCGCCATTTGCCTAATCCATCAGGCGAATTATCGACTCGATCAACAGATCCGCCGCTTGGAAAAAGACTTCCTGAAAAAAGGCGGCCTCCGTGAAAACATGACCAAGGCCCGGCTAGATTATCGGAGAAAAAATCAATAAGTCCTATAGATCCTATAAGACCTATCATCCAAGTCCTCATCACCCTTCCCCACATTTTTCCTATGGCATCCCCTCCCCCGCCTACCATCGCCCTTACGATTGCTGGTTCCGATTGTTCGGCGGGTGCGGGGATCCAAGCGGACCTGAAAACCTTCCAACATTTTAGAGTCCACGGCCTCACTGCGGTTACCTGCGTGGTTTCAGAAACGGCTGACATTGTCCGGGCCGTCCATCCTGTGCCGGTGGAAATCGTGATCGATCAAATCTCCCTGTTGCTCGAAAGTTTCCCTGTCGCCGCGATCAAGACGGGCATGCTTTTTTCCGCTGCACACGTCACGGCCATCGCGGAAATTCTGGAAAATTATCCGCACATTTCTCTCGTGATCGATCCTGTCATGATCGCGTCCGCCGGTGCTTCACTGTTGGAACCCGCTGCAATCGCTTCTTACAAAAATCTGCTGCTTCCTCTCGCCACAGTCATCACCCCAAATCTCCCGGAAGCTGAGGTTCTGCTAGGCGAGATGATCCCTGATGAAAACTCGCTCGAACCCGCCGCCCGCAAGCTGTCCCGGATGTTTGGCACTTCCATTTTGCTGAAAGGCGGTCATCTCGCCGGCCCGCAGTGCATTGATGTGTTAGTTGAAAATGGAGAAGCCCACCGCTTCATCGCCCCGCGCATTTCGGTCTGCGGCTCCCACGGCACGGGGTGCACGCTTTCCGCCGCCATTGCTGCTGCGATTGCCCTCGGCCAATCACTCCCGACAGCCGTGGCAACCGCTAAAGAATATCTCGGAGAAACGCTGCGTCACTCCTATCAATTCCCGTCCTCTAACGGTGAAATCATCCACGCTCTAAACCAAGGCACGAGTCTATCGTTAAGCAACGGGCGGTGACTCTCGCATCTCAGACTATTTCGCCTGAGCGGCGGATTCCATTAGATCTGCCGCAGGAAGCACGACGTTCGAGGGAACCGGGCCTTGGTTTTCGCTGTCGGCTTTCGGGCCGAAGCGGTTGATACCGATGCCGAGAAATTTACCCTCCTTGTTGAATACCGGCATGCCCAAGGTTTGGCCGTTAATTTTCCCGAAGGTGCGTGGTTTGGTGACCAAAGAAATCACTTCGCTCGTGACGACAACGGGCTCACGATTGAGATCCTTGCCGAGACGACCGAGAATAATCACATCATCCAGCAGGGTCATCGGCGCAGTATTGGCCGTGTCCACCGGATGAAGTTTCACGGCATCTGGCTTTTCCGGGCGGATGAATGCGAGATCGAGATCCGGGTCCTTGAAGGCCACTTTCGCTTCCACTTCCGAACCATCCGGCATCAGGATTTTCACCTCTTTAGTCGTGCCCTTTGCGGAAAGCTTCATCGGTCCCTGTGGCCCTTTGACCATCATGCCATCCAAGGTGGAAGCGGCATCGAGAGTGGAAAGCGGGACTACAATTAGACCATCCTTGCTGATGACAGTGCCCAGCATTTCCAGCTTCCGTTCTTCTTTTTTCGCCGGGTTATCTCCTGCGGTGAATTCGATTTCAACGACGGCGCTTAGAAATAGCACGGAGTCTTTGTTAGACGCGGACAGTGCGAGCGCTTTTTCCTTGAGGGGACCATCGGCGGCAGAAGCGAAGGGCGCGGCCATTAAGGCGGCTAAAATGAGTAAGCGTGATTTCATGGTTTGGTTGATAGTTGATAGTTGATAGAAAAAGGAAGACAACAGGAACGCGGAGGCAGCAGAGGGATGCAAATGAGAAGAATATGGTGATGGCGAAGCGGAAGAGGCATTCATTTTCTGCCTTTCAACTCTCAACCATCAACTATCAACTTCTCACCAAGTAGGTTCAAGTTCGATGAAGTGGGTGGAGATTCCTCGCCGAACAAACATGACAATAGGACTGCTGCGGTTTTTTTCAAGATCGGCAAGCATAGGTTTCAAGGTTTCGACAGAATCGGTCGCTTTTCCGTCGATAGAAACGAGCAGATCTCCCGCCGAAAGGCCACCAAGCGCGGCCCAACCGGCGGGGGTGACGGCGCTGATGAGCACGCCTTTGAAATCGGCGGGAAGCTTTTCAGAAACCCTATCAGCTTGGCCGATGTCGCGGCTGTTAAATTCGAGCATTTCACAATCGTAGGATGCGAGTTCGGAGGTTCCCTCAGGGCTCGCGTCTAGCGGGACTTTGAGGGTGAGATCTTCCTTGCCACGCCGCACGGATAGATTCGCTTCGGTGCCGATTTTATATTGGCGAATCAGTGAGGAAAAAACATCAGACTCTTCCGGGCGCGAGGTCGGGATCACCGTGCCGTCGAGTTTCAAGAGAAGATCGCCGGTTTTCAATCCTGCCTTTTCGGCACTGGAGTCCGGGTGGACCTGAGTCACACGCACCCCCTTGGAGCCGGGAATGCCTAGAGCTTCGGCGAGGTCGGAGGAAATGACCTGAGTATCGATGCCGATCCACGCCTTCTTCGCGAGGCCGGGTTTGTCCGCTTCCGGCTCTGGACCGATCTTAACAACAGTTAGGTAACTACGACCGTTGTGTTCATAGCCTATCAGAGTGGGGACAGGCTCAGTTTTTCCGGCGGTGATTTCGGCACTCACGCGGACGAGTTCATCAAGATTAGGTGTGGGTTTACCGCCGACTGCGAGAATCAGATCGCCCGGAGTAATCGCAGGCTTGGAGGCAGCGGCCGCACCGCCGGGACGGATGCTTTGCACGACGACTGCCTTGTTATCATCGCGGAGAAGTTCTTTCGCATTGAGTTCGGTTAGATCTCGCGCGGTGATTCCCCAAGAGAGCAATTCTTTTTCACGCGGTTCGGCGGGTTCGCGCTGGATGGTGGTGAGTTTCCAGGTGAGCGGCGCTCCATTGCGAATGCCATCCAAAGTGAGTGGTGAGCCCACTGCGGTTTCTAATAGAATTCTGTTAAACACCGGGATATCCTCGGCCGCGCGGGATGCAGGGATGTCCGTGCCATTGCAGCGGGTCACAATATCGCCTGCCTTGAGACCCGCCTGATCGGCAGGCGATCCCGCAATGACTCCACCGACGAGAATGCCCGATTTCGCGTCCATTTTTTTGAGCAGTGGCTGTGGGCTCAGGCCGACCCAACTGCGCTGGATGTGACCGCTGGCGATGAGCTCGTCTGACACTTTTTTCGCAAGATTCGCGGGAATCGCACCACCGAGGCTGCCGATGCCCACTTCATTCACCCCGACGATCTCCCCCTTGAGATTCACCAGAGGACCACCGGAGTTTCCTGGAAAAATAATTGCATCGTGGCCGATCCATCGAACCAACTCACCCACAGACTCACCATCTAACCGCATGGCACCCCCTGGCGCAATCATCTCGGTATTCGCCACGATGCCCTGGGTGACAGATTGGGAAAGACCGGCAGGGCTACCCATCGCGAGCACGACATCGCCGACTTCCAAATTTGAACTATCCCCAAACTTCGCCACGGGCAGCGGTGCATCGGGGTTGCGCAGGTCTTTCCGATCAATCTTCAGTACCGCTAGATCTGCTAACGGATCAGTGCCGACGAGAGTGGCTTTCAACTCTTGTCGATCTGCTAGACGCACCGTGATGCGAGTGGCACGGCCAGCGACATGGTGATTCGTTAGGATATACCCATCGGGGGAAATGATCGTGCCGGAACCGCTCATGCGGCCCTTTTGCATCCGCCCATCTCCACCCTCTTCGGAGACGACATGAATCCGAACGAGCGCCGGATAGACCGCTTGCACTGCCGCTTCGATTTGTGAATCCGCCTTTGCATCGACACGGTTGGAAATCAACGAAACCGCCATGGCGACGGCGGGTAGGAAACGGGTGAAAATGCGCATGGGTGGAGAAGACCCCGACAGGGCTTGTCCTGCAAAAGCGAAACCACCGGAAGTTCTTGTCTGGCGAATCCTCACAATCGTTTTTCCGCGAGGGCGAGGCTTTACTCGGGGATGCTTGGGCGCGATGGTTGCCGAAGCTTATGGAAGCAGCCATTGATTCTTTTATCCGGTATCTCGCGACGGAGCGTGGGCTTTCCGAGGCGTATCAATTGTCAGTCCAACAGACGCTAAATGCACTGAATGGATGGGTGAAAACTCGCAAAATCACGCTGCCTGACCTCGGAGTCGATGAGCTCGCAGCGTTTCTCACCCAGCGCAAGAAGGACGGGCTCAACGCGGCATCGCTGCGCATCACCACGGTGCATTTGAAGGTATTTTTCCGCTGGCTAACCGCAAATGGCAAACTGGAGATGGACCCGGCAGAGCCCTTGCTGGCCCCACGGCCGGACCAGTCGCTGCCAGAAACTCTGCACGCTTCCGAGGTGCTTAAATTGTTAGAATCCATCGATCCGTCTGTCCCGCTGGGTCGCCGCGATCTGGCGATCCTTGAGCTATTCTATTCGTCCGGCCTGCGGCTTTCCGAGCTCTGCAAATCGCGCTTGGAGAATTTGAGTTTTGAGGAAGGCTTCATCCGCGTCACTGGCAAGGGCGGCAAAACTCGGATCGTGCGTGTGGGAAAAAAAGCGTTGGAAGCAATTTCCGCCTACATCAGCAATGAGCGCCCAAGCTTGGTCACGAAAAAAACCTCATCGCATATTTTTCTCAGCGTCCGGGGAACTCTGCTCTCACCGGATCGCGTCCGGCAGATTGTGAAGGAGCGGGCAAGGTTCGCAGGTATCGAGCAAAACATCTATCCGCACCTTTTGCGCCATTCGTTCGCGACTCATCTGCTAGAAGGCGGCGCGGATTTGCGAATCATCCAAGAACTGCTAGGCCACGCGGATATTTCTACCACGCAGATCTACACGCACGTAGACCGCCAGCGGCTGAAGGCGGTGCACAAAAAATTCCATCCGAGGGGGTGAATCCATCAGCAGTCCGTTAGAAATTATTTCGCAGGTAATTCCGCGCCGACCGGAGTGCCATAGGGCTTAATTTGCAAGGGCGCAGGAGCATTGCCGGCATCTTTGGGTTTTTCCGTAGGAGTGGGTCCGGGCTTCGGTGCATCTGGAGCTAGTGCTTGGACTGGAGCACCCGCATTGACTGACGCACCATCCACACGGACCGCTTGAAATAACAGGTTGTAATTGTGACGCAATGCGGCGGGGAAAGAAACACGGCCTGCCTCGACGATATTCTCACGGAGCATCTTCGCAGATAGATTCGCCACCAAGTCCACTCCGATCTGCACGGCGCGCTCGGTATCCCCCACGATGTGCCGACCCGCTTCGTTTCCACCCAAAATTAGATCACTGGTAATCGACTGACCTTGGATCGCGATGTTAGACTGGGCTCCCGCGATTGCGCCTCTGGCATTCACCGTGATTTCCAAGATCGCATGGTCATCCGACGCTAACCACCCGCGAACATGATCGATGCGGACCGAAACGAAAAGCCCACCATCCGGAGTCGGACTCGTCTCAGGCTTGTAGGTGCGGTAACCAGATCCTGACAGAGAATACTCTGCTGATTGATTACTCCGCTTAGTCCATCCCCCGAGATTCTTCCCGAATGCTTCCATGTCAATCGACACACCGGCAAGTGATAGCAGGCTGCTAGATAAAAGAACGAGAATGGGTGATAACATCGATTTCATAAGGACAATTGATTCATTGTTGCCGGGTGATACCCCCCCGTAGCTACTCAAGGAAATCCGCTGGCGGTGTTGGATTGGGCGCGCCAAAGAGCCGCTCAACTTGCGCTTGTGCTTTCATTTTGTGCTCATCCTTGATGTAAGCGGCGACAGTGCCAAGCGCGGCGACAAGTGCGCCCCAGTCATCCCCGTAGCCGATGCCTGGAAGTATATCGGGGATCAAATCCATCGGTAAAACAAGGTATCCTAGGGCACCAACGATGACGCCTTTGGCCCAAGTCGGCGTGTCTTTGTCTTGTAGGCAATAAAATAAAATCAACGCGGACAGCACGGTCTTCCGACCGGCAGTGAGGGTGGCTTTTTTCAAGGTTTTCCAAAGCCTCGATGCGGAATACCAGCTCGGGGCCGAAAGCATGCGTGGCAATGGAGGAGGAACTGACATGCGCGGAAAGTGGCCCATTTTCCCCGTTGGAGCAAGCAGAAGCACAGATCCGTGAATCCAGCGGTTGCACCTCGCCATCCGAATCGCTAGCGTCGCGTCGTGACTCGTCCTGTCGATGTGCTCTTGGAATTTCTCGAAGCGGAACAAGCCCGTGGCGTGAGCCATGTCCATCTCGACCAGGGCGCTCGCGATGGCTTGCGGCAACTACAAAATCAGGCACGACCCGTGGCGAAAACCAAAACTCCCGAGCCTGCCGCACGAGTTGAAATGCCTATGGAAACACCGCCGCCACCCCCAGCTGTGGTTTCCATGAACCTAACAATCCAAGGCAGTTCACGCGCGGAAAAAATCGCCAATCTGCGACGCCAAGCGGAGAGCTGGGCACCGGCCCGCGCGCTTGGAACCCTGCGTGAGACAATGATTTTCTCCACCGGAAATCCCGAGGCGCGCGTGATGCTGATCAGCGAGGCACCGGGCTATCAGGAGGAAAAGGAACGTCAGCCTTTCGTCGGTCCAGCCGGGCAGAAACTGAACGACATTTTGAAAGCCATGGGACTCTCTCGCGAGGAAGTCTATCTAGCGAACCTTGTTAAATTTCGACCTGCCACCCCGAAACAGACGACCAACAATCGCCGCCCCACGCCCGAAGAAATGACAGCGTGCATGCCATTTCTCCGCGCGGAAATTTCTATCATACAACCTCAGTGCATTGTCGCCCTCGGAGAAACCACCGCGGAAGGCCTGCTAGGACTATCAGGCCACATCAGCACCATGCGCGATTCATGGCACGACTTCGAGGGCACCCCGGTGCGAGTCACCTATCACCCCAGTCATCTCCTACAAACCAGCGGCAGCAACCAAATCAAGCGCCTCCTGTGGGAAGACATGCTCAGCGTCATGGAAAAAATGGACCTGCCGATTTCAGCAAAACAACGCGGCTACTTTTTACCGAAGGAGTGACACAGGCATTCCTGCCTGTTCTGCGGGCGAGTGCTTATGAAAGAACAGGCAGGAATGCCTGTATCACATCGGCTTCTCTCCCAGAATCCGAATCGGATGCGGATGCTTTTTCCTCTGCAATCCGAATTGCCTAACTGCATGCCGTTGCAAATGCGCCTTCGCATCCTCCACATCGTCCGTGAAGAAGATTAACTCCGGATCATCCGGGCTGATCGTCCCCGCCTCCGCCATCCGATAGACGAAATCCATCAACGGTTGCCAATAATCCTTCCCCATCAGCACGATTGGGAAAATCTTCAGTTTCCCTGTCTGGATCAAGGTCATCGTTTCAAACATTTCGTCCAAAGTCCCCGCCCCTCCCGGCATGACGATAAAGGCATAGGAGTATTTTACTAACACCACCTTGCGGGTGAAAAAGTATTTCATCGTCACCGAGTGCTGAACATACGGATTCAACGCCTGCTCAAACGGCAGCTCGATATTAACGCCTAACGATCGCCCGCCCGCTTCGTAGGCTCCTTGGTTTCCTGCCTGCATGATGCCTGGTCCCCCACCCGTGATCACGGTGAAACCGAGCTGCGCACAGGCCTCACCCATCTGCCGTGCCATTTCATAATAGCGGGTGCCGGGCTTCGTTCTGGCGGAGCCGAAAATTGTCACGCATGGCCCGGCGAAATGCAGCGCACGAAAGCCCCGCAGAAGATCCCGCGCCACCCGGAACAGCGTCGCCAGATCCCGAATCCGCGTCCCTGGCCCGGAAAGCAACGTGTGGTCCGGCGACTCCAGTTCGAAGATTTTCTGCTTGCGGATTTCCTCCTCGGTGATCGCGTGCGACGCGGGTTCCGGAAGTTTCTGGGAAAGGGGCGAACTCACGGCCATGAGCTAGCACTGATCGGTCGCCATTGGGAAAATGAAAAAACGCGCCCGCCTCATTTTGAGACGGACGCGCTTTGATGAATTTCCCCCTCGGCTTCCTGATAGTCCTTTTTCACCACCGGCGCTTCGACAAAGTTTTCACTTTTCTTACTTGCTGGAGCCCTCGATTTTACCGTACCGGGCCTCTGAAAACCGCTGTAGTGGAGACCTTTTGAGAAAATGAACGCAATCTCAAGGATCTGGACCTACAAAATAACCTAACCGCGAAAGTCGGGCTAGGTAGTCAAAGCAGATCCTTCACGGCAAAGAACTTGGATCACCCAACGAAATTGCTTGTTGCTGTACCTTTCGCCTCGACACGCTTCTATCAAAAATTTGAATCTAGATCGCAGCAGATTATACCGGATCTATCAGTGTGATCACCCCTCCCATAAGCCTTCAAGATTGCTGGGCAAAAACCGATCCCGTCACGAAGTGTCCTGCCCTGACAGTGCGGGATCACTGCCTGATCGTTGGGGCGGTAGCAGAGGCTGTCCAACGGCTTCTTCCGAAAGCATGCAGTCACCTTCCCCCTATTGGAGCGGTGACGTTGACCGCAGCACATGACATTGGGAAAATCACGCCTGGGTTCTTGAGAAAATGTGTGTTTAGCAGGTTTTCAGAAATGGAGGGAATCCAAGAATGTCAGAAAGACCATGCGCGAGTCAGCCAGTCCTTTCTCGCCTCGTTGCCTGAAATGCAGGATGGGAAATGCCGTCCACTGGCATGGAGCCTCAGCGCGGGCGGCCACCACGGCAGCTACCCGACCTCCAAGGTCAGCCATGATCTCGGAACATCACGTTGCTGGGAAAACAATCTCACCTGGCCGAATCTCCTGCGGCGAGAGCTTCTAGCAGAGTTGCAGGACCATTTTGGGCCACTGCCCAGTGAACCAACCGACGCAGGTGCCCGCGTCCATTGGCTCACCGGCTTTGTTACTTTCTGTGACTGGATCGGCTCAAACATGGATTGGTTTTCCCTTCATCCAGAGACACCTCTGCTGGATCATTTTACCCCAGAATCCGCTCGGACTGGCGCGAAGACCGCGTTGGATCTCATCGGCTGGCACCGCCGGAAAGTCGCTCGTGGGCTTTCTTTCCCGCAATTATTCGCAAAGCCGGGAGTGCAGTCTTTCGAGCTCCGTCCGCTTCAGAAAACCCTGATCTCCTTAGCAGACCAGCCGGGGCTTTACATCGTAGAGGCACCCATGGGCATGGGAAAAACGGAGGCAGCACTGGCGGTGGCCTATCGTCGCTGGACCGAGGGTGACGAGCGCGGACTCTACTTCGCCCTGCCCACTCAGCTCACCAGTAATCGCATTCACCGCCGGATTTCAGAGTTTCTGGCGAACGTGATCGATGATGAAGCGACTCAAACTCTCGCCCATCGCAATGCGTGGCTCCTCGAAGATCGCATACTGAGGTTTTCCCCATCGCTCACTTCCGCGAACGATGCGGATGCGCGGGAAGCCTGTCGTTGGTTCACTTCCAGTCGCAAGCCGCTGCTGGCTCCCTTTGGCACAGGCACCATCGATCAAGCACTCATGGCATCCATTTGTGCGAAACATTCCGCACTGCGTCTGTTCGCGCTATCAGGGAAAGTAATCGTGATCGATGAAGTGCATTCCTATGATCCCTACACCTCCGCGTTGGTGGATCAAATGATTCAATGGCTGCTAGAAGTAGGCTGCACCGTCGTTGTCCTATCCGCCACGCTCACGGCCCAGCGCCGCCGTGAGATAATCGAAAAAGTCGGGGCTACCGAGCCATTTCCACCGCCTCGCAGCTACCCTCTCATCACCAAAGTCATCGGGGAAACTGCAACGCATCACACCGTCATCGATCCCGCCATGATCGAAACGACCGTCTATCTGAAATCGCTCGATGCCGCAGATTTGAGCTTTATCGAGAACGCCGCCCGCGCTGCCGAGGCTGGAGCCTGCGTG
>JAYVNE010000178.1:0-3610 GCA_043758615.1 Akkermansiaceae bacterium
CTCCTCCGCGACCCACCCGATCCTCGCCAAAATCGCCGACTTCGGCCTCGCCAAACACTTCGCCAAAGCCGGCTTCAGCGGCCTCACCCTCACCGGCACGCGGCTCGGTGGCCACTTCGGAGATGGTGAATGCACATGTGGGTCTTGCATACTATTATTGGCTTGGGATAATCGAGAACATCATGGTGACCGCGATTGACCTCATTGGAAACTTCGTTTCCTCAATGAACGCACGAATCGACAGTATTGATTCTGCCTCATTTTCAGCCTTCGGCGACACCTTCAAGCGAGGGCTGCTTTGTAGCTTACTGGATGCGCTCGCAACGACTGTCGTTCCAACGTCGCCGCCGCCGACCAAGAAAATGACGCAGCGCAGTAGATTCACTTCGCTCATCCGCAGGTTCGGTCATTGGCCAAATTCACATCGCGTCAGTTTGCCGCAATTGGAGTTGCTGCTGTCACGCACGGTAGATTCTCAATTCGATCCGTTAAAAGTCTTTCTCCGCTCTCTGCCAAGCCCCCCTCATCAAACGCCGGTAATAGACTTGCGCCACGATCCAGAATTTTCAGAAGTGGACATGCATTGGCCTCGCGACAGCAATGGCTGCGCGCTGACGATTGAGAAGACAACCCTCGAACACCTGCGACACGACCATCTCTGTTACGCGCTCCGCAATAAGCTCATCCACGAGTTGCTGGCTCCCGGCTCTTCTTTGTGTGTACCTGGTGAACAGCACCCTTACTACCACCGACGCGTCGCCGACGGAAAGCCTGACACATGGATGTTGGTGTATCCGACAACATTTTTGGCGCAACTTACTCGTACCATCCTAAGTCAATTGGACGGTTACTACCGATCAGGCCATATAAACCCGTGGGAATTCTTTGAACTTGGCCCTCATTGGCTTGAACTCCTAAACCGAGGCTAAAGTCGGGAAACGCTGAGTCACATTAGACCGGGATAAGTATAGAAAGTCGGGTAATTCTCAAACCTTTCACTCGTTCCTCATGTTAAAGCTCATCGTTATCGGAACCAATGGAATGCAGATCACACACGAGTTGATCGCGGACACTCTCACCGTCGGTCGCCGCTCCGATAATGCGGTTCTAATCAAAGATCGGTCGGTATCCAGTCACCACGCCGAGCTTTCGATCCAAGATGGACAAGGTCTATTGTCCGATTTGAACTCGACGAACGGCACCTATGTGAATGGCGAACGGATCGCGCACAGTATCCTTCGCGCTGGAGATCGTGTGCGTTTCGGTAACGTGGAAGCTGTCTTTGCCGCGGCCACCGCGGAAGCGGGTCCGCCGCCCGGCTTGGATTCCGAACCAACAACGTCTTCGTCCTCTGGGCCACCCCCATTACCAGTGCGAGCCGCCGCCGTGCTTGATGGCTTCCCATCCTCGCGACCGGAGGAGAGATCTTGGGCAAGTCGTTTGGCATACGCGGCCATCGTCTTGGGTTTGCTCTGCCTGTTCTCCTGGAAATGGTTTGGTGTTCCCGCGTTGCTCACCGGACATCTGGGTTTACTTCAAATCAAACGGGATTCTGCGAGGAGGGGAAGGAGGTTGGTCCTATGTGGCCTCGGGTGCGCCTACCTGACGATTTTGTTTGGCGTCTTTGGGAGCTTCTTCTCGGGAGCAACCACAAAGAACAAGCCGCAGGCTGTCAATCTGACGCCAACCGAGCAGCACGCTATCGAGCAGCACGAACCGCTGGAGATCACACCAGCCGCAAATGTTGACAACGAACTTTTCCTCCTGAGGAATCTGGAGAATCTTTACGACAATTGGCCAGCCTACGATGCAAATCCCCAGCAGTTGCAGAACAATCTGGAGCAGTTCAGAAACAACGCTGAACGGTATGTCGCGTATCTAAAGAGCGCGAACGCCGATCCGAAGATTACGGCGGCGTATGTTGATCTGGTCGAAGGAATCGACTTTTACGTAGATGCGCTGGTCGAGACTGGAATGATCGCCAAACGAGCGGAAGCCAAGGGGAACAAGGAATCTTTGGAAACCAGCGTGAGTGCGGGGTGGAATGCCGGGCTCCTTGCTGCGAGCCTCGAGAACCAAGGGGCTAAACAGGGGGACGCGTTGGCTGTCGCGGCAGTTGTAGGGATTGCAGATTTCCTTTGGTCGAACTACAACATGGGCATGGAACGCGATGCCGCGAAGCAGGCCGCCCTAGATGCTGCGAATCGCAAATTTAGAGTTCGCTACTCCTCGATTCGTGCATCCAACCGTGTGGTCGCTCTCAACTTAACGACTCAGAAGGGGTGGCATAACGGCGAGGCCGGCTTTGATGATTCCGATGAGGATCAAGCACGAGTCCAGCAATTTATAACAAACAACGATCTAGGAGCGCTGACGCAGTTGGTTCGAGACCGGGCGCGACTAAGGCCACGAGATCCATTCGCAAAGGCCGGAGTGGTTATCACTGCTTGGAACCAAACGGGCCAAAATGCGTCCGCAGATCAGTGGCTCGACTGGTCACGGCAGTGTTTGGAATGCGCCTCCCTTGTGCCCACTGGAATCTTTTATGATGAACATCGAGCAAATTTCCTGAGTCTTGCTGGCTGGGCTGCACTTCAGGCGGCGAATAAGCAATCGGGAGGCGGCGGTTGGAAAGCGGCCCCGTTCGCGGCTGGAAAGCTCGCCGTGATCTATTGGAAAACCTATTTGAAGACGGCACCAAAGGACTCAAGCGGAGCAGGTCGAGAGTGCCTCGCTATCGCTCTTGCCACGGCAGGGCAATTTCAAGAGTCCCTCAACGCGTTGATCGACGTGTATGAGCTTCGGAAAAGGGATCCCAACTATAACTATAACCTCGCGTGTTTGTATTCTATCCAAGGCGATTCGGCGCAATCGCTGACTTATCTGCGCGCGGCTATAAGCACTGGCTACCTCGATATTCGACATGCAAAGAGCGATCCCGATTTGGCAATGGTGCGCCGGAAGCTTTCATCCGAGACTAGTGATTTGTTCAATGTGAAATACATTTGGGATATTCATTACGGTTTCATGAAAGATGACATCACCCTCACCAACCAGTCCGCATTCGGTCTGACAAATGTCGTTTTCAAGCCGATCATTAAGAACGGCGGGAAAGCGTACGATGCGACCTTGAAGGCCGATTTCATCGCGCCTGGAACTACCGTAAAGTGGGCGGATTGCATAAGTGTGACAGGCAGCCATGCGGACTCTTCGGAGTCAAAGTTGGAGTGTGCCCAACAATAGGTAGTCGTGCCCTCGCGCACAAAGGAAGCGTGGACAACGCGGGGCAACCCTACATTCTCCCTCCGCTGCGGCTGATGATGCGGATGGAAACGGAGACGGAGAAAATCGTGGGGGTGCTGCATGATGTGGTCAAGGACAGCCAGCCGCCGCAGCGCTGGGGGTTCGACGAACTGCGGCGAGAGGGCTTTTCCGGACCCGTGCTGGCGGCGCTGGAAGGTGTGACGCGGAGAGAGGGCGAGACCTACAAGGAGTTCAGTCGCCGTTCGCAGACGAGCACACGTCCTCAGTCCCGTGCTCAAGTGCTGAATGGAAATCAGTCGATTCATCCGCTATCCTCCCGCCATGACGATCACGCTGCCAGACGACC
>JAYVNE010000179.1:0-29615 GCA_043758615.1 Akkermansiaceae bacterium
AATAGCAAAGACTCTCGACATTCATCGGAATGCGGCGGCTGGCTGGATCAAGCGATTTAAAATCAAAGGCATGAAAGCCTTAGATGTTGGAAAGCGTGGACCGAAACCGGGAACAAACCTCCAGGTTGATGAATCCATACAGAAGAAGATTCGTAAACGTCTGATCGAGAAAAATCCCGATCAACTTAAACTGCCTTTTGCACTATGGTCACGCGAAGCTGTTGGACTGCTCATAGAGGAACGCACAGGAAAGGTTCTTGATCGTCGCCAAGTTGGAAGGTATCTTAAACGCTGGGGATTTACAGTGCAGCGCCCAGTGAAATACGCATACCAGCGTTGTGAGAAAAAGGTGAAAGACTGGATTGAAAGCGAATACCCAGCGATCAAAAAGCAAGCGCAAGCCGAAGGCAGCGAGATCCACTGGGAGGATGAGGCTGGACTCAAGAGTCACGATCACCGGGGCTATTCCCCAAAAGGGAAAGCACCCGTGCGCTTGCACAATCCTTCTTACGAGAAGGTGAATATGATCAGTTCCGTAACCAACCAAGGGAAACTACAATTCATGTGCTATGAAGGAAGTTTCAATCAACGCGTATTTCATCGCTGTGTGGCTGCTTCCGGGCGGTCTGATTACGCCAAGGTCTCCGTATCGACGCCCTGAGACCTGTCCGATTTTCTCATCATGCTGAATCCCTGTTCCTAACATGCTATTCTCTCAGTGAGCTTGCTCATCCGTGTTGATCACTACGGGCGACGCCATACTGAGGAGCGAGTGTCTAACTAAAAAAATTGATGGAAATGCAAATGAATGGGATTCAGCAGATGCTTCGCAGCGTGCAATTGATTGGCGGGACCATTGATCCGCTAACCGCCGAATTAACCGTTAGTTTAACAATTAAAAATACTCGGGGGTATCATCATTCGGCATTTGTCCGGGTCGAATTATTTGAACTTGGGTATGACGGAAGCAAACCAGATTCACCACTCGCAGTGGAGGCATCAAATTATTATCATATCCCGTTAGGTGATTCAGATTTCAAGTTGGATCTGCGGGTTGGAACACCGTTTTTTTGGACAACGGAAGCGCGACCGTGTTACTCCTTGATGGTTTCCATTGAGCCGGATGGCGGTTTGGAGCAGTATTCGGAAATTCAATTTGGTTTCGATTCGAGTGGCAGTATCGTCGTGACGAGGGAAATGGAGTGCGTCGCCCTTGTGGCAGCCGAACAAAATATCACGTACCCTCTCTTTTTGTGATGGGTGATTCGACGGCTTTTAGCAACGGCAGGAATCAGCAGGGTTGGGGCGATGTGTTAGAAAAATACCTCGACCCAGCAGTTGTCAAAGTCCACAACCGAGCACGGCCCGGGCGCAGCACGCGTTCGTACTTGAGAGAGGGACTTTGGGCAAGAGTGCTGGCAGAGATGAAGGTGGGCGATTATTTATTGATCCAGTTTGGTCACAATGATGCTGACCATTTGGACGGTGGCCGTTACCGTGGTGTATTACCGGGTATCGGAGAGGAAACGTTTGATGTCACGATGCCAGACGGCACACAGGAGATCGTTCATACTTTTGGTTGGTATCTGCGGCGGTTTGTCACCGAGTGTCAAATGAGGCGTGTTATTCCAGTGATTCTCTCGCTAACGGCGAAGAATATCTGGCGCAACGAAAGGCTGATTCGCCATCAGAGTGAATATGGAACATGGTCGGCTGCGGTGGCAGCAGCCTGCGATGTGAGTTTCATTGACTTGACTCAAGCGATTGCGGATCGCTACGACGCCCTTGGCATCGAAAAAGTGCAAGCGCTGTTTTGCAATGAGACAGACAATGTTCACACCAGCCCTTCAGGTGCCAAATTAAATGCAGAATGTGTCGCTGCCGGCTTGAGCCAATTCAAATTTTTCCCTACCCTCGGGGATCTGAAATCTAACGTGTTAGAAACTCGACTTCTATGAGAAACCTCTCTGTTATGAATCGCTTATGGAATCCTTCCAATCGTGGTTGGCTCGTTTTGATCCTTGGGCTGGCCTCGCTCTTTGCTCTTGATGGACCTTGCCGAGCGGATGATTTAAAGATCGCCAATGTTTCGCCGGACAATCAGGTGTTTCAGTTCATGCAAGAGGGCACCTGCGCGGCGTGGGCGGATGGTTCTACCAGCAAAGCGTCGGCCTATCTGTGGATTCCTGAGAAATGCAGGCGACTGCGCGGATTGCTCATCCTGTGCGCCAACGTGCCGGAGCATCGTCTCGTGGGGCACTCGGCCATTCGGGAGGTCTGTGCGGCGAATGACCTTGGGATTGTTTGGTGTGTGCCATCGTTCATGAACTTTCGCAAGGACGCAGCCAAAGGAACAGACATGTCCCGGGAGTATGCGACGGCAGTGGCGTTTTTGCAGCAACTCCTCGAGGGTCTCGCAAAGAACTCCGGCTACGAAGAAGTGGCGACTGTGCCATGGTTGCCGATGGGAGAGTCCGGTCATCTGCTGATGGTGGACGCGCTCGTCGAGCAATGCCCGGACCGCTGCATTGCGGGCATCTGGATCAAAAACAACCATCTGCCGCCGAAAAACCGTCAAGTGCCTGCATTGGTCGCATTTGGAACGGCTCAGGAATGGTCGCAAGACAAAACGAACATCCGCACGAAGTGGAACGACGTTGGCCCGGCATACGAGGGTGTCCTAAAGCAGCGGAAATCAAATATGAGTTGGCCACTGAGTTATATCATGGATGGTGGTAGTGGTCATTTCGATTGCTCCGAACGTTTGACTGCATACTTCGCCCGCTATATTGATCTAGCAGCTAAGGCGCGCCTGTCGGCTGATGGCAGTGCGGGTTTGAAGTCGATAGACATCAGCAAGGGTTTCCTAGCAGATATTCCGGTGCCTGGACATGGGGATGGCGGGGTGGCCGCGGTAGGTGCGGTGCTCGATGCCAGAGGGCTGCCATGGTATTTCAACAAGACCAGCGCCGAGGAAGCCCGGGCCTTTGCCGAGATTAATTGGAAAGCCGAGACTCAATTGCCGGCATTCGCTGATGCGAGCGGTGGAATTCGGTCTTTCGACTTCAATGGAATTTCCAGTGTGACTCCCGTAATGGAAGAGGACGGCATCACCTTTACGTTGCGCGGTGTGATGCTCGATAAGATCCCTGCCAACTTTGTCGGTGCTGGAGAAACGTTGGTAAAGGCACCCGGTTCGCCTGCCATCGAGTGGCTCTGTGGGCCGGTCACTCCAGCGGGCGGGAGCAAGTTCCGTATCAGTCTTGATCGCTCGTGGCCCAGCTCAGCCTGTTATCTTGCGGCCCGACATCATGGCACCGACGAGATCCGCGAGTCTGTCCAACCCTGCGCGGTGAAGCTCCAAAAAAACACGATAGGAGCTCCACAAAAAATCACGTTTGATCCGATTCCTAACATTTCTGTGAATGTGAAATCCATTCGTCTGACAGCAAAGTCAGACGCTGGCTTACCCGTCCAGTTTTTCGTTCGCTCGGGACCGGCCAAAGTCCAAGGCGATCAACTCATATTGACTCCCATCCCTCCACGCAGCAAGCTGCCTCTCACGGTGAAAGTCTGTGCATGGCAATGGGGCCGTAGCAACGAACCTGCGGTGCAAACGGCGACTGCTGAGGTAAGTTTCAATATTCTTTTATCAAACTAGAACACTTATGAAATACATTCTCGACATGGTGCATCACAATCCCGGAGAGGAGCCCTTCGAATCAAAGTTTTTAGATCCTGTAAACCTAGCAGATTATGGTTTTAATGGTCAGGTTTTCAAACATATTAACTGTGTGGCGACATTTATTGCGACGGGAGTGGACGCTTTCCCGCAGGGTTCGTCGGAACGTGAATGGTTGGAGGAGTTCACGCCCGGTATTGAAAAGGAGATAAAGGCGGCAAAGGCCAGCGGTCTAAAAGTGTTCTATCACTTGGATTTGTTTGTGTTGCCGAAGCGGATCGTCGAGCACTACCGTGATGAAATCTGCGACCCGCAGACTGGAAGAATTCAGTTAGATCGTCCACGGACACTTGAACTGCACCGCGTCTTGTTCGATGAGCTCACGGCGCGGTTCCCGGACGTGGATGGATACATCATCCGCGTCGGAGAAACCTATTTGATGGATACGCCGTTCCATGCCGGTAACGGACCGATTCCGCGGATTGGTGCATCGTGGACACCGACTTATCTTTACCAAGAGACGCTGGACCGCCGGCAAGCGGAAACGCCTACATGGACTGATGCTCAGGTCGCGGCCTATGTAAATCTGATCGGGTTTCTTCGTGAAGAAATCTGCGTGAAGCATGAACGGACTTTGATGTTCAGAACGTGGGACATTTTTCCCGATAAGCTTCATGCCTGCCACGACCATTATTTGCAGGTGTCGGAACAGGTAGAGCCACATCCGCGACTGGTTTTCTCGATCAAACATACGGCGTTAGATTTTTGGCGACGGGTAAAAGTGAACCCTTGCCTGGGCCGTGGTCGGCATGCGCAGATCATTGAAGTGCAATGCCAGCGTGAATATGAAGGTAAGGGCGCTTATGCTAACTATGTGATGGATGGCGTGATTAACGGATTTGAGGAAAACCGGGAGATGTACGGTCTCAATGATCTGCTGAGAGAGCCGCTCATTGTGGGTGTTTACAGCTGGTCGAGGGGAGGGGGATGGTATGGTCCTTACGTGAAAAGTGAGTTTTGGCCGGACCTGAATGCGTATGTTTTAGCCTCTTTCGTTCGCGATCCCTCGCGCACCGAGGAGTCCATATTTTGTGAGTATGCCGAAAGCCGAATGGGTTTGAGGGGGCATGACGTCACCCGGTTCAGAGAGTTGTGCCTGATTTCTGCTAGAGCGGTGTTGAAAGGACGCTGCTGTGAGGCGTTTGACAGATTGTTAGATGAAGCAGTGCTGCCCACAGCTTGCTGGATGCGAGACGACCGGCTCGGCGGGCGTGATCAATTGGCTATCGTGTTAGACACGTTGGCTTCCTGCGGAGAGCTCGATACGGCGCTGGCCGAAAAGTTAGAAGCGGTCGCACTATGGGAGGCCACCGTGGCCCTCGCGGCGGAGATCGACTGGAGTCACTGCGTTGATGGCGAATTCGTGAAAACCACGGTTGAATATGGGCGCTTGCTGTTCAGCATCGTACATCAGGGATGGGAAATTATGGTTGCCGGTTACCGTGAAGATCATGGCGAGGGGGAAAATGGATTTAACCTAACCGAATTGACGGCTCGCTACGACGCGCTGTGGGTCGAATACTGGCGTCTGGGTGAACATCCACTTTGTTCCACACTTTACCGCGGCGAGTATTTTAGCCTGCCTGGAGAGCCTGTTGTATTGGGACTCGACGCAACGGTGAACAACTATCGAAAACCTGTTTCTAAATGATGAATACCAATGACCATACTATAGAAAGACGTCAGCTCGGCAATTGGGTTGCGGCTGCCGTAGTGATGCAATTGTTAGCCACCTCATGGGCTGCGGAACCGGTTCCCGCAAAGCTGCCCGGCGAATTGTCTGCCGATGACATTTTGAACGGGACCTATTTATTTCCTGAATCGCCCGGCGCTCCGGTGGAATATGACACTACTGGGCTTGCGATGGAGCGCGTGTCGAAAGTGCCACCTCCCGGTGTACACCCACGTATTCTTATCGGCCCTGATGATCTGCCGGATCTGCGGCGTCGGCTGATGGTGACCGAAGTGGGCCGTGCCTTGCAGGCCACCTTGAGATCTCGCACTCAGGAGAACCTGCGCGATCCAAAGCAATGGAGCAGTCAGTTATATGAAAAACTGGCAACGGGAGACAAGGCGGGTGCGCAGCAGTTAGTAGCCGAACACAAGGGCTTTCCTCCATTGATCGGACACTATCAGCCATGGCTTTATGCGATCGTGATGGAATCGTTTGACGCATTAGTCGGCCAAGATGAGGTGAAGGGTCGGCAGGCGGCCATGGCCATCACCACTTATGCGGAAATTGTCCGTCCAAATCTGGAGAAGGCGCTTGCGGGGCCGCTCAACGACGACGTTTGGCGGACAAAGATTTCGGGGCCAGTCACGGGTTCTGGTTTCTCCGATCAGGGCGTGCGGGATGCGGTTTGCGGACACTTGCTAGGTTATGCCTACGATTTCGCCTTCCCCTACATGTCTGCGGCACAGCGGGACACGGTGCGTGGCCTGATATCGGCAGCGACCAAGGGCCGCCTGTGGATGGGGGCGCGGCTACCTCACCATTTCAGGAATTGGAACTGGATTGCGGTGGGGTTGCAGCAGCCATTGTTAGCTCTCTCGATCGAAGGTGAGGAAGGCTATGATCCCCGGGTTTATAAACTCGGCGCGCAGATTGCTCGTGATTATCTAACTTATGCCATCTCACCTGAGGGCCAGTCCACCGAAGCGGTTGGATACACTCAATTTGGTCTGGTTTGGGGGAATCCGTTTTTTGTGGCCGCCACCCGGCGCGGGGATAATTTGCTCGCCCACCGCCACCACCGCGCGATGCTCGATTGGTATCTCCAGTCGATGGAGCCGAGTATGGATCACTTTACCAGCCATGGTGACGGCGGCGACGGACCGCCGGCGATCTGGACGCTCTCGATGTGGCATTATTTCTATCCGAAGGACGCGAAAGCCGATTTCCTCTGGCAGTGCTTCACCACCAAATCAGAGGGCACGCCACTCACCGCGAATGCGTTAGATGTCAGAACCGACGCCGGGACCCGGCACCTATCGGTGCCCGAAAGTTTCAGCCCGTTTAAAGGCAATTTTCACATCATCGAGGCCATGTTGTGGGCAGACGACGGGATGAAGGACGCGTCCGGAAAACCGATCGACTACGCAGAGGGCGCGAAACTCGCCCTGCCGCTCACGGCCTATGACCCGGTGCGTGGTTCGCTGAACGCACGCAGTGCGTGGAGCAAAGAGGCGACGGCGGTGCAGTTCGAGTGCCGGGTGGATTCGGTGGGGGGAAGTCATGAACATGCGGATCGTGGGAATTTCACGTTATTTTCCCATGGACGCCAGTGGGCAAAAGACAACTTCCGCTCGGTGGAAACACGCCATCATAACAGTATCCTGATAGACGGAATGGGACAAGGATTCTGGCCTGGCCCCGGGAAATGGATCTACCAGGAAAATCGCGGTGACCTCGTGCTTGCTTGTGCGGATGTGAAGGACGCTTACGATTGGTGGTGGCCTAAGCAAATCCGCACCGAGCCCGCAGATTTTGAACGATTCCGATTCGCTCGCTGGGACTCATATCTCTCCGACGCCGAGCGTTTCCACAGGGAAAATGCGGGTGTGCCCTTGGAGCGCGATTCGCGTCCGTCAGTGGTGGCATTCTGGAAGGGCTTCGAGCAAAACGATTCGAGGTTATGGGACGAGGATTCATGGCCTGTTAGGCTGCCTCACAATCCTGTCAAACGTGCGTTCCGCAGTTTGGTTTTTAATCGTGGTGCTAATCCGTGGCTGCTCGTAGTGGACGATATTCAGAAAGACGAGCAGGAGCGCTTGTATGAATGGCTGATGCAGACCGGTTTCAATACCGAGGTGGTTTCGATGACAGGAAATGACATTATTCTGGGAGACAGCGACGTGAAACGAAAAGCAAACGGCGAACCGGTCGCGCCCGAGGGAGGGCGTCAATTATTGGTCCGAGTTCTGAATCTCAACGACCCCGCAAAACCGCAAGCCTACTCCAGTCGTCCATCATCGCGATTGGAGGCGTTCGAGCGCAGGGACACTTTGGAGCCGGAGGCGAAGAAGGGGGCGCTTGCGGGTTCCCGCTCGTTTGGTATGGACAAGCGCTTAGTCATCGCCAGTCGCTCGGTGAGTCCAGATTTTAAGATTCTGCTGTTCCCCCACCGCAATGGGGAATTACTCCCAGTGACGACTTGGAATGCAGAGAGGACGGAGTTGACGATTGAGGTTGCCGGCGTGAAGCGCGTTTTTGGCTTTAATACGGACGAATTTGGGCGCACCGGGATTTCAGCAAAGTAGGGGCATCGAATCGCCTCGCGACGCAAAAGTGTACCCCATCGACGCAACTATTCCCTCCCGGAGATGGAGATTTTTGTTTAACAAACACTTGAGTGAGCGCTTGTAATACTACCCAGCAATTCCGACTAGGCCTACGAGCCCATGATCTCGGGTGTTTTCCCGTCGAGGAACTCGCACTCCGGGTCGCTGAGCATGGAGTGGATTGTGTGCAGCTGGCACCGGGCAAGGCGATCGCTGGGTTAGAAATGAAGCAGGGCCTGCTGACAACGGCTCTCGCTGCGGAAATTCGGAAGGCATTCGGCAAACACGGTCTCGGGATCGAGGTGCTGGGTTGTTATATCAATCCTATCCACCCATTTCCGGATGTTAGAAAATCATTAATGGGTTTATTCAAAGAGCACCTGCACCATGCTCGGGATTTCGGCTGCAACATCGTGGCCTTGGAAAGCGGTTCCTTAAATGCTGACTATGCGCCGCACCCGGAGAATAGTGGCGAGCAGGCATTCCATGAATTGCTCGGCAGCATGGAGGAACTTGTGGCAGAAGCAGAACGCTGCGGGGTAGTAGTCGGCATCGAGGCGGTGACTCCGCACGTCATTTCCACGCCGGAAAAAATGAGGCGCTTGCTGGACGCAATTCCCTCGCGGCACCTCCAGGTAATTTTCGATCCGGTGAACCTGCTTAATAAGACGAATTTCCAGTTCCAAAGTGAAATTATCCGGCAGTCATTCGATCTGTTTGGAGATCGAATCGCGGTGGTTCATGCGAAGGATTTTGTGGTTGGGCGTGATCATTTGGAGATCTGTCCGGCGGGGCAGGGGATGCTTGATTATGGTTTGATTTTGTCGTGGTTGAAAAACTTCAGACCGGAGGTTGCTATATTGTTAGAGGAAATCCAGCCAGAACAGGTCGTCCCAAGCAGAAAATTTCTTAATAACCCAACTCTCATCTCAGTTATATGATTAACCCATTAGAAATAGTTAAGCGAATCGGCGACAAGCTTATCCGAGACACCCCTTTTGAATACAGCCTCGAAGTCGCTGGGGTGGCGGAAAAGCTGGACCGAATGCAGTTTGTCGATTTCGGGCGGACCTTCGGTCTTGGTCGCCCTGCGACGGCTTACGCTTGGACTCAATTGGTTGCTCAGGAAGAGATGCAGTTGAAGCTCGAAATTGAGCATAATGACGGCTGCAGAATCTGGCTTGATGGCAAGGTGGTCTATGAGCAGGTGGGGGACCGTCCGATCCGTCTGCAGTTTGACGAGCGCAGCATTAAGATGTCTCATGAGTTTGAAATCCATCTTCAGCCTGGCAGTCATGTGCTGATGATCAAATCCGAAACAGCAGGCGATGAATGGTCTGTCTTTCTACAGCCACCCAGTGCGCACGGTGCGGTAGTTGGGAACGATGTTAGGCATCCCGGCATCGGGTTGAAAGGCGTGGAGAATATTTCCGGGCAGCTGGCTGAGCTGTCCAATTGGTTAGTGGCGGGTCCGTTTCCCAATCCTTGTGCAGGTGGCGGGCGGGAGGGTCTCGATCTCCAGCAGTTGCCTGAACGAGAATTTCAAATCGGTCGGATGTATCCCGGTCTTGATGGCCCGGTGACTTGGTCGATTCCGAAGGTGGAAATCCTTGGAGCCATGATCGATCCATTGCCCTGGGGCACCAACTACAGTTGGAACTATCATAATGGGGGTGTTGCTTGGGCGATGCAGGCATTGGCCGAAATATCGGAAGATTCTCGTTACAGTGACTACGCGGCTCGTTTTTGTGACTATCATTTGGATGGTATTCCCTTCGTGGAATATCAGGTGAAAACTTTGCACGCCGTAAATTCAGCGAACCATTTCATTATTGATACTCCATTGTTAGATTTTACGCTTGCTCCATCGCTGCCCTTCATTCAGCGGCTACGCACCGAGCCGAATTTTCCCAATCGCCATCGTTATGAGAAATGGATCGAGCGGATGATTCGCTATGCACGCGAGGAACAGATACGCCTGCCTGGTTCCACTATCTTTACCCGGACTACGCCGGTGGAATATACGACGTGGGTGGACGATATGTTTATGGGAATCCCGTTTCTAGTGCAGGCTGCGCTCTACGGTGAGGATCTAGCAGAGCGGCGTCGTTTTCTCGACGATGCAGCCCGCCAGACTCTGGAGTTCAACACGCAGGTGTGGGACGAGGAGGCGGAACTTTATATGCATGCACGTTATTTTGGAAATCCTGCCAAACTGCCTCATTGGTCGCGTTGCAACGGTTGGGCATCTTGGGCAATGAGCGAGGTGCTATCACAACTGCCGCCTACCCATCAAGATTATCCGGCGATACTCGCCCATTTTAAACGTCACTGTGCCTCGCTCCTGCGCTTTCAGCATGAAAGTGGGCTGTGGCCTAACGTGCTCGACCACCCAGAATCCCCGCTGGAAGTTTCCGGTAGCGCGATTTTTGTGATGGCGATGGCCCGCGGTGTGAGGCATGGCTGGTTAGATGACTCTATCTTCCGTCCAGTTGTGGTCAACGGCTGGAGGGGCTTGGAGACGCGAGTAGAGAGCGATGGCACCGTCCGTGATATCTGTATGGGGACGATGTGTACGGAGGATGTGGCCTATTACAATAGCCGTCCTTTTTACGACAACGACACACACGGACTCTTCGCCGTGCTGTTCGCAGGCATTGAGGTAGAGCGTCTCATTTCCTCGTTACCAGAGTATGCAAATGGCAGCTATCCCTTGTCAGCATTCGCCTGATTTCATGAAATCGTCTTGAACTGTGGAAAGCGCGGCGGTTTCCTGACTCTAGAAACACTTGTGAAGTCGAAAAAAAAACGAATTGCGCTGATCGGTCTGCCGATTCTTCAGTCAGTCAATAATCTCACCAGTGCTGCGGTCGCCCGCCACGCAGAGCAGACCGGTGATTGGCATTTTGTGTTCAGCGCCCAGGCCTCGGTGGAGGCATTCCGCTTCCTGCGGACGTTAGATTGTGACGGTGCCATCGTACGCATCATGAACACGGCAATGCTCTGCGAGGCGAAAAAAGTCCATTTTCCGATCGTCAATATCTCCTCATGGTTAGAGAAACCCGGTATTCCGACTGTGCGCCACGATTATGAGACGGTCGGTCGTCTAGCCGCAGAATATTTGCTGGAAAAAGGCTTTCGCCGGTTCGGCTGCGTTCTGGTGCCCGGCGGGTGGTTTCTTGAGCAGCGTCACAAAGCGTTAGTCCGTGCGATCGAAGCCCGCGGCGCCTCATTGAAAACTTTCGATCTGAAAACCACCTTGCCGGACATGGTCCAGCCGCTTGGCCATGCCGAGCGGCGGCGCTTTGTCGAGTGGGTGAGCACGCTCAAACGGCCCGCCGCTTTGGTGCTGATGGATGATTGGGATGCCCCAATTTTGCAAGAATTGTGCCGTGAGGCCGGCTATGAAATTCCGCGTGATCTTGTGATGATCTCCACCGGATTTCATAGTGAAGTGCAGCCTCTGTGCCGTGTGCCGCTGAGTGCAGTGCATGAGGATCAAGAGCTGTTAGCTCGATTCGCGGTGAGTTGTCTGGACCAGCTGATGGAGGACAAGCAACCTCGTGAGACAATTATCAATGTTCCTCCTTTGGGGGTGATGGAGCGGGCATCCACCGCGACCATGGCCATTGAGGATCGCGAATTGGCTCACGCGGTAGAATTTATCAGGGCGCACGGTTTTGAAAATATCAACGTGGCCGATGTGAGTGCGAGGGTTCAAGTGGCTCGCGTCACCTTGGAGCGGAGATTCCGCCAGGTGATGGGGCAGACGATGCATGAATATCTTACAAATCTCAGGGTGCGTCGGGCCATGGAACTACTGAACGCCGATCCGGTGCCGAGCCTGCAGGAAGTAGCCCGGCAATGCGGCTTGGCCGACCGTCGGCGTCTCAATCAGGTGTTCCTCAGCGTGACAGGAAAATATCCGTCCGCTTGGCTCTTGGAGAATGGCCGTTGAGTCCGATGGTGAGAGCTGTGACGTAAAACAATACGTCTGGGACGCAATATCCCCCCTTTTGTAAATGGTGGAATTTGTTAATTCTATTAGTGAGATAAATAAGAATTTAAATCCCAGAATCCTTTGATTCTAAATCACACTCTCAAAAATCTATGAAATCTAAACTCGGCGCTTCAGGGAGATCGAAGTCAATCTTACTATGATGCCCATCCAAACGAGACTAACATTTGGAAATGGTGGAAGTGAAAATTTTATTAATCCTTTCCGAGATTGTTTGTGATCATTCGGCTCTCCTTCATCTGCGTTGGCCCTCAGATCCAAGCCAGCGATGATCTGTTCACCTGGTCCGATCTCGCCACGAATCTCGGCACAGTCGGCCAATCCGTTCGTTACTTTGGCAAAATCATCCCTCGAGGAGAGCTTCAATTTTTCACCGGTTTGTGAATCGGGTCGAGCTACGTCCTGCCTTGTCTGCCCCAAGTTCATTCAGCTTACCCGCTGGTGAAATCATTTATCTAACTGAGCGTTAAAAAATAACTCCTCTCAAAATTTTCCCATGAAAATCAACCTCCTCCTTCGTGCCTTTGTCCTCATCGCGTTCAGCTTTGATCCTCTTTTTGCCGCATCGAGCGACCCGCGAGTCGGCGACATCGAAGCCATTCAACCTGCCGCAAAAGTCGAACGCGCCCTCAATGGCACCTTCGCTTTCCCTCCTTCGCCCGCCGTGCCGTGGAAGGCCGATGAGACGGGCTTTGCGAAAGATCGGCTTTTCCATGTTCCGCCCATCGGTCAGCATCCACGGATTCTTTTTTCCGACGAAGACCTTCCACGGATTCGGAAAAATATGGCCTCCCACGAAATGGGCGTCGGCACTCTAACTGCGCTGCGGGCACAAGTCGCAAAAGGCCTTGATGCAAAAGACACTTGGGAGGGAAAATGTTTCGCTGCCTTGGGTTCAGGCGACCTCGCTGCTTTCCAAGCGATCTATCAAGAAAGTCCCCTCGATGACGCCCCTCCCGGTTCTGGCTTCCGCTCGAATATTCTGGGGCGTTCTCCTGCCACGAAATGGGGGCCGCGCAATCCTTTGCTCGTCAGCCTCGAAGCCAAGGCCCTGCTCGCCTTGCTCGACGATGATGCTACTGCGGGCAAAAAAATCGCCACCGCCCTCGCCACTTACGCGCAACATCTCAGCCCGAAAGTGGACGCTGCGAACCTCAAGCCGCGCCACGAATTTCACTGGTATTCCACGCGCTACCTCGTGCCTAACGAAGTCGCTTACACCTACGACTGGGCTTGGAAATGGATGACCACTGCCCAGCGCGACGCCCTGCGTTCCCTCATCGTCCGCGCCACCGCGGGTAAATTTACCCTCGGCATGGACCTCCCGTCGCATTGGCGAAATTGGAACCATATCGGCATGACGGAATCTTACGCCGCGTGCATGTTCGCCATTGAGGGAGAACCCGGCGATGATCCACGCGGACGCGACCGCATCTACGAAGTCTATCGCGATTACCTCACCTACGCCATCGACCCGCTCGGCACTGGCACCGAGGGCGTCGGCTACCAGACGATGGGCATCGGGCACATCAGTTCACCGCTCGTTGCTTTTGCCAATCGTGGAAAAAATTTAATGACGCATCCGCATTGGCGGCGACACACCGAATCGTGGCTCGTCCAAACGATGCAGCCTTTTGGAGGAGCGTGGCAATCGAACAGCGACCTCGGCAACACCCCACCTAGCCTCTGGATGTTAGTCCCGCAAAAATATTTTTTCCCGAACTCGCCCGGCATCGACTTTGTTTTCCGCAACCTTCCCACCGTTGCAAAAAAGGACTGGCCCGCCATCACCGCCGACGCTTACGAAGTGCAATGGATCCTTCCGGTCGTCCCCGATGCGAAAGACACCCGCGCTGCGGCTCAAAAAGAAGCCGCCGCTCTTGTGGGTGGTGGACTCACTTTTCACGATTCAAACAGCGGCATCCTCTACACCCGCACGGGCTGGGGCACCGATGACCTCAACCTGCACGTGGATTGCAAAATCGCCACCACTTTTGCCAACCACGATCACCCTGATCGAGGCCAGTTCACCCTCGCCGCTCTCGGACGCGCTTGGGCTTGCGACGGCTACCGCGACACCGAGGGGAAATATCATAACGTCGTCACCATTGATGGCCGCGGGCAATCCTATTTCCCGCCGCCAGGCACATGGGTCGGAGCAAGCGATACCGCCAGCGAAACCACCGCCATCATTGACGCCAAGTATTGCTGGGACTGGCAATGGATGAAATCCACCTTCACGGAATCCAAAGCCTCGCTCGAACTCCGCGATCACCTCAATTTTTGGGAAGCTGCCGAACGTCTCCAATCGCGTATCCCCGTTTCCGAATGGGAACCCGATCCGCTCCCGGTCGTCAAAGCCTACAATGAAGGCTTTGCCACCCGCGATAACGGTGACCCACGAATGTGGGACGATGAAGACGGCTGGGTTCTCCGCACCCAATGGTATCCGGTGCAAAAGGCCTACCGCACGGTCACTCTTGCCCGTGGAAAACACCCTTACGTTCTCGTCATCGACGACCTCCGGAAAGACGACGCCGAGCATCTCTACGAATGGCGGATGAACATGCCGCCCGACATCGAAGCCGTCTCTATCAATGGCTCCGACATCCTCCTCGGCGACCAGACCACCCACCGCGAACCCGTCGTGCTCGACCGTGCCTTTCAAGGCAAAACCCCGCTCGTCCCGGCGAAGGGCGACCGCCTCTTACTCGTTCGCACCCTCGACATCGGCGTGCCTGATTTGCCCACCTTGCAACCCGTCCCTATGGTCGCCAGCGTCGAATACAAAAAGACTGACGACTCCCATCAATTCACCGGGCGCAGCCTCGGCATGGGCACACAAGTCGTCCTCGGTAGCCGCAGCGTCGAACCGAAATTTGTCATCCTCCTTTTTCCTCATCGTCAGGGTGATGAACTCCCAGTGACCACCTTAAGCGAAGATAAAACACGCCTCGCCGTGGCGTGGAATGACCAGATTGATACCTATCAAATCACTACTACCCCTGAAGGTCGCCGCACCTTCACCAAGCTCCCCTGAAGACTATACTGCCGCGCATGAAGTTTTGTGGAATCCCTGCGAGGCGGATGCGGCTGTGGAGAAGGGGTTTCAAACCCCTTCTCCTTATTACTCCAAAACTCACAAACGCCACCATCCGCGGTGAATCTGCAACCGTTGATATTTCCTTGGAGTAAGTCGCTCAACCTCTATTTTACAGGGATAGCAAGATGATGAGGGCATTTGGAGTTTACAGTAATTTAACGAACATGAAAATTTGGCATGCATCATTTTTCCTGAGTTTCTTCTTGTTAGGGGAATTGCAGGCGCAGAATCCATTGGCACTCACTCCAGGCGCCGGTGCTGCGAAAGTCCTCGGCTCCATTGCCACACCCGCAAATTTCGATCTTACCACGGGAGCGGCCGACATCACTTACAGCAATACCGACCTCACCACCCGCTCCTATTACGTTCGTCTCCCTTCCGGCTTCAATGCCAGCGACACCACGAAAAAATACGGCATTATCACCTACACCGACGCTGGCGATACGCCCACCGTAGCCTCCAGTTGGTTGCAAACGCTCGACGATAACAACCTGATCTACATCGCCGGACAGGGCATCGGAAACACTCAATTTACCGACGTTCGCACCGGCGTCACCCTCATGGGTGCCTTCCGCCTCATCGACCTCGGCTACAAAATCGATCCCGCCCGCATTTATGCCACGGGCACGTCGGGTGGGAGCCAGATCGCCTCAATTCTATCCTACCTCCGCAACGATTTTTATCACGGGTTCATCGGCCGTGTCGGGGCCAATCTACCCACCCGCATTCCTGGCTGGCAGACTTATGGGCGCACGCCCACGGCGTCCGTTCCCACCTACTACGATGACGCCGATTACGAGTGGAATCCCTACTCATCCGGCCTTACTTCCGTCGTCCTGCCCAAGCATCTGCGCCTCGCGATTGGCACCCAAGCCAGTGACTTCCGCCGCTCCGAACTGGCTGCCGTTTACCGTTACGGCCACCTTAACCACGGCAACACCGTCCGCTTTCTCACCAGCCCCGGCGGACATTCCGACGATAACGGCCCGCAATTCAAGGACTCGATGGATTACATGAATAATCCGCTCATCGACATCATCTGGGACCGCTTTGAGAACGGCAACCTTGGCATCAACACTCAGCCCGGAAAAGTCGTCGCCGGAAACGGTTTCACCACACTCTCCGGGACCGTTGTCGAGACTTCCTACACTTTCACTCCCAGCGGCACGGGCGGCGCGTCCTCGACTCAGGGTGCCCTGCGACTCACCGGCGATGGGGCTGCCGTCGAGGCGAAGGACACTTTCACTTGGCAAAGCGTCAACGGCATCACCCTCGACGCCCGCCTTCGCGCTGAGTTGGCCACCACGGCAAATCAAAACCAGCAGATCGGCTTGCACATTGTTCCCGCCAGTTCCATCGGGAACGCTGTCTCTTTGCCCGGCTTCCACCTTTACTGGTGTTACGGCCAGCCTTATCGGGCCGAACTCGTCGCCGCCAATGGCACCCGCAAGACATTGGCGACTTGGCAACACACTGCCACGCACCCCATGGCTTTGCCCACCACCGTCACCTCCACCCAGTCTGGCGAGGGCGTCGTGCAGGAAAAAACCTTCTGGGGCGACACCGCCGCGCCCGATTTCGCGGGCCGCACTCTCGCCTTTCGCGGTGAGGACGTGCGCCTTGCTCTCAACTCCAAAGGCTTTCAGCTTACTTTCAATCGCCCCGCCACCAACGTCACCACCAGCTACCCCGGCGTCGTCACCGCCTCCTTCGATGACACCTTTCCCACGCCTTCTCTGCCGCAGGCTCCTAACGAAAATTTTCCTATCGTTCTGCAAGGCTTCTGGGCCGATGTCGAAACGGCTCTCGTCTCGGCCCTCCCGACGGGAAATTGGAAACTCCGCATCACCAACGACGCCATCACCACCGGCCAGGCCACGGGCAACGCCGTCGTGGACGAAATCCATCTCGTAGGATCGACGGGTGCTCCGGCTGCTCCAGCCACCGTGACTGCCACGGCAGCTTCGGGTAAAATCAACCTCGCTTGGACCGAAATCGTGGGCGTCGCCTCCTATCTCATCAAACGCGCCGACTTTCCCGATGGCCCCTTTACCACCCTCGCCACGGTTCCTGGCTACCTCCCAACTTATTCCGACACCGCCGCTACTGAGAATCGCGCCTATTACTACACCGTCTCCGCCGTCAGCCTTATCAATACCACCAGCGTGGCTTCCCCGGTGGCTTTCGCATCGCCGAATTTCAGCGTGCCAAATTTCGGCTTCGAGACGCCTAACCAAGGCACGGGGAGCAGTGCATACAGTTACGGCACCACGGGAGCATCGTGGACCCTTGGCACCGTGGCCACGGGCGGCTCCGGTCTCACGGCTAACAGCACCGTCTTCACCTCCTCGAATAACGCTGCTCCCGAAGGAAAACAGGTCGCCTTCATTCAGGGGCTTGGCACCTTCAGCCAGACACTCACGGGTCTATCCGTTGGCACCGTCTATTCCCTAACTTACGCAGCGGCCATTCGGCAAAACGGCACGGGTGCCATTCTCCAAAACTGGAACATCAAGCTCGACTCGACCACGCTTTCCACGGTCGCGACTTCCGGCACGCTTACCTCTAACAAGCCTTACGTGGACCGCACCTTTACTTTTATTCCCACCGCTGCCAGTCAGACCCTTTCCTTCAATGGTGCAGTGTCTAACAACAAGGCCGCCGTCTTCATTGACAACATCCGCATCGCGCGCGTCCTGCCTCTTGCGCCGACTTCGCTCGTGGCCACTTACCCGGCGAATTTTCAAGTCCGCCTCGCCTGGACTGACAATGCCACTGATGAAACCGCCTATCGCATCGAACGCAGCCCCGCAGGACTGAACGTATGGACCGTCATTACCAATTCACTCGCTGCTAACACCACCAGTTACACCGACACCAGCGTCGCTGGCGGTGCGTCCTACGATTACCGCGTCGTCGCCGTCAGCACTGCCGGGCTTTCTAACATCGCCACCGTCAGCGCGACCACGCCCGATGCCGCCCCGCCCGTGCCGAGTGGCCTTGGCATCACCACGTCTTACACCACCGCCACGCTCTCGTGGACGTCTTCCACCCAAGCGGATTCTTACCATGTGAAACGCGGCCTCAGTGCCAGCGGACCTTTTACCACCGTGGCCACGGGCCTCAGCGCGGCCTCTTACACCGATACGGGCCTCACCCCGGCGACGAATTATTTCTACGTCGTCAGCGCGGTTGGCGGCACTTTAGAATCTGCTAACTCTATCGCCGTTGCCGCTACTACCCTAACTATTCCCGCGCCGAGCAATCTCGCGGTCACCCCCGGTTTTACGACGAATGCCCTGAGTTGGACTGCTGCTCCCGGCATCACTAACCACACGATCCGCCGCGCCTCGAGCAGTGGCGGACCCTTCACCGTCCTCGTCTCCAGCTTTGGCGGCACGAGCTACACCGATACCGCCCTCATCACGGGCACCACTTATTTTTACACGGTTGCCTCGGTTAGCGAAAATTTTGAATCCGCTGTCACATCCGCCGCCAGCGGCACTCCCATTTCCGGCACGGCCATCAAAGCGAACAACGCGATCACCCTCGACCAAGGCGCAAGTTGGAGCACTGGCACCGTGCCCAGCTCACTCGACAATGCCCTCTGGACGGGCACTTACACCACCCCGATCGCGGGAATCGGCAGTGGTCTTTTTACAAAACAAATTCAGGTCGCCAGCCCTTCGCAAGCCTGCACGATTGGGAGTGGCATGGGCTCTGTGAGCCTCGGATCAGGCGGCATCGACATGAGTGTTTCGAGTCAGGATTTCACCATTGCGGCCCCGGTCGTTCTCCAGGCTTCGCAAACGTGGAACGTCAATTTTGGGCGCACCCTTACCGTTGGAGGAAGCATTGGTGAAAGCACCGCCGCCACGGGTCTCGCTCTTGCATCTGGTGGCACCATTTTGCTCACGGGCGGCACCACTTTTTCCGGCCTTGTTTCCATCGCCAGCAATACCATGCTAATTTTTAACACTCCCTCTAGCACCTCTCTGCTTGGCGGTGTTTCCAGTCAAGGCACCCTCCGCAACACCAGCACCACGGGTAGCGTCACCCTCTGGCAACCCGCCGCCAACGTGACCCTCGCCAGCCTCCAGACCGATGTCGGCGCGGCCTTTGTCTTGCAGGGCAACCCGGCCTTCACCACCACGATCAGCGACTACGGGGTCTCCACCGGTGGCCTCGTGCGGTTCAACAGCGGTAATTGGAGCCTCAATGGAAGTGCTGGAAATATCCCAAATTTTGAAGTCAATGGCGGCACCCTCCGTTCCTTCCAAGGCGATTGGTGGTTTAATACCTCCGGCGTCACGCTCACCGTGCACGGCGGACAGATTGTGGCCAATAACACTTACGGCTTCCGTCTCGGCAGCACCTTTGGCGCAGGCTCCGACGGCGGTAATTTCACCGGCTCGCAGGATGGCGGCAGCATCAGTGTGACTGCCTCGAACTTCGATCTCGGCAACTCCACGGCGAACTCCGTATGCACCTATGCACTCACGGGTGGCACTCTTTCGACCGACCGAAGGCTCTACATTGGAGCTGATTCCACGGGCACAGGCTCCGCCACCTTCACCCTCAGTGGCGCCGGGAAATTGCGCGTTGCGGATACGATCCAGGGAGCGCAAGGCGTCGGTGCCCGGCAAAATTTCGTCTTCAACGGCGGCACTCTCGCCGCAGGCACGGTCAATATGACCCAGCTTACCGCCACGGGAGCCGTCACTTCCAGCCCCGGCACATTGACTAACAACGGTGGCACTCTCGCCCCCGGCGATGTCGGCACGGCGGGTCGCACCTCACTCAATGGCAACTACGCTGCCAATTCATCGGCAACCCTTGCTCTCGATCTCGGCGGCACGTCGCAAGCGAGTGGATTCCAGAGCGGACAATATGATTTCCTCACCGTCACCGGCACGACCACTTTGGCTGGCAATCTTTCCGTCGCTCTTCTCCCCGGCTTCACCCCAGCCAATACCACCACGTTCATCATTGTTAATTCCATCGGCACACTCGGCGGAGCATTTTCTAACGTCGCTTTTAACCAGCGCATCGTCACCACAGGCGGTGAGGGAACCTTCCTCGTCACTCAATCCGGCAACACCGTTACGCTCACCGCCTACACTTCTAACACGCCCTTGCAAACCTGGCGTTACCAAAACCTCGGCACCATCGCTAACTCTGGCGCTGCCGCCGATACGGCGGACCCCGATGGCGATGGTCTCACTAACCTTGTTGAATTTGCCTACGGCCTGAACCCGCTCGTCAACAGCAGCGCCGTCACGTTCATCTCTGCGAGCGGCCAACTCAATCGGGGCATTGCTTCCCTCATTCCAGTAAATACCGCCGCTGACGGAGTGAATTACCTCGCTCTTTTTTGCCGCCGCAAAGATTACCTCACCGCGGGTCTGACCTACACGGTGCAGTTCAGCGCCGACCTCTCGAATTGGCAGAACAACACCGTCACTGCCACTGTCGTTGCATTCGATATCGAGATGAACGCCGTTACCGTTCCCTATCCCTCTCTCCTGAACAATGGAGCCAAACCTCAATTCTTTCGCCTGAACATCAGTTCTCAATGAATTCACTCATTCGGACCTTTCTAACTCTTGGTTTTATTTCTGCAGGTTCCGTTATAAGTACGGCTCAGGTAAATTGGCTGGGAAGTCACAACAATGATTTTGAATCCCTAGCCAGCAACCCCATTTCTTCGCTTCCTAGCAACCTTCCTTATCTCGGACGAGCGGGCAACTTTGCCACCTTCACCTTCAATCGTGCTCATGCCGAAATCACCTACCGCGTGGAAGCCAGCTCCGATCTAACGAGTTGGTCCACCCTTGCCACCAACCCCGGCACCGTCGGGCAAAGTGTGACCGTTTCCGATACCGTGCTTATGTCCTCTACCGTGCCTTCCCGCCGTTTTATGCGCCTCCGCGTGACCAACCCGTGATCCCTCAACGAACCGAATAGAATTAAGTAGTCGTCATTACAACACAGCCCCTGTAAACGGAGACTCATCGGTATTCACACTTATGAAGTTTCTGCAGGTCAACTAACCCATGCAACTCTCCCTTTCTTCCGTTTCAAGCCTGCTCCAGAACTGGCTGCTGGCGCTGGGTTTTGTTTTTTTTGTCTCTAGTGCGCGTGTAGCGCAGGCTCAATGGACAGTAGTAGATGCTAGTTCATCAACGAATTTTTCCGGGCCGGCCGGTGCGGCGACTTACGCATGGTTTCTGGATGGAGCTGCCATTGGAACTCAAAGCGCCAATTTTTCTTATGCGCCGGATGTGTCTGCGGTTGGGACACATTGTCTCGAAGTGAAGCAAACTTTTTCGGATGGCTCCAACGCGACCCAGCGGTGGGGCGTGCGGGTGAGAATTCCGGTGCCCACGAGCCCTATTAATTACTACGTGTCGCTAACGGGCGCAGACAACAACGAGGGGACGATTTCCGCACCATTCCAGACGCTTGAAAAAGCGCGAGACACGATTCGTTTGCTGTCCCGTCCGCTCGCGGCGGGTGGAGTGACGGTGTATCTGCGCGGTGGTTTCTACTCCCGCCCAAACACCTTTGCACTAACCTCGGCGGATTCCGGTGCTAACAGTACACCGATCATCTACACGGCTTACCCAGGGGAAAATGTCGTGCTTACTACGGGAAGATCGATCGCTTCCGCATCTTTCATTCCTCTTGCCGCGAGCGAGCAAAGTCGGGTGTCTCCGGGCGTGGATGTCACTCGAATTTGGGAAACGGATGCATCCTTATTTACTAACAAAGGCCCATATCCGCTGAAGTATGAAACCTGGCCAGTGCGCAACGCCCGCGCCACCACCACCAGCGTGCCGGACGTTTTCTACAAGGGCTCCCGCGCTTGGCTGTCGCGCTATCCGAATCACAATCTCGCGGATGACTATCTAACGCCGAAACTTAAGTTGAATGGCATTGCGACCGACGTCACGGGAACCGCTTATCTCAATGGCAACGGCATCTATCTCAATAGTAGTAATTCCCAGGTATCGGTGGGCGGGGCTTTTCACTATTCTCCAGAGGACGCCGAGCACGTGGCGCGGTGGCAGTCTGCCCTGTCGCGTGGCGGTGTCTGGCTGCAAGGCTACTGGCGGGTGACCTGGCAGAGTAGCATCGCGCAAGTTCTCAACATTGATACGACTGCTCAGGTCATCGGATTCAAACCGAGCACCTCGCCGAATGGCGGTTTTGGCAACAAATACGCCGCCGCACCTGTGGGCTACACCGGGCGCCCGGGAAACAAAGCGGAGCCCTACTGGGTGATGAACCTGCTCGAGGAAATGGACCAACCCGGCGAATGGTGTATCGATTTTAGCCGGAATAAACTCTATTTCCTCATGGATCAATCGGGCGCGCCACCGGATAACAGCGTGGTGATCGCGGATGATATTAAGTCGGTTATTCAAATAACGGGCACCCACAACGTGACCTTCCAATCCCTAACCTTTCAGAAATGCCTAGGAACGGCCGTGGACATCACGGGAGGGAGTAACAATCTCGTGTTGGGTTGCACCTTCCAAAATCTGACGAACATGGCGGTCTATATTGGGAATAATTCTAACGATAATGGGGTCGTGAGTTGTAACCTCATTGAGATGGCATCGACGGGGATTCAGATCGGGGCGGGAACTTCTGGTGCTTACAATAGCGGCAATTTTGTGGTGAATACGAAAATGGAAGGACTTTCGCGTTACGCGCAAGTTTACCAGCCGGGGATCAACATCACGGAAAATTCGTCCACCACCCAACCCTCGGTCAAACTCGCAACCAACATTCAGAACCGTATTGCTCATAACTCGATCTACGACACCCCGCAGATGGGAGTTCAGTTTGACGGGGCACAAGGTATTTACGAATACAATGACATCGGGAAATACGGCACGCTGGTGGACGATACGGGCTCATTTTATAGCTACGAAGACGATTCTGGAGACGATACATTTCGCTATAATTACTCCCACGATACGCCCCTCGCCAGTGCGATCACCTACGACGGGACGATCCGGATTGTCAGTGGGCACTACTACGGAAATCTCAGCCAACTGGACTCCGCCTGCGAGGGGCAGAGCATCGGAATCGGCGCATTTTCACAAATCGACTGTCTGAATAACATGTCCGTCGGAGGCGGACGGTATGGAAGTTTTGTTTTTAAATCAAGCGCTCGCTCTAACATTAATAACAATGCCGCCGTCGCTGGATTCTATCCGCCGGATTTCCGCTGGGATCCCAATTCGGATGTGCTGAGCAACGGCCCTAACCTCTCCTACGCGACCGATCCGGGATTCATCAATATGGCCGGAAAAGACCTGCGGCTGCGCCCTGACTCCAAAGTTCTCAAGGATCTGCCTGATTTTAAAACGATCCCGTTCGAAATGATCGGGCTGTATCAAGATGAATACCGGACTAACGGCACAGTCTTTCCACCCTACGTGATAACTTCTGGAGGAACCTTCGTGGGTGGAGGAACGGAAGCCCTGCTGAATGGGATGCTCGTCTATCCGATGTTCGATGTGAATACATCGGTTTCCGTTTATTATGGCAGCGCGGATGGCGGTAATAACCCGGCATCCTGGGGCAACGTGGTGAATTTGGGGGCCCTTGCTGCGGGGTCTTTTACCGCGCATGTCACGGGTGTTCCTTCTAACCAACCGCTTTATTATCGCGTGTTGGCGACCAATCCTGCCGGCCAGACGTGGGCCGAGACGACTTCTGCTGCCTATCCTTCTATCCCGAATGTGCCCACCGGTGTGACGGTCACTCCCGGTTATTCACAAAATATGATTGCATGGAATGCTGCGACTTATGCCGCAGGATACGATATCCAGCGTGCCACGGCTTCGGGTGGTCCCTACACCCGCATCGCGACCAGCGTTTCCAGCACGAGTTATACTGACACGGGGCTTACCACGGGAGTGGCCTACTACTACACCGTGGTGGCCTCGAACGCCACCGGGCGTTCTATCGCCTCTTCGCCGGCCTCGGGAGTTCCTACTCCCGGCACGGCATTGAAGGCAGATAATGCCATTCCACTCGACCAAGGGTCGAGCTGGAGTTTGGGGGCGACGCCAACAGCTTTGGACAACGCTCTGTGGAACGGGATTTACGGCAGCGGTACCGCCAGCATTGGTAGCGGTTTGGCGGTGAATCAACTCCATCTCACCGGTCCATCGCGCGCGATCACCATCAGTGCCGGCACTGGGAATCTAACCATTGGCTCGGGCGGGATCGACATGTCTTTGATGACTCAGAATTTGACGATCGGCTGCCCGGTTGTTCTGGCAGATTCGCAAACGTGGAACGTTGCTGCCGGGCGCACATTGACGGTTAATGGAGACGTCAGCGATGGAGGTCACGGATTCGGACTTACCGCTGGCGGCAGTGGCACGGTGGTCTTGTCGGCTAACAATGTGATCAGCGGCAACTTGAACATCACAGCTCCCGCAGGCGGTTTGCCGACCTATAAATTCGGTGGCAATAATCCGTCCGCCTCCATTAAGCTCAGCGGCGCAGCCGGTTCTATTACCGCTAACGGTCGCCTTAGTATTCTAACGGGAGGTGTTGCAGGCACCATCAATGGCTCGGCTAACGCCGGATTAATATATAATTCCAGCACTTCCGCACCGGCCCTGACTTTCCAGGGGGGCAGCAGCTTTTCCATGTTCCAGATTGGTGCAGACAACGCCCTCGCGACTTTGCGTCAGACTGGCACCGGAGCAGTTTCTTTTTCCTATTTCGGATACAATACCGCTTCCCCTAACGCGCAGACGACATTTGATGGTGGAACATGGACGCTAGGTCAGATCGGCCAAAACAACACCGGTGCCCAGACCAGCGGCGCGGTCAACATCTTCGGCGCGGCAAGCGTGAGTATTGTCACCCCCAGGTACTCCCATGGTACATGGAATGTAGTCAACGGGATGCTTCAATTCGGAGGAAATGTCAGCGAGGAGAACGGCAGTAACATACCACTTAATACATCGTTAAATATCAATGTAAGTGGCGACAACAGTTTGCTGAATGTCAACGGCTCCCTGATTCTTGGTGATGGCGGCTCCGGCACCAACTCCAACAGACTGTCAGTTGCTGGTGGAACATCCCGGGTAACGAATCTGACGGTTGGCACGACCACTGCGGGCCATGCCGACAGCAATACTGTCATTCTTTCCGGGGGAAGGCTCGCGATCAACGGGACACTTGCCGCGCCGATTTCGGGGACGAGCAGTTCGATCAATATCACAACCACCTCTGGCAGTAATTCCGCGACGATCCCAAGTGGGAGCGGCCAAAGAATCGATCTTGTAGCCGGGTTGATCATTTCGGGAAACCCGAACATCCCCAATGGAACCACGATTGCATCGATTTCAGGTGCGACGATCATGCTTTCTACACCCGCGACAGCGTCTGGCGCCATCGTTGCCACAACCTTGATGGGAGGTTCCCAGACGAACGCGTTCAGTTGGACCGGTGGTCAGTTGTCGGCAGCTGCCATCAATACCGGCGCGGGATTCATTGGTTCTAGCAGTAGCGTCTCCGGTAACACTTTATATCAGACAGCGGGCACTCTGGCTCCTGGCGAGGATGGCAAGGCAGGTAAGACCTCTGTCATCGGTAGCTACCAACTCGGCGCCTCCGGCGTGCTGGCGCTGGATCTCGGCGGCACCACCCAAGCCACAGCTTATCAGACTGGACAATACGATTACCTAACAATCACGGGCACCACCGCACTTTCAGGCATTCTAACGGTGAAGCTCATCAACGGCTTTAGTCCCTCTAGCACCTCCATTTTCACTGTGCTCAATTCCACCGGCGCACTCTCCGGTGGGTTTGGAAACGTCGCATTCAATCAAAGAGTCAGCGCTGCGGGTGGGGAGGGGACTTTCCTTGTGACCCAGTCCGGCAATACCGTGCGTCTTTCCGGCTACACGGCGACTCCTGTCCTCACTCCTATCGAGACATGGCGGCAGACTTTTTTTGGAACCACCATTAACATTGGCAATGCTGCGAATGAATTCGATGCGGATGGCGATGGCCTGGTCAATCTGATTGAGTATTCGCTCGGCGGCAGTCCCGTCTCTGCCGCAGACGCGCCCCGCCCCAGCATGACAAGAAGTGGATCAACCCTTCAGTTTTCATTCATGCGAGCGCGGGCGGATGTGACCTACGTCGTCGAGGATTCCAAGGATTTGAAGACTTGGCTGGTGGTCGAGACCAATCCCGGTATAGTCGGCCAGACAGTGATCGTGAACGTTTCAATTACTGACACGCGCCTTTTCCTCCGCCTGCGGGTGGTTCTCTCTCCATAATCTATAAACCCATCAATCGATATCAATGAAACTACAAACTCCGCTCCTCATTTTCCCAACCCTCGGTTTTGCATTTGCTGCACTGGCAGGCACTCCGGGTGATCTCGTCAATCCCAGCTTTCATCTTTTTGTGAAACCTGATGGAGCCGATGGCAATAACGGCCGGACCGAGGACGCTGCCTTCGCGTCATTGGCTGGTGCCCGCGATGAAATCCGCAAGATCAAGTCCATGGGTGGGCTGCCCAAGGGTGGCATCGCCGTCGAAATTGCAGGAGGAAAATATGTGTTACAAGACACCCTGCAGTTTAACGAAGCAGATTCTGGCACCGCCGATTCGCCGATCATCTACGGTGCCGTGGGAGATGGACCGGTCGAGCTGCTGGGTGGCCGAATTTTAAAATCATCGGAACTGTCGCCGGTGACCGATCAAGCGATGTTGAAGCGGCTCGATTCAACGGCTGTTAGCAAAGTGTTGTGCGCGTCGATCAAAAAACTTGGACTGAGTCACGCTGGACCCTTTCCGATGAAATTTGATGACAGCGGGGGTGTCTTTGAGTTGTTTTGGAATGGCAAACGTCTTCCGTTGTCGCGTTGGCCCAATGAAGGCTGGGTGACGATGAAAAAAGCGATTGTGAATGGCGATGCGAAAACACCGGGCACTTTTGAATATCGCGATGAGCGGCCCTCCCGGTGGATGGACAATTCTAACATTTGGCTCAAGGGCCAATGGCGTGTGGGCTGGGAGGAACCTGCGATTAAAGTTTCAAAGATTGATACCGCCGCGCACACGATCACATTTGCCACCGGCATCCAGGCCGGTATCGGCAACAAATACTCCCGTCCGGATGGCAACGGTAAGGAGCAGTGGTGTGCGCTGAACCTGCCTGAGGAAATTGATAGACCTGGCGAATGGGCCATCGATTTTGCCACGGATATGTTGTTTTTTTGGCCGCCGGATGAAAAAGGCGAGCTCACGGTTTCCCAGCTTGAGACGCCAATGATCACGGTCAATGGTGCGGCTCACCTGAAGTTCATCGGTCTTACGCTTGACCGCTCGCTTGGCGACGGAATTGTGATGCAAAAAGCGGAGTCTAATTTAGTGGCCGGCTGCATCATCCGCAATCTAGCAAAAACCGGCGTGATCATTGATGGCTATCGCAGCGGCGTGCGGAGCTGCGACATGCATGATCTTGGAGCGGGCTGCATCGAGATTTCCGGCGGGGATCACAAGATGTTAGTTTCGTCGGAGAACTTCGTCATCAATAATTATCTTCACGACTATGCCAAGTTGAAGGCGATGTATGCTGCGGCTGTGGATGTAGGATTCGGAGGAGCTCCGAACGCAGCGAATCACAAGGTGGCCGTCGGAATCCGGGTAGCTAACAATTTGATCCACGACGGGCCGCGTGATGCGGTGTTGGTTTCCGGGCAGGACAATGTATTCGAGTTAAATGAAATCTACCGCTGTGGCTATGGTTCGGATGACCTAGGCTCGTTCTATTCGTGGTTGGACTGGACGATGCGGGGCATCATCATTCGTCACAATTATATCCACGATACGATTGGGGGAGTGAACCCCGATGACGGAGCATCCGGGATGCAAGTTTATGGAAATGTTTTCGCCGGACCGCGCACCGGAGTATGGATTGCGTCAGGGCCCGATCATACCATTACTAACAATATCTTCGTGAAATCCGAGGGTCCTGTATTTGGCATGGATGATCGTGGCGAAAGCCGGGGCTATGCCAAAAATCCGAAACTCATTAACGGCGTCACAGAAATTAATCCTGACAAGCAACCATGGTCGAATCGTTTTCCCGAGATGGTAACGCTTCTGAGTAACCATCCAGAGCTGCCGCAACGTACCAAGTTTACAGGCAACGTCGTCGTGATTCAGAGCGGTGATCCATTCGTGTTGAAGATGAACGCGAAGAACAAGGCGAACCCAGCACTCTTCGACGGCAGCGGCAATTTCGTGACATCATCAGATCCCGGCTTTGTGGATGTGGCGAATGGTAATCTCGCACTGAAACCGGACTCAGAGGTTTTCACGAAGATTCCCGGATTCAAGGCGATTCCTTTCAACAAGATCGGCATTCATCAAGATGAATACCGCAGTAAGCTGCCGGATGATGCCGTAACCCGCCGACCTAAGAACAACCCAATGTTCCAGAAGGAAAACGAAAAGCATTTCGGAACCTGAACTCTACCGAATATGCAATTCAGATCCATCGCGTGTTGTCTTCTCATGATTGTCTCGTTTGCGTCAGGAGCAGATTATTCTGCTAGGGCTCATGACGCTGCTGCGAGTTATGCCAAAGTCAAGATAGGCAATCCAGATTTCCCCAAGGATGCCATGCCCTTGTACACGGCCCGGCTCATGGCGGGAGCAAACAGCGGAGAAACAATCGCAGCGGTGGATCACATGATGGATGCCGCGCTCAAGGCAAAGCTGGACCCTTTCAATCTTCACGCGATCATCCATGGGGAGCGGGTCGGAGGGAATCGCTGGCCGGATTCTGTGCGCGCCAAGTTCCGCATGTATGCCTCTCGGTGGGATTATACTAAGCCGATCGGTGTGTCTCTCAACTACGAGCTGATGCGTGATGGTGCTGGCTGGATGGCCGCTTCTATCTGGCCGGACCTCGTGGATCAGGCAGGTAATAACGCAGCCCGTATTCGCCAGCTCTGTGGTGCGCGGCTACGCGTCACCCTAGCCAATATTCCAAAGCAGGGATCCACCGAATACGATGCGCCGCTCTATTACGGAACGGATTTCATGGCGTTGCGGCTGCTGGCGGACTACGCCGATGAGGAGGAGATACGTGCGGCGGCCAAGAAATCGTTAGAGTGGATGCTAGAACAAACCGGTGCCCACTGGCATCGCGGTTATGAGATTACTACTGCCGGACGAGCGAAGTACTATGGCTCCCAAGTGGTTTCGCCAGACGGGCCTGGTGCTACCACGGGAATGGCGTGGTTGGTGTTTGGTGGGGAACGTCAGGCGAATCTATCCGGCGTTTCGCAATGCTACTGGCTAGCATATCATAGTCCGTTTATTCATTCGCTTGATAGGATCGAGTCATGGCAGGCCGCATTGCCGGTTCCGCGTTCCGTTTTTGCCAGCGTGCTTATTCCCTCACA
>JAYVNE010000180.1:0-10995 GCA_043758615.1 Akkermansiaceae bacterium
CACCTCTCATGGCCTGCGATCTTTGAACTCTCGTCCATGAAAATCACCATCCCCTACAACATGGTCTGCAACAATGCCTTCAAATGAAAAAGCCGTGGTCCATTTCCCAAATTTCACCAAAACGCCCGACTGCTTCACGCAGTCGGGCGTTTTGTTTTCCCTTACGGACCGCGAAATTCATTTCGCCAGCCTTCCAACTTCGTGCCCAACCTGCCCGCTGTCCGCCCCGCTCGACCCAAAAGATCTTCCCCGAAAATCCCACTGCGAACGACATCCGCAACGATCTTTCTCGGCTACCCTCCGCAGCCCATAACCACGGCTGAGTCCATCTCCAAGCATTTGTAAAGTTTTACTGCCATTGTTTTCGCCGTCCCTGGAACAACGAAAACTAACTTCCGCACTGAGTGGGAAAAAGTCATCACTCCAGACGCCATTTGGATTTAAACTGAACTTGTAATCATTCCATCGCATGTGGAGAGCTACGAGCGATTTCTTTGCCAATTTTCTCCTTGAAGTCATTATCAAATTTGGCAACGTTCACTGCAAGTGATCGAGAACTTCACCTGCAAGGAAAGCTCCAAAATCTTCCATGGGGAATACTCCCGGAAGTTACCGGGCGATGTTCAGCCACGGGCGCTCATGAAACTCCGTCAGCTTCACAAAATCATCGCCATTGACCAACTCCGTCAACCACCTTCTAACCGCCTCGAATCACTCTCCGGCAATCTCAAAGGGTTCTGGAGCATCCGCATCAACCAACAATGGCGCATCGTCTTTCGCTGGAAAGACGGCAACGCCGCCGACGTCCAAATCACAGACTATCACTGAGCCACCGCCATGAAAAAGAAACCGCAACTCATCCCGCTTCTCAACTTTTTCGCCGAAACGCTCCGCGAAACGTTAGAGGAATCCGACCTGTCCCAAGCGGAGATCGCCCGCCGCTGTGGGATACCCGCGCCCCATCTCACTCAGATGAAACAAGGCAAACGCCGCTGCACCCCTGAATACGATCTGCGCCTCAGCGCCTTCTTCGGCATCACCCCCGGCATGTGGATGAATCTCCAACTCGACTACGAATTCATGCGCGCCGACCGCGAAAAAGGCGAAGCCATCCGGAAGGAAGTCCAGCCCTCAGCGGCGAGAGTCGCAGGGAATGTTGATATACGTGGCCGGACCCGAAACACTCACTATCCGACAAATTCAAGACGCTTGTGAAAGCGCCAGCGACAAACTCATTCGCGTAGCGCAAAAGAAATCTTTGCTAGGCGTTTGGGAAGGATATTCTCTGTTAATCAACTCTACCTTTCTTCCTTTCCATCCACTCACAGCCCAATGAAACATCTCCCTTTTCTCTTTTTAGTCGGCTGCTCGTTAATCTCGTGCCGCGATCACCGTCAAACGCAAGCCGAAGAAGGGATGGCTGCTTCTCTGGAGAAAATATCGCAGCTTGAGGGACGACTCGAAGTTGCGAGGGATGAAATTAAAGACATGCGAGATGCAATGAACGACGTCCGGCGGCTAAAAGAAGAACAATCCAAACTTAATGAGAAATTAGAGAAGGTCGGAGGAGCGCAAGACGATTCCCATTTGATTATTCAGCAATTGACCACTCAGCAGAAAGATTTCCAAGGATCAATAGACAGGCTGTCGAGCAGGCAAACCGAAACTAACGACCAGATACTAAATCTTGCCCGGCGGATTATGAAGATTTCCGATGCCGTGGAAGGCAGTGGAAAGCAGGCTAGTTATGATCCGGGCGGCAACCTTTCTAACGAGCAAGAAGCCCAAGTCATGGCGATAAAAGAAAGGGTGTCTCGCTTAACTAAGCGCGAAAAAGAGTTGGAACTTGCACTCACCCCTTCGCATATGCCAAATGCGTTTACTGGAAGTGGACGAGCGGCGTGGATAAAGAAAGATCAGGAAATGCGGGAGCCACTGATGAAAGAACTTCAAGACATCCGGGAATTGCTTCTTCAAGAAAATCGACGGCTGAATGAATTGATTACAGGATCGCGATAAATATCAAATCAATGTCTGAGGAACAGTAATCCAAAACATTAGATTCAAATCCCAATGTTGAAGCTATATAAATTTAGACCTATTGGGGATCGAAATTCTTTCGATAAGGCTAAGAATATTATCGAGACTGGTGAATTCTATTGTTCATCACTATGGGAGCAAAATGATCCGATGGAGGGAGTTTATTCATATCTAAAAACATCCGAAAATGAGGCTGAGTTGATTGACGTTTTTTCAGAAAAAAACAAATATCGAATTTGTTCTTTTTCTGGCCAGTCCGCATTAGAGAGACCCACCATGTGGGGCTACTATGCAAATGGATTCAAAGGTATCGCCATTGAAATCGAAATTGAAGCAAATGATGTTAGGAAAGTTAAATATTCCAATTCGCCTGTAAAATGGGACAAGCACCCTCAAGGCACTTCCGCAGCAGACAGAATTCGAGGAGTGATCACGACTAAATTGAAACAATGGAAACCTGAGTGTGAATACCGGTATCTATTCGAGAGTGATATTGATGATGGCATTCATTGTAAAATTGGAAATATCACTGGGGTTTATTTTGGAAATGCTTATTGCGGGATCGAAAATTCTGACGACATCCGCAAGAATTCAATGAGTATTAAGAAATATGACGGGTGGAAGTCTGAGTTGGAAGCTATAGCGAAAAGTCACAAATACACCTGTTTTTCTGCGGGTGTCGTTAAAGGGAATCATAACTGGGAAGTGCGTTTCGATCCCATGTAGTTTAACTGATGGGGTCGAAGCTCACGCATGACTAAAGACCTGTCCCTCTGTCATGAGGAGCCGTGTTTTCTTCGGCGTTTTTCGGATTCCAGTTGCAAAGGCACGATCCACAATTGCGACACACCATTCCGCCACAAGTTGGGCACTCATAAAGAATCTCCGAAAGCAACGGAGTATGCCTGCACTTGTGGCATCCTGATTCACGGCGTTTGGTAGCTAGCTGAATCACGCTGGGAGTCTTCCCATCATTTCGCAAGCGGGCTTCATATAATATCTGAATTCTCCCCTTCTCTTGATTCTTTCGCTCTTCGTGCAGCGCAGCGCCTGCCAACTTCACCGCCGCCAAATCCTCAATATCGGGGTGCTGTTCACCTCTCTGGCTGAGGATAATCTTAGCCTGTTTTAATGAAGGCAGATTGTATCCTAGATGGTTTCTTTCGATAGTTTTCAGAAGCTTCTGCGACCCTTCAACTTGCACGCCGCTATCTATGTATCTGTAAATCACGGCATCGCCACACGATGATTCAACACGGTAGTAACCCTTCAGGTTACAATGGTAATCGCCAACGGTAAACGAGCTTATCAAATGTTGTTTCATGTTTGCCGAATGCTACAAGCGTGTCTGAGGTCGGTTCTCGCATCGCAACAATCTAGTGATTGTTGAGCGCTGTTTCAATCCGTCGCGCCGAACAACTTCACTCCGGTCGGGCGCGGAAGCTCGCCGTTCGCGGCGAGTTGAGATGTCTCGCCGTGGAGGATCGCTGCGCTTTCCTCGCCAAGCCATTGGTGACGATCAGCGGTGTAGTTTCCGGAGCCTTCCTCGTATTGTTGGATGAACCGGGCATAGTCCACAGGACCAAGCTCGCGGATGAGGATGGCTTTGGCCTTCTGATTGAGTTCGGCGGTGAGTGTCATGGCAGTGAAACGATGTCGATGGGGTTGAGAAGGGATACCATCAGGTGATCCTGATGTCGCTTGGATTTTTTGAGCAGGCGATCGTCGGTGGTCACGAGATAATCGCAGCCTGCGGCTTCTGCGGCAGCGACGTGCAGCGCGTCGAATCCGGTGATGCCGAGGCTCTCGATGTGTGAGGCCCTGGCTGACACCGACTCCAAGATCGGAACGTGAAGCTCCGAGTATGCGGTCATGGCGAGAGTATTGGAGCGTTTGACGGGATCAGGATTGCGGAGCAGTTCCAGAGTCAAATAGTCGCTGGTGACGACTGTGAAGCGGCCTTCCTTTGACGCTTCAAGTATCCACTCCACGGCTTCGGCTTCCAATCGGACGCGGATTTGCGAGAGATCGTCAAATGGGCGGTTGAAGCAACAGCAGTCGAGGAAGAGAAGCATGTTCGCACGCAATCAATGTCTGATTTGAAGCGAAATGTCACGCAGGTTCCATTAAAAGAGGTCGTAGCTCACGGATTAACATCCAGCAGGCACGAAGCGCAGTTCCACCTTCCGGCCGAGAGCGGCGGCGGCTTTTCCGAGGCTCGCCACGGTCAGTGAGGGGTTTGAGGGATCTAGCATCCGGTCCGGCGAGGCCCGGCTGGTTTTCATGCGCGAAACCAGTGCAGTCTTGGTGACCATCTCCTGCTCCAGAATCTGCTGGAGTTGGAGGGAAACCACGCTCTTGAGAGCGAGCACTTCCACCTTGGGTAGGATGCCTTCCCCGGCGAGGAAATCGCGCAATTCGCTGCCACGGAGGGCATTTTATTAAGATGCTTTTTCATCTTAGAAACCGCGAATGAATGCTAACCCTCCCGTGCCTCGCGAAAATCGTCCTGAGGAAGCGATATGAATTCGTTCTCGACACCCTACCCTGAAACTTTCAAAGCCTACTCGAATTTATGAGAATTTTAGTGACTGGAGGCGCCGGATTTATCGGTTCAAATCTTGTGCGCTATTTGTTGGGTGAGAGCTCTGAGGAACTTGGAGTCGCCATCGATTTCGTCGTGACCCTTGATAAACTGACGTATGCTGGAAACCGGTCGAATCTTGATGAGTTAGATAAAAATTTACGTCATGCAATGGTCGTTGGCGATATTGCTGACACGGAACTCGTTGGGACCTTGCTCCGCGATTATCAGATCGACGCCGTGATGCACTTGGCTGCTGAGTCCCATGTGGATCGTTCCATCGATAGCCCGGAGGAATTTATCATGACGAACATTGTCGGCACCTACCGGCTACTGGAAACGTTCCGACGCTATTTAATGGCATCAGGGCGAATGGCCACGGCACTTCAGTTTCCATCCATGGCAAGTGGTGGGAAAGTGGCTTTTCTCCACGTTTCGACCGATGAGGTTTATGGTTCTCTGGGTGCAAATGATCCCGCTTTTTGTGAGACGACGGCCTATTCCCCGAGCAGCCCTTACAGTGCATCTAAGGCAGCAAGTGATCATCTTGTTAGATCTTATTATCATACCTACGGGATGCCAGTGATTATCACGAATTGCTCTAACATCTATGGGCCCTATCAGTTTCCTGAAAAGCTATTGCCTTTGATGATTCAGAAAACTCTGAAAGGCGAATCCCTCCCCGTTTACGGAGATGGTAGCAATGTGCGTGACTGGCTTTATGTGAATGACTGTTGCCGAGGATTGGCGGTGGCCCTGATCTGCGGTAATTTTGGTGAAGCATACGCGCTGGGGGGAAAATGCGAGTTGAAGAATATCGACATGGTTCGCACAATTATTCAAGCGGTAAGCGAACTTTCTACTGATAGATCTATCAAGACAGCGGATGAGCTAATCACTTTTGTAAATGATCGCCCCGGGCACGATCAACGCTATGCCATTGATCCATCAAAGATTGAAAGGGAGCTTGGCTGGGCACCTAGAGAGAATTTTGCTTCGGGTCTCCGCCGCACAGTTCAATGGTATCTTGATCATCAGGATTGGATCAAGTCGATCGAGGAGCGCAGCTATCGCGGACAAAGGCTTGGAGCCCTAGACTGATAGAAATGATCACTCGAAGGGACTGAAGACATCTAGCGGGGCTTTAGAATCAAAGTGGAGTGATCGGCGAATCCTTCGAGGCGAAGTGCTCCAGATGGTTCAATGGTAAGGGTGACGCCGCCGGATTTTGCCTGATCGATCACTTGAATGCCGCGCGAGCGCCAGAAGGTGACGCGGCCCGGGTCGAGTCGTTCTGAAATGGGAAATGCAGAGTTAGAGGCAAGGATCGCTTGAGGGTGGACCGCATCGAGAAATTGATCGGTTAGGGTGATGTCGCCACGGTGATGGCCGGTGATGATCACATCGGCTGAAATGTCTTTGTGAGAATCTAGCAGCGAGAGTTCCGCCGCAACGCCTGCATCGCTGGTGAGGAGAATTTTCCAGCCACGCCAATGGAGCCGGAAAACGGCAACGCGCTCGTCGGCGGTGGCGCTCTGGGCGAGGGGATCAGGGGAATGGAGAATTTCCAAACGAGCGCCGTCTGGCATCGGTAACCAGGGAAGTTTCGCGGCTTGGAGAGTTTGAATGCCGGCAGTGGGCGCATCGTTCAGCCACGAACGGAATCCCGGACTGCGCGAACGCTCGACTGGCAAGAGCACCTGCTTGATCGGAAATGCCTCCCATACGAGTGCACCGCCGCCGAGGTGGTCGCCATCCGGGTGGCTTAGCACGACTGAATCCGGCGTGATGCCGAGCCGCCGCAGTGAGGGGGCGACGCAGCGCTTGAAGCTGCGAACATCCCCACAATCGAGCAGCACGCCACCTTCGTTTGCACCCACAAAGCAGCCGGCTCCTGCGCCGTGCTCGAGATCGTAAATCAGGAAAAATGGCTGACTGTTTTGGCGGATTTGGAAATGCCCGCCCGGAATGGCGGAAAATCCTTGGGCCGTGAGCACGCACGCATCGGCCACTTTTGCATTCACCTGAGTCACCCACCGCGACATGGGCAGCGCAACCGGATAGAGGGCGACCGAAAGCAAGGCCGCGCAAAGTAAAACAAATACCAAGGGCACTAACACGATCCCGGCAAGAATCGAAACCGGTGTGATCAGTCCGAAGTGAAAGGCCGTTAGAGGGGTGGAGCCGATGCCCGCCGAAAGCGAAACTCCGAGCGATTGCGCCAAGTTTCTGCGAAAATTCAGCCATCGGGTCTGCCAGGGTGTCATCAGCGCCAATGGCAGATAGAGTTCGGGTTTTGCGAGCCATGAAAACGCCCGCGAAGTCCAAGACGTGCCGACGGAAATGGCCGCCACGACGCCATAGGAAAGTTGCACCCCCGGCTGAAACAACAAACGCCCGTCAAAAAGCATCGCGGCTAACAGCACCGCGCCCAGCGCGTTCAACAGATCCGGCCGCCTGCGAAAGACGAAGGCTCCAAGGAAAACCGCCGCCATCCACGCGGATCGCACGGCGGGCGCGCTATTTCCAGTGAGCCATGAATAGCCGAAAATCAAGGGCAACAAGGCTAACACCGCCCAGCGTCGAGGCACGCCAATGAGTCTCAAAATCAACCATGCAATGCTCCCGACCATCGCCACATGCAGTCCGCTTACCGAAAACGCATGCAAGGTTCCGCTGTTCCGAAAAGCGGCCACTAACACATCAGAGTCCTGCGGCAGCTCGCCGATGACGATCGCCCGAATCACTCTCGCCTGCTGTGAGTCATCCACCAAACCCGCAGTGACCGCAGCACGGAAACTTTGTCGGATTTTCGCTCCCCATTGTGCGAGACGGCTCGTTGTTACGCTCCCGTTAGATAGAGTCGCCTCGAAAACCACGGCGACACCCTGGCTGCGCAGCCAAGCGGCTTGATCGAATTCCCCGGGATTTCGCGGGGGTGGAAGTGGCGTAAAATTTCCCCTGCCCTTCACCACCGCGCCCGCTACCGGGACTTCGCCTCGGCCCTCCCACCAGACTTTTGCACCTGCTTGCGGGCCGTTTTGCAAAATGACAGGTGCGCTCCAAAACCGGCTGCCCTTCCCATCTGCCAGTACGGTACCCTGCATTTCCCCGGCTGCCGATCCTAGCAGTCTTATCTCGTTAGATTTGCGGAATTCCTCGCGACCCACATAGCCACCGAGGGCCAGCCCGCCGCAAATCAGCCAAGCCAATCCATGTCGCCAGCCTTTCAGGAAATATCCGAAAAACCCTAACAACAACGCCGCCACGATGCCCCATGCGATTTTCTGATCCGCTAGAGCTACGCAAATGACCGTGACCATCGCCGCCACAAAGAGCGGGTGGCGTTCGTAAAAAACTACGGCCTTCTGTCGCATGCCGAATCGGTCTTTCAGCATAGGAACCATGAGACCAGTTAGAGGCGTCCCAATGAAGCATTTCAAACCCTATCTTGAGGAGACGCCCCCAGCCGAGCTCGCTCTGCTGCGTGGCGCTGTTGGTCGAGATAGGCCAGCTCCTCGGCGGCAAGCGTTTCGTCAACGGGAGCCTCATGTCCCGCATGATTTTGCGAGCCGAGGTATGCCTGCTCATCCGCGAATGCGGCAGCTTCTTCGGCAGCCGTCGCCCATTCGTGAAGCTTGTGCGTTGCATTCGCTGAGTGTCGGGTACCTGGAAATTGGTCCACTACTTGTTGCATAATGGCAGTGGCAGTTGCCCGGTCGCCTTCAACTTGATCGTAAAGCTCGGCAAGGCGAAAAAGGAAATAAGCCGCATCGTTGACCTCCCATTCTTGGCTCTCCAAGGCGTAGCGGATTGTCTGGATCGCTGCGGCCGGGTCTCCCATATTGTCCTTCTGGATTTTAGCGATTTCTACCCATGGCAAGCGGTTGAACGGATCTGCTGCGGCGGCCTGCTTGAAGGCGGCGATCGCACCCTCATAGTTCCCTTGGGCGAGGAGGGAACGCGCACTGTGCATGACGTCCCTCTCGATTGTTTCACCACTATCATAAACGGCGTGGGTGACGCGCTGGGCAAAAAATGGCAGCAGATAGACCACGAAAACAATCCCCACCACACCGGCACTTAAAAATGTAAGTAAAATTCCCTCGAAGGTTTTCTCACCTTCTTTCGACTCAAATTGGGTTTTCAGTTCCGCAGCCTTGCCATCGGGATCACCATTGTTTTCTATCTGGGAGATCTGCACTTTCATCGAGGTCATTTCCTTGTCCGATTTTAAGAACAAAAACCAGCTAGCCCCGACCGCAGCGATGAGCACCAAAGACATAAACCATTTCATCATGTGCAGACCGTGCGCAACCTCAGCCATCTCTGGAAGCAAAATCTACCAGCCCTCACAAACGCCGAGCGTTCCGGCCCTCGTCGATGAGTTTCCAGAAGTGTTTAGAATTCGCCAAGGCCTCGTCCTCTGCCAGCGGCAAGTTTGAGCGGAATTTGAAATCGGAAAACGTGCCTTTGTGCAAAACCCGGTGGACAACTACCGAGCCTTCCTTCACTTCGAAGTAAAACCTGTAATCCTTCGCTCGGAAACGATACAAAATAAGTCCATCACGAGTGATTTTTCCAAAGCGGTCGCCGCTCAGGTTTTCCAAATCCGCTTTTCCTACCTTGAACTCATCAATCAATTCAAGCTGCTCAAGGGTTCCGAGCGTTGAAAGCTCGGCAGCGCTGATTTCATTGAAAACAATTTGAAACACGGCAGTAGCGTAGGGAGGCGCGGGCTGGGTGAAAAGAGGAAAGAATGACTTCCCGCTTGGACTTCCGGCGATTCCCCTATTATTTGGGGCGGGACGATGCGCTGCTTTTATTCACAGGAACTGGAACTTGAATTACCTTTGGGACATCCGTTTCCGATGGAGAAATTCCGTGTTTCCAAGGATATGCTTCTCGATGGCGGCATCCTCAGGCCCGAGGAAATCATTGAGGTTCGTGCGGCCGACATTCATCACCTTCAGCGGGTCCACGAAGCGGACTATATTCACAAAATCGAATCCGGCCTGCTCGGGCGAAAGGAGCAAATGCTGCTAGGCCTGCCCGTCACCCCGCGTCTCTATCAGCGCAGTATCACCGAGGTGGAGGCCACCCGCCTCGCCTGCCATGCCGCGCTTGCAGAAGGCGTCGGCGTCTGCCTCGCCGGCGGCACTCATCATGCGTTTCGCGAACATGGCGAGGGCTATTGCGTTTTTAATGATGTCGCCATCGCCATCCGCGATCTTCAGGATAAACAACCTAACATAAAGATCATGGTGGTGGATACTGATGCACACCAAGGCAACGGCACCGCATCATTGCTTGCAGACGACCCGCGCGTTTTCACTTATTCGATTCACGTTGGAAAAAACTATCCGACCAAAAAAATCATCAGCTCGCTCGATATCGAAACCGTTCGCTACGTGGAAGGGGAGATGTATTTGAAGCAGCTTTTCACCAGTCTAGCAGGTGCGCTCGACGCCTTCGTGCCTGACTTAGTCATCTGGATTTCAGGCGCGGACAATCATCGCAACGACCGTTTCGGACAGATGCATCTTTCCCTCAAAGACATTCAGCGGCGCGACGAAGTTTTGTTAGGGGCCTTCATCAAAAACCGTATCCCGGTGGCCGTGCTCTACGGCGGCGGCTACAACCGCGAGCCCGCATTCACCGCGAAGCTCCATCGTAATACCATCGCCACCGCCAAGAAGCTCGCCTCGGAGTTCCGCGGGCTGTGAGATGGAACCCAGAATTCGTTCCGCCCGAAACCGCTTTCACTCAGTCGTAATGAGCTCGGTCGTCTTGTTGCCGCTACTGACGATGTGATACGGAGTGGCAGCCTGTCCTTGCTGGGAATCGCTTCTGAGGAACAACTCGACATCTGCTACATCCGCCTGCGCGGAAAGTTGAGTTCCTGCGGGTCGGCGGCTATGCGCTGATGCTCTTGATCAATCTGAGAACAGTCTCTCCAGCATCACTTCCGGGCTTTTCAAAAAGCGGCTCGTCACCTGATAGGGTTGCGAGTCCCGATAGCTCACAGGCTCGATGCCCGTCTCGCTGAACTCGTAGATGATTGCATCCGGATAGGCCGAAACGCTCTAGGAAAAGCGCGAGAAATGATTCCCCATGGGATTGTGGGTGTAGCGATTTTCCACCATAAGAAAAGTAAGTCCGCCGCATGCTTGAACTACGGATTACCAAACGTCAAAAAAACCAGAGCCGACGACGACGTAAAACCCGAGCCACCCGCCCCGCCCTCTGGTCTGTCGAAGATATCAGTCAAATAACACAGTAGAGTTAGGCAAGGAGATTGGAAGTCATGCCAAGCGCGAGGGTCATGGCTACCTTATTTACTGCAACCACCGGGCAGGCTGAACTCGAAT
>JAYVNE010000181.1:0-10987 GCA_043758615.1 Akkermansiaceae bacterium
CCAATATTGCCGGAACCGTGCTTACGAATATCGATTCCCTTCACCTTCGCAATGATCAGGCCAAAAGGAACCGACCCGCAAAGGAAAGCAATGAGTGGGCAAAGCCAGAGTTGCATGCAGGAAATGTTAGGCAATGATCACTCGGCGGTGGCGGAGGTGATCACCACGTTTTCCGTAGGCACGTCTTGAGATGGTGCTTCCATTTTTTCGTGAGTCATTGGGTGGCGCATCGTGAGCGTTGCGGTGCCGGTTGGTAAGGCCTTGATCTTATCCACTACGTCCATGCCTTCCACCACTTTACCGAAGACCGCATAGCCACCATTGCTCGGATAGTTGAGCATCGCGTTGTCATTGACATTGATGAAAAACTGCGCCGTTGCGCTGTTAGGATCGCTGGTGCGTGCCATCGCGATCGTGCCGTGCTCGTTGGAAAGTCCGTTCTGGCCTTCGTTTTTGATACCCTTGCCGGATTCCTTTTCGACTAGGCTCTTGCCTTCGAGAGCGAATCCGCCGCCTTGGATCATAAAGCCCGAGATCACCCGGTGGAAAACCGTGCCGTCGTAATGCTTTTTGTTCACGTAGCTCAGGAAATTCGCCACCGTGATCGGCGCTTTTTCCGCATTCAACTCGATGACGATGTCCCCCTTGTTAGTCTTTAAGCGGACTTTAGGCGCTTTGGCAGCAGCTGGAGTGGCGGGTTTTTCAGCTTCCTTAGCTGGCTCGCACAAGGCGAGGGCAGGAAACAGAGCGAGCGAAATGAGGGCGAGTCGGCGTATCATCGGCCAAATTTTTAGATGATGCCCGCGCCGAGCGCAAGCGCAAGCAAGGGCGATATTCCCGGCGTTTTCCAGAAGTGCGAATTTAAGCGGCCAGCCCAATCCGTTCATGAGTGGACTTTGCTGGAACGGGTTTGAAATCGAGCCGGATTGTAGTTCGATTACATTTTACCACGTGCCGAAAGCGGACTCAGACTTTCCGCAAATGCTCGATGGCCTCGCGCAAGTCCTCGGCGGTGACCGTGTTGATCACTTTCGCGCTGCCGAGTTTGTCGAGCACGACAAAGCGGATGGCTCCTGAGGAGAATTTCTTATCTCTAGCGAGTTTTTCCATCACCGTGTCCGTCGTAATAGCAGGTGATAGTAGAAGTGGAAGGTGATAGTGTTCTAATAGGCTGATCACCTTGGCGCTCGCTTCCGGAGCAAGCCCCGCGTGCTTTTCCGAAATCAGCAGCGCCGCGCGTATCCCTAACGAAATCGCCTCGCCATGCAACATCTCGCCATACGGCACAGATGCCTCGATGCCGTGGCCGATGGTGTGGCCGAAATTCAGCAACGCGCGGATGCCGAGTGTCTCGTGTTCGTCCGCTTCCACGACTCGGGCTTTAATGGCGATGTTGCGGGCGATCAAATTCGCAGGCACATCGCGCCTTGCGGGCTCTAACGACGCGAGGTCATCAAGCATCGCCGCATCGCGGATGGCGGCGTGTTTGATCGCCTCCGCGAAACCTTCACAAAACTCGCGGTCCGGCAGTGTGCGGAGTGTTTCAGGATCCACGATCACTAACCGCGGCTGATGGAATGCTCCCAGTAAATTTTTTCCCTCTCCCACATTCACCCCGGTTTTCCCGCCCACCGAGGAATCCACTTGCGCTACGATCGTTGTGGGAATCTGCACGAACGGAATGCCCCGATAGAAAATGGATGCCACGAATCCTGCTAGATCGCCGACGACACCGCCGCCCAGAGCGATCACCACGGACTTCCGGTCATGACCTGCGCGGATCATTTCGCGGCAAAGCGTTTCCACATGCCCCATCGACTTCGATGCCTCGCCGGCGGTCACCGTGTGCAGCGTGGGGCGGAAACCGGCGGCTTCTAGCGATTTTAACAATGCACCGGAGTGAAGCCGCGCCACCGTCTCGTCGCTGATCACCGCCGCATGCAGCCCGGAAAGTCCCGCTCCGGAGATCAAATCACCGGCATGGATGAGCGTGCCGGGAGCAACGAGCACATCGTAAGATCTTTCGGCTAAATCAACTTGGACAGCGGGCATGCGTGGAGCATGGAAATTGACGCGAGCATGTCCAGTTCATCTCTGCGGCTGGCGGCCAGGAGAACATAATGGCATGTGATGCTGTGAGCTTCCCACGCGTTTGCAGAAAAGCGGGCTCTTTGGATTTAAAATGATCTCACTTAGGTTACCCACGCTGCTCGCTTCAAACATCCAACTTGCGATTCCTGATATTAAATCAGCTTTCCAGTGGATCTCCCTGCAGGTGGGGCTTTTTATTTATCGGGCCATCCTCTCAAGACGTAATTATCCTAACTGAATAAAATCAGCTTGCTTCATTTAGCTTTATTTAATATCTCCCACGCAGATGAGTGACCACCCTATCCAAACCCGATGGATGCGCCTGTTCGCGCCCTTGGTTTGGGTTGCGATCATTCAGATCCTCGTCATTTCGATGATGAGCGTCTCGCCTGAGTTGCACGAGTGCTGTCACTCGGATTCTCATGAGTCCAGTCACCATTGTCTTGTTACAGATTTCCAAGCGGGGTCGATTGATCTCACTGTCATTGCCCCGATTGTAGCACCGGACTTCCTGCTGGTAGCTGTTGGAGTGGAGTTTATTTCTGCGGAAGTTCGCCACGTGCTGCCTCATCATTTGTGTGGCAGCTTACTTGTGCATGGGCCGCCCGACATTGCCTGATAGAATTGATTCGTTTCGCGGGGACAACTTTTTTTCCGTGCCTGACAAGCGTGGCAAATGCCATGCCCATCTATAATATCTATCATGCATTCCCATGTACATTCACAAATCTGTATCCATTTTCATCGCCAGTATTCTCATTTCTATCCGACTTCAAGCCGAGGAGCCCGCTTCTTCGCCTACCTCCAATGAGGCAATCCAGAAACAACTTCTTGAGATGCAAAAAAGCATCCAGGAAATCCAGACCCAACATCAGTCACAAATCGACAACCTCAAGAAACAGATCTCTGACCAGCAATTAGTGATCGAGACCTTGAAACAGTCTCCGACACCACGCTCCGCTCCCGGGGAAAGTCCGCCTGTGCTGGCAGAATTGCCTCCCGTGTTTCCGACCCATGATGCGACAGTCGTCGCCGGTTCTCCGGCAGTGCTTCCACCGGCCAGTGCATTAGCGGTTCCAACCGGGGATGTTTTTCCCACCACAGATTCCGCTGTGGTTGCAAGCTCGCCAGCAAGCGCTCCATCTCCGGGCCTCATTTCATCACCCGGCTTGATCGGGGGTAGTGGAGGTGCGGCGAAGGGCAGCTACCTGAACATCTCGTTTGATGCGATCATTGTCGGGGCCGCCTCTTCCGATGATGATCTCAGCACGCTCGAAGTCGGCGATCATGATCCGCAGCAAAACGGCTTCAACGCCAGAAACGTGGAACTCGCGCTTGATGGTGCGGTGGACCCGTATTTTGAAGGCTTTGCTAACATTGTCTTCAAGCTGGATAATAACAATGAAAGCGCTGTGGAAGTGGAGGAAGCATTTGGCCAAACCACCTCTCTGCCCTATGGCCTACAATTCAAAGGAGGGCAGTTCTTCACTCCATTCGGTCGCAACAATCCCATGCATCCGCACACATGGGATTTCGTGGATGCACCACTGGTCAATGGGATGATGTTAGGTCGTGATGGATTGCGCGGTGTTGGTGCACAGGTCGCATGGGTGATTCCAACTCCGTTTTACGCACAGGCACTTCTGGCCGTGCAAAATGGCCAAGGTGGCACCGGCTATTCCTTTCGTAATCCGGGCGAGGATGACACGTTCTTTGGTAGGCCGACGATCAATCGCCAAACCACCAGCATTTCGGACATGGTTTTCACGCCGCGTTTGGAGGCATCGTTCGATCTGACCCCCACTCAGACAATTCTAACGGGAATTTCCGCAGCCTTTGGGCCGAATGATACCGGCGAAGATAGCCGCACCGAAATTTATGGGATCGATCTGTTTTACAAATGGAAACCCGCCAATGCCGAAGGTGGCTGGCCTTTCGTGAAATGGCAGAGCGAGGCAATGTTTCGTCGTTACGAGGCTGGACGGGGTCTTGATGATGCCTTTCCCAGCGCAGAAATTTTCAACGACTGGGGTGTCTATTCTCAAGTCGTATGGGGTTTCCGCAAAGGCTGGGCAGCAGGGGTGCGTGGCGATTATGTCAAAATTGATGACTCTTCCATCACGGATGACCCTTTGCGGCAAAGTAGGCTTCGCATGTCCGCAGACCTTTCGTGGTATCCTTCGGAATTCTCGAAACTGCGCCTTCAATATAATCACGATATCCTTGAGTCCACCGACTTTCTTGCGAAACGAGACGAAGACTCACTTTTCCTGATGTATGAAATCAGCCTTGGTGCCCATGGCGCTCACAAATATTAATCTATCAATCAATGACTCGAATTTTATGAAACCAAATATACCTTTTCTAATCGCGGTCTGCACCGCTCTCATCGGCTCGGCTCAAGCGAAACTGAATGTCGTCACCACATTGTCGGACTATGCCGCCCTCGCCCGAGAAATCGGTGGTGATCATGTGGACGTTACCGTGATGGGTAAACCTACCGAGGACCCGCATTTCGTCGATGCCCGGCCGAGCTTCATTGTAAAACTGCGCACCGCTGATGTGCTCATCGAAGGAGGTGCCGAGCTGGAAGTCGGTTGGCTGCCGCCGTTGCTCCAGACGGCGCGGAATTCGAAAATCGAAGTCGGAGCACCCGGTCGCGTGCTTGCCTCTGAGGGCATTCACCTGCTCGATGTGCCCGCTACATTAAGCCGTGCAGCAGGTGATGTGCATGCTTCGGGCAATCCACATTTCATGGTGGACCCGATCATAGCGAAGGCCGTAGCCGCGCACATCGCTGTGGCTTTTGCGGCCGTTGATCCCGCAAACTCGGTGATCTATCAGGCGAACGAGAAAAAATTTGAAGCAATGATCGATGCCAAGCTTCAGGAGTGGGGCCGAGCGATGCTGCCGTTCCGTGGCCGGCATGTGGCCGCTTATCATGATGACTGGCTCTATTTCGCCCATCGTTTTGGTTTGGATGTGAATGTCTTCTTAGAGCCGAAACCCGGCGTGCCGCCATCGCCTGCGCGTCTCGTGGAAGTGATCAGTCTGATCAAGAGTAACCAAATCAAGGCCATACTGGTGGAGCCCTATCATAATCGAAAAATTGCTGAAAAAGTGGCAAGTTCCACCGGTGCCCATGTCGTGGATATGGCCCAGTATCCGGAGGCGTTGCCTAACACCACAAGCTACGTCGGTTTGATCGATGTCCTCGTCGCCCGCATGACCACCGCACTTAAAAACTAATCGTATGTGGGAAGTCATGATGTGGCCGATAATGGCCTGCGTATTGTTGCCGGGACTCCTTGTTTACCTTGGTTTGCACGTCGTCCGGAGAGGAATTATTTTCATCGATATTGCGATGGCTCAAATGGCCTCGCTCGGCGTCTGCTTCGCCGTGATGAAACACATGGACCCGGGTGGGCCACTCACATTTTGGATCTCGTTAGGATTCACCGTTCTAGCAGCCGGGCTATTTGCCTTCACCGGGAAGCGCAGCGGGGAGGTCCCGCAAGAAGCCATCATTGGAATTTCATATGTAGTGGCCGCTGCCGCTTCAGTGATTCTGTTAAGTTACTCCACGGAAGGTGATGAACAGATCAAGAACATGCTTGTGGGAAACATCCTGCTCGTCACCAAGGAGGAAATCTTCCGGACACTTGCATTGTTTGCGGGTGTAGGGATCTTTCACTGGCTCGCGCGAAAGAAGTTTATGCTACTTTCGTTCTCACCCAAGGAAGCGGCCTCTAGCGGACTGCCAGTGAAACTGTGGGATTTCCTTTTCTACGCCACTTTCGGACTGGTGGTCACCAGCTTTGTGCAAATCGTTGGCGTGTTGTTAGTATTTACTTATCTGATTGTTCCAGCCGTCTGTGGGATCCTCACGGCACGCCGCTTTGGCGCGCGGCTGGCCATCGGAGTCGTGTTGTCGTTGATCGGCGGAGTGAGCGGATTGATGGTTTCCTTTTACCAGGATCTTCCGTCCGGTGCGGCCATCGTTTGTGTGTTTGGGGCGCTGTTGGTATTCGCAGGAATCATCTCTGCTTTTCTTAACCGCAAGTCATCTATCGAATCGCCGCCGGACATGCCGAGTTGATCTTCGGCGTGCTTCGTGATTTCCTCCGGTATGGAAGTCCGTAAGCGCGAGCAGCAAGTACCATTTACCACCAAGGACGGATCCACTATCCGTAGTTTGTTGGACCTATCAAATGCGCCAGTCGTCCATCAAAGTCTTGCCGAGGCCACGCTTCCCGCCGGTGGTGAAACGGATCGGCATTATCATAAAATGAGCGAGGAGCTTTATTACCTGCTCGCCGGCACTGGCATCATGGAGATCGATGGCATCTGCCAGGAGGTCCACCCCGGCGATGCGATTCTCATCCCACCCGGGGCTTGGCACCAGATCCGCGCCATCGATCCATTGCAGTTTCTCTGCTGCTGTTCACCACCGTATGCTCACGAGGACACGTATTTTGCGTAATCGGAATGAGCTACTTCGTTAGATTTTAGATCAGGTCGGTAGCGGGGTGCTGGAGTCTAGCAGAAAGCAACTTGTCCACATATTTTGCGAGCATATCCACTTCGAGATTCATTGCTTGGCCAATGGCTGCCGCATGTAGGTGGGTGTGCTCCCAAGTGTGCGGAGTGATCCAAAAAACCGCGCCTTCGGAGGTGAGTTCGGCGATGGTGAGGGAGATGCCGTCGAGCGTGAGCGAGCCTTTGTCGATGCACAGGCGATGGATTTCGGGCGGCAGTTTAACGCCGACAATGTGATCTTGCCCGGTTTCCTCAAGGCGGGTGATCGTGCCTGTGGCATCGACATGACCCTGAACGAAATGGCCGCCAAAGCGGTCGCCCACCATCATCGCGCGTTCGAGATTGACGATTGAGTTCTTGGCGAGCGAGCTGAGCGAGGTGACTCGCAACGTTTGCGCTAACAAATCAAATGAAACCCGGTGGGGCGCAAGGTCCGCTACGGTCAGGCAGCAGCCGTTGATGGCAACGGAGTCTCCGAGTGCGAGATCGTTAGAGAACGGGATTTCTAAAGTTAGCCGTGCTTGCTCGCCTTTCAGTTCGAGCGAGATGACCTTTCCTGTGGCTTCGACGAGTCCGGTGAACATGTTGGTTTATGGGTGGATAGTTTGTTCGATGGCAGGTGGATTTTCCGAAGGGCTATCAGGGTGTTCTTTCGCGGTACCGTTAGGAAGGATGATGAAACCAAGGTAAACGATGAGAGTAGGTACTAAGGCTCCAAGCAGCAGCCCCAAGGGTGAGATCCCGTCTTTAAAAAATCGCGAGAGAATGCTTTGACCCGCAGGATTTGGGGCATTCGCGATCACGGTAAGTCCACCACCGGTTACGGCTCCGGCGACCACCGCGTGTTTTGCTGCTAGGGAAAGTCCTTCCACCTGGGAGGCGAGATAAGTGATGGCTGCATTATCATTGAAAGCCGTGAGAATGGTGGAGCCTAGCATCAGTGCCTGATTTGGCAGGGCCATGATCACCGGGGCAATCCACCATGATTGGCAACCGCCGTGGATTACCAGACCTGCCAGAAAGAAGCCGACAAGCAGCGGGCTTTTTAACGAGATGGGATTCTGGTGATGGCCCGTCGCATGAGTGAATGCCATGAAGAAAAGGAAGCCGCCGATGAAAATTACGGGATAATGTGCCGTGTAAACCGTCCAAGCGAGGAAGGCCAAATGAACGAACGTCACCCAAACAGGGATCGGGTTTTCCCGCTCGTGCCAGACAGTTCTTTCAATCACGCCGTCCTCGTGCCCATCTGCTCTATCGGAAATCTTGAACAGTTCCTTGCGGAAGAAAATGAAATAAAGCCCGGTAGATAAGGCGATTCCAATGGCTGCCTTCCAGCCGAAATGCTCTAACATGAATAGGGTGTCCCAGCCCCATTTCCCGGCGACCATCAGCACCGGCGGCGCGGCGAAGTGGGTGAGTGTGCCACCGACGGAAATGTTTACAAATAACAGCCCGAGCGTGCCATAAGCCAGCATCGGTGGCGGATCGAATCGATAGAAGCGTTTGGCTAACAATAGTGCGCCGATGGTCATGGCGGCAGGCTCGGTGATGAAGGAGCCAAGAATCGGCGCAATGATTAGCACGCTCATCCACCAGGCAGCGGGTGTGCCATTGCCCAATGCCGCAGCCCTCGCCATCAGAATTTCCGCGAAGCGCAGGACGGGGCGGCTCGCAGCGATGGCCATGATGACGAAAACGAACAGCGGCTCGGTGAAGACGCGATCCTTCGCGATATAAAGAATGAAATCGTGCCACGAATGATAGTAAACCGCTGCACCTGCTAGAGCGATCACCCACATGCCAAACACCGCCTCCACCTCGCCGAGGTAGTGAAATACGGTGGCGGAGAAAGAAACTTCAGCGACACCGTCCGGGTGCTGATTGTCCTTCACGCCGCGGCGTTTTAGCTGCTCTTCGTGTTCATGTTCCAGCTTGTGGGACAGTTTGGTGAACGAACTCGCTGCAAAGGTGTGTAAGATTGCTAGAAGAAAAATCAGGGATGCCGCGACGTTGAAGGGTTCTAACGTCGCCCGGGTTTTGAGGGTTTCAATGATTCCACCTTCCGCAGACGGGTAGGTCTCTATCGGTTTTGGAAACGTAGAATACTGGGTGCTACCGTCCTTTAGCCTGGGGTAGGCGGGTTTGTCATGTCCGTCTTGCGCTGCGAAAACCGCCGATGGTAACAGAAAAATGACCGTGGCGAGGAGGCAGCAAAATGACTTCATGGCGGAAAACACGTTACTTTTTAAAGATAGAGGAGACTAGCGGCAAGAGTAAGTTGGACGCTCGTTTCCGCCGCTGCGGGACTTAAGCATCGGTCAATTGAGGCATCAGCCATTTTTCCCGGCGGAACCAAGTTTCTTGGCGCTTCGCATATTGACGCGTGGCGGCGTTGATCAGTTCCTCGCAAGTCGGACGATCAATGTTTCCCGCGATGAGCGAGCGGATCTCGCGGAAGCCGATGGCTTTCTCACAATTGGAGGAAACTCCCTTCAAAGCAGCGACTTCTTCCACTGCACCGTGATTCAACATCGAGCGGGTTCTCAGTGCGATTCGGGCATGGAGATCTGGTCGGCTGCGCTGGATGACGATGCCGCGTAGTTGTGATGATATTGCAATCGTTTGTGATTCCCATTGGTCGCGTAGGTCGGATGCTTTCTGCCCGCTGAGAAGGCAGATTTCTAAAGCCCGCGAAACGAAGCGTCGATTTTGCAGAGCGGTGCGTGAAGCTTCAATCGGATCTAACTCTTGAAGTTTGGCCACAAGCTCTTCGAGTGATTTTGCATCCATTTCAGCCCGCAGGTTGGCGTCTCCCGTCGGAAGTGGGGCCGCACCATGGGTGAGGAATTTCAGATAGAGCCCGGAGCCGCCGGTGATGATCGGGGTTTTTCCGCGTGATTGGATTTCTGCGATGATCGGTTTCGCAAGTTTTACATAAAGCTGGGCATCGGCGGAATCCGTGGGTTCGAGAACACCGTAGAGATGATGGCGAACCTTGGAGCGCTCATCGGCGGAAGGCGCGGCACTGACGATTTCTAACCCTCGATAAAGCTGGAAGGCATCGGCATTGACGATTTCGCCGTCGAGTTTGCGCGCCATTTCCAGCGCGAGGGCAGATTTCCCCGAGGCGGTGGGACCGCAAATATAATACGTTTTGGGGTCAGTCCCCTCAGTCTCACAAGCTATCGAGTTCATCCAATCGTTTTGCCAGTTTCTGATTTCCTTTCACCTTACCCAAGATCCGACTGACCGACCCCGGATGCCCCATCCCAAGGCGTTGGCCCAGCCACTCCCGGCTCACGGTCGTCTTACGCGCCAGCAAACCCGCCAGCAAAGCCTTGCGCTCATCCCCTTTGCGCAAGGCGTTCAATTCCTCGCTGCCGGCAGGCAAGCCTAACGCCGGTGCATAATGTAAAATCAGGTCCTCGGCATCCCTCTCGCCATGATCCTGCCAGCTTTCCGCTGTGCCCCTGCGCGGTCTTGTTCTTGCCCCGCCTTTTAGCTTCTCCATCAGGTCCAGCAATTGATCCTTGAAACTGTTTTCTCCCAAATACCACCCACGCTTCATGGCCGCTTGGGCCTTCTCGCCGATTTTTCCTCCCTCTTCCGCTCTCGCCTCAAGCCATGCGACATAGGCGCGCCTGCCCCTGCCGTCTTTGGCTAGCTCGAAGGATTGCAACACGCGGTCCATCTCCAGCCATTCCGGCCCGGTGCCTCGCGCATACGATGCCAGACTGCTCCAGCGGTAGTCCGCCAGTTTACCGAGTTGACCTCCAGCCAACCCCGCGCGGGCGGGATTGAGATGGATGTAATCCGCCACGATGCGGAAATAGTATCGATCCGTATCGTCCCCGCTCACCGGAACCGATTTGTAGCGACCTTGGAACACATGCCCCTTCCGCCCGCGAGCCCGGTTCCAACCTTGGCTGAAAACACCGAGCAACCATTTCATGCCCGCCACCAGATTCGCCTGTGGTGTTTCCAGAAGCAGGTGAAAGTGGTTGCCCATCAACACCCAGGCATGCACCCGCCACCCGCAGCTACCGCAGGCCTCTCCCAAGCGATGGAGAAACACCTCACAATCCTCCTTGTTCTCGAAAACCGTCTTGCCCCCGTCTCCACGTGCCATGACATGATAAACCGCCCCGGGATATTGGAAACGAAGTGATCTGGACATGTCCCAAACTGCGCAACACCGCTCGAAACGTCAACCGATTCGTGAGACTGCGGGGACTGACCCGAATGGCGCTAACTTGAGGGTCATTTGGGATAAAATCAGGGTTTTCTGGCAATCTCTCCGGCACACTGGATCTGATGCCAACAAAGCCTGTATAATAGACGTTTGCATGGTGTC
>JAYVNE010000182.1:0-3543 GCA_043758615.1 Akkermansiaceae bacterium
GGAACAACTCGGCGCGATCATGGAAGACGCCGTGATCGAAATCCTCCAGAAGACCGGGCGAAATTATCAATGGTATCGCACCGGCAGCATGTTCTGCCTCTTCTTCACCGAGAAGCCCGTGCGCAATCTCACCGACGCCAAGACCAGCGACCTCGCCGCGTTTAGGAAATTTTTCCAGCACTGCCTCGACCACGGTGTTTACTTCGCCCCGAGCCAGTTCGAGACCGGCTTCATCAGCCTTGCCCACAGCGAGGAAGATTTAGCGAAGACCGCAGAAGTGGTGCAGGCGGGGTTATTGAGACTTTGACATTCCCCTCACACCATTCCTAGTAGCATGAACGCAGAATTTAAGCCCCAGAGATTCACATGAAGATCAATCTGAAGAAAGCAGTTCAGACATTTCATCCGAGTCCGTCACTTGAACAAATCTACTTTGAAGCCATCGCTAATGCGATCGATGCAGGGGCTGACAAGATCAGCATCAAAATTGCAATTGAAGCGTTTGATAAACCAGACACTCTCAGGCTCGTAATCCAGGACAATGGTCGTGGCTTTACCGATCTCGATTTTGACAAGTTTTCCAGTCTTCTGGAGGTTGATTCGCCTGATCACAAGGGCCTAGGGCGGCTTGTGTTTTTGGCCTATTTTAATGAGGTCGCTTTCGAAAGTTGTTTTGGAGGTGACAAGAAGCGAACTTTTGAGTTTAATACAAATTTTAATGGGGAATGTGCAATCGTTGATCACAACGCGTTAACGGGAACGAAAATAGACTACCGCTACTTTTCAGGCGAGAGAGTCAAAAGTTACGGCTATCTAATCCCAAATCGAATTAAAGAATCCATACTTCAACATTTCTTCCCGCTACTATTCGCCAAGAAAGAAGCTAAGGGGCTGTTTCAGGTTGATATTTCCCTTGAAATAAAAGTGCCAAACTACGACCAAGAATTTGTTTCTGGCGCGGCGAAGTTGACGTTGGATGACTTGCCAATTCTGAAGAAAGAAACCATTCAGGAATCATCCCTAGATTTCTATCAGAACATAGATATTCATTACTCAATCGCACAGGATTTCACCAGGGAGAAATTTATTACAACCTCCATATGTATTGATGGAAGAGCGATTAATTATGACTTGGTTTCAATTGAATCGATACCATCTGGGTATCAGTTAGCGTTCTTTTTTGCATCGGAGTTTTTTATTGGCAAGACGAATGCTTCTCGGCAAAAACTTGATCTACCCGACGAGATTACAGAGAAGAACCTGAGGACAATACTCAGAAAGGCTATAGGGCGAATTATTGCCACAGAGATTCCAAAAGTTGTTGAAGAAAATCAGAAAATAGAGGGGGAGCTGGATAAAGTCTACCCACATCTCGCTGGTTATTACCCTAAAGATATTACCGGCTTGATTGTGAGAACAGTCGCCTTGGAAGAAGCACAAAAAAGTTTTTTCAACGATCAAAAAAAACTTCTGGAATGCGAGAATCTCGACGATGGAAGATATGAAAAGGCATTGGAGTTGTCGGCACGGGCGCTCATGGAATACGTGCTTTATCGCGCTAGGATTATTGAAAAATTGAAATTAATAAATCCGAAAAATAGCGAGGCGGAGATTCACGGCCTAATTGTTCCGATGAAACGGAATTTCGATGGGGAGAATCTGGTAGAGGATGTTTACAACAACAATGTATGGATGCTCGATGATAAATATATGAGCTACGACTCGGTGCTCAGCGACAAGGAGATGACGGAAGTAGTAAAGAAAATTGCCTTGGATGATTTGAAGGACGCGGGTCGCCCGGATATCACAATAGTGTTTTCATCTGATCCTCAAACTTCAGATAAAGTAAGTGTTGTCGTGATTGAATTGAAACGGAAGGATGTAGAATTGGCAAAAAAAGAAGAAGTGGTGAGTCAGTTGCGGCAACGCGCAAGAAAACTCCTAAGCTACTTTGATCATAAAATTGAGCGCATCTGGTTCTATGGCATTACTGACATTGATCAAGAATTCCGACGTTCGCTTAAGGAGGACCAGTTCAAGGAGCTATTCTCTCACGGGCAAGTTTTTTACAAACCGCAACCAATAATCGTCACGGACGAGGACAATCCATTTATCGTGGATTTGTTCGTGATGAACTATGATGCTTTGATCCAAGACGCCGAAAGCCGAAATGCGACTTTTATTCGAATCCTAAGGTCTCGCATTGCAAGCTTCATCGACAAGTCAACGGGCTAGAATGGTCATCCCAAGCAACTTGGCAAAGACGTGTAATTGTTACTTCCGCCTGCACTACAACCTCAAGATGTTCATGCAAGGAAACACCATTTGTCTCAGGCATAAACTGAGCACCGTGTCACAACTGTGACAATGACAGCACACAACCAAATGCTGCATTGACGGCATAAACATAAAACGCGATCCGATAGCCATTGCCGGGAATCTTTTCCGTGAACATTTGAGGTCTTTATGCCGAGTTGCGCATGGAGAAGGGGCTGCCGCTGAACCGCGCGGCGCAGCGGTCGAGTTTGAGCGCGAACACGGTGGGGACATCAGCAATGTGTCGAGCGCGCCGGTGAGTCCGTGATATGGAAGCATGATGGATGAAGTGGGGCTGTAGCGAAGCCGCCGCATGTCCGGATCGTCTAATCCCTTCACGCGTGTGTGTTCCATGCGCAGATGTTTCCTCGACATGCGCCGACTTCTTGGTAGTCTCGGAAATACCTCGTCAGGATGAAAACCAAGTGCTCCCGCAAGCAAGTCACGCCGCTCTACCGCAGTAAGAGTCAACGGCGAAAACAACCCATTCGACTTAAACAATCGTTACGCAAAGCATTGATGAACGATGACTCTTACGTCATCCGAGAGGAGCCATCACAATATGCTTCTCATCGTGCATTACGATGTATTGAGTTGTTCGCAGGCGCGGGCGGGCTTGCCCTTGCAGCCTCAAACGCGGGTTTCGAGCATGACGCTGTGCTGGAGTTCAATCATGACGCATGCGAGACAATCCGAGCAAACCAGCGCTGCGGTTATGACCTCGTCCGTCACTGGCCCCTCATTGAGGGCGACGTTCACGACCAGAATTTTGAAACATGGAATGGTCGCGTTGACTTGGTGTCGGGTGGTCCGCCATGCCAACCATTTTCGATTGGTGGCAAGCATGGGGCAATGGGTGACCGGCGCAATTTATTCCCCGAGGCTGCACGGGCGGTGCGTGAGATTCAACCGCGCGCGTTTGTTTTCGAGAACGTCAAAGGACTTCTGCGCGATTCCTTCACGAAGTATTTTGGCTATATCGTCCTTCAACTTACTTATCCCGGCATAACAGCCCGAAAGGATGAAGATTGGACGGAACATCTTTCGCGATTGGAGCGCATCAAAACGAAGGGAATACAGACAGATTTACGATACAATGTTGTCTGGCGGCTCCTCAATGCGGCCGATTACGGCGTTCCTCAACGCCGCGAGCGCGTTTTTATTGTTGGTTTCCGCTCTGATATTCGCATTCCATGGTCGTTTCCAGCAGGGACGCACTCGCGCGAA